>CAYFXY010000058.1:0-3536 GCA_964347205.1 uncultured archaeon
GCTCATATAGGAATATTCATTATCCCAAATGTAGTCTTCATAGGGCGAGTTCGCGGGGCTATAATCTTCTACTGCCAGCTGAATCGGTTTAGGGGTGATGTGCGTGAACGAGAGGGTCTCTCGACTGAGCAGACCCTGCTCTAAGCTTACTGAGAAATCTGTCCGGCTATCCCAGTTTTGCCAGCTAGCTTGCTGATACCACCGTAATTGCGCAAACAGAGACCCGTTGAAATCGGGCGTCTGGATGCTCGATTTAGGAAGGCGAAGGGGAGTCAATATAAAGGGAGAACCTAGCAAGGGGTCCTGAAGGGTGGCTGGGAAACGATAAAACGGAATGCTGGGTGAAAAGGGTTGGAGCCCTCCACAAACCATTATTGTGAGACCGATTGCCAGACAGACGATATGAAGGCCCGACGGCAACCGGGTTCCCTTCATATTGATTACGACCTCCCAGACTCAAATGTGCACAGATGGACGGATAGCCTTATCACCTAGGCGTGAGTTGCAACTCTAGAAATCAGTAGCATTCGGAAACACGATATCATCGGATAAATAGCTTTGTTTATCGGAAAATTCCAAACCGTGGTACAGCCGACAAAAATCCCGAATTTTGCCAGAAGAATCCCACCTAAAAGTTGATGGAAAGATTTTCAGGAGAAAATAGGATAAATGCGCCCTCGTGGAGAATGGGAGTCAGACGATATTGATTGGGTTGGGCACAAAAATAGATGTCCTCTTCATAGCCCGCCTGCACTAAGTGAGTTCCATGGCGACTCACTAACAGTTCTCGGGCAAGATCACTGACATCAGCAAAGCTGGGTGGACCTTCGGGGTCTTTGATCCGGATGATGATATGATGGGAGGTAAAATCATCTTCTATGGAGGATCCATGAATGCTCCCCGCAGAGATTACGGAAATTGGTCGCTGAAGTTTCATGGCCAGGGAACGGGTAGTGAATGCAACGTGATCAATGTTGAGAAATGCCCCAACTAAGATGATGGCAGACTCAGGAGGTTTGCCCAAGGTTCGCGTAAAATTGCTAGTCGTCAGAATGATTGGATGCCCTTTAATCCGTGGCGTGAGAAAGCTGCGGGGGGAATTCCCAAAGTCAAAGCCCGCGGGAGGGTGCGCAGCCCTTTCCCCCGCCAAAAACCCATTGGGAAACGCATAGATACGTTCTCGGGCTTCCTCGACAGTAGGGACCGGAATTATTTTCGAAGCGCCATTCGCAAGAGCCGTGATAATAGTACTGCTGGCGCGGAGCACGTCAACTAAGACGATAACGTGCTCTTTGCTAACCGCTTGTGCCAAGGCTTCAGGTCCTGAGCTATGCATCACGGAAATCGGAAATGACATGGTACTGGGGGCTGTATGACTCCTTGGTTTAAGGTTTCGGAGGTACCATCCCGCGTAATTGACGCCAATATTGTAAGCCACGATAAATGACCGTTAAATGACTCAAAATCGCCACGAGTATTAACCCCAGATAGGGTAGCGGAAGGAATACAAACCCCAAAAGGCTTGTGAGAATGAGAATGAATAGCCGCTCGGAACGAGCGGCCAGTCCAACATCAGTGTCCTCAACTCCGGCGGCTTGAGCGCGACTGCGGGCATAACTGACCAGAAGCGCCCCGGTACTAGCAGCCGTGACCCACCACCAGTTGGGTCCCCATTGCGGAAAGGGATTCGGTAACCATAGAAAGGGTAAGAGTATTAGAACATCAGCAACACGATCCAACATGGAATCCAAAAAGCTACCAGTTGCTGAAGTTTGATGGGTCTGGCGGGCAACTTCTCCATCAACGCCATCAAGAAGACCGGCGAAGAACACCAAAATACCGTAGAGAAGATAAGAGTTAGCTAATATAAGAAGAAGTGCCCCTAGAAGTGCAAAGAGAAACGCCAAGATACTGATGGCATTGGGGGAGATGCCAAGCCGAATGAATCCACGGGAAAGAAGACGAACCAAGGGAGCAAACACTCGTCGTAGGCGAAATTGGGAAGGCACAGGTATCGCATCCATTCAGATTAACGAAGAATATTCCCCCTAGCATCAACCACAGCATCATAAATATCCGTGTTGGGTGGGACCTGTGAATGGGGTAAAATGATGCAGCGCGCGAGTTCTGAATTAGCATGGATTGTGACTTCGGCGCCGATCGTAGTTCCATCACGGATTACACAGTCCCTATCAACTCTGACCCGAGCGCCTACTAATACTGGTCCTTGAATGCGCGAATCTTGACCTAGTGTGAGGGTTGCACTCTGAATCGGACCCTCCATGGAGATATCAGGTGGAACGTAGGTACCCGGAGGAAGTGGCGTAGGTGCCCACCCGGTGGTAAGCAGGTAATGATTCAATCGCACCAGGCTAACTAGAGTATCCACATCAAACCAGCTGGGATCCGAGATCGGAATTCCATAAAGGGGAGACCCTTTTGTAAGCCAATGTTGGAGGAGTGCAAAAACGGTTGATGGAAGTTCTTGAAATTCTTCAAGGAGTTGAGTGAAGAATGCAGGAGAGGCGCGGAGGGCAGGTAAACTGGGATGATGGTCGGGGAGCGCAGTGAGGGCGGAAGTGAGTGTCTGGATTTGATTGGATGCTGTAAGTTGAACAAGTGCACCTGGACGAGTAGAGAAGGGATCATAGAGCAGCGCAATCTCAGCCGTAGCCGAAGTTAGCAGCGCAAGATTTTGTGCCGAGATGTACAAATCTCCTGGCACCAAAAGAACAGGTGCATCAGATGTGAGCAGGGGAAGAACTGCGAGAAAGGATGCTAGCGGACCTTTCTCCCAGTTCGAGGCCCGGACTGGCGACACAGGGCACTTAACCCGAACCGTGGTAAGATATTGTTCAATTTGGTCCCCCGCATACCCATGTGTGACAAAGATGTGGGTGCATCCAACCTGATCAACAGCCTGGAGAAGATAATCAAGAAGGGGGCGGTTGGCGACGGGCAGAAGCGGCTTGGGCTGGTAATTAGTTAGGGGCACAAGACGAGACCCACGACCACTAGCCAAGATTATTGCCTGCACGATTACGCCCTCGAACAAATTTTAGGCATAGAATACCACCTACTCTAGGAGTGATAGTTCAAAAATGACTAGGCGAGAACACATCGACCCAAGACAACCAGATCTCCACCTAGTTCAGGAGGTAGCCAACTTGATTCAAGAGGGGCATCTAGTCATTCTCCCCACCGACACGGCTTATGGGCTAACAGGTGATCCAAAAACCGCAAGCGTTGTTAACCGCATATTACAGGTGAAAGAACGTAAGGGTAAATCAGGAATGCCTCTGCTGGCTGCAGATCAGATCCAAGTCCAAGCAGTCGGACAGCTTACACCGATCGCAGAGCGGTTAGCCAATCAATTTTGGCCCGGCGCCTTAACCCTCATTGTCCCTACTCGCCAATCTTTCCCCTCCGGTATCCTGGGACCACGCCAATCCCTCGCTCTTCGCATTCCAGATCACCCCGTCACGTTGGCAATAATCCAAGCAGTAGGATTTCCCATCATTGGGACAAGCGCTAAC
>CAYFXY010000058.1:3546-15070 GCA_964347205.1 uncultured archaeon
AAATCTGATACCCCTAGCCCACGAACCGCAGACGCGGCGGCAACAGACTTAGGAGCAGTAGTTGATCTTATTCTAGACGCAGGCCCCACACACCATAGGGCAGATTCAACAATCATAGATTGTACTACTGACACCCCAAAACTCATCCGGGAAGGAGCCATTCCCGCATCTGCACTCAAACCCTGGTTCGATTCACAGGATTCACCGTAAGGATTTCGCAATAAGGATAGGGTTCCTGAAGACTTAAAAAAGGAAGCATGCACCCATTGAGCCATATGCTGTCTGTTGCCGATCAATTTAATTTACTGTTATCCTGTCGCCGATTCCAAGAGGCAGAAAGTTGTCAAGAACTCCGACGAATCATGGATGAGAATCCAGAGTTGGGATCGTTAGAATGGTGTAAAATGACAGGAATTACATGCTTGGTCGTCGCAAAACACGATGGAGATACCCACGCCTTTGTTCAAAAGATTAGCCAAATCGTAAAGAAGATGCCCTGGATTGTTCGGGATTTATTGAAACTTCACCCCATCGACCTCGTCGTGGACAGCACCCTAGATGCGATTCGGGAGGGCAGCAAAGAGCTTGCCAAACGGATGAAAAAAACTGCAAAGTTTCGAGTAAATTTGAATCGCCGAGACACAAAGCTTGACCGAAAGAAGCTCATACATGAAATCGCGATTCAGTTTCCAGGGCAAGTCGACCTGGAAGAGTATGACTGGATTGTGGCCGTCGAAATCTTAGGACCGGTGACCGGGCTTGCTTTACTGCGTGAAAAAGAGATTGTGACTCTTCGACGACCCTAACGCGTGATTGCCAGCAGAGCACACCGATCATAAACAAGCTTTTGGAGAGCACTCCGTCGATCTCGCACGCGGTTTGAGTGAGCAATCGTATTCAGTTCTTTCGTACTAATTTGAAAGATTGATTGAAGCACCTTTTCTTTTTTCACCGAGGTAAGATCTAACACCGACGAATCATCGGTGGCATTCGCTAATTTTAGAAATGTGGCATAAGCGATTTCGAGTTGAGCACGCTTTGAGGTAATGAGAACACCGCCCAAATGTTCCGTTGATTCGGAAATCCCAAGGAGATCTAAGGCTTCGGAGATTTGGCGTTGGGCAGCAGTAAATCGAAGGATTTCCATAGTGAGAGTAGAGGCTCGCTGAGTGCCATGGTGAAACGCCGTTAATGCATGGATCGTCGCGAATAAAAGATGGTCGGCACTCGCTACCCGATCAGCATCTACCAATAGAAATTCAAGCTGATGGTTCATGGCGATTTGCTGCGTGATTTCAAGCAATTTGGCAGGAAGAACAGAGGCTGAAAGTGTGCAACCTAAGAGGCCAACCTGATGGATTGTATGACCTATCACAACTTCCTCAAGGAACAGGGGAGCCATTTAACAGTATCACCTTCGGATACATCGGATTATTCATCTCGTTAGAAGGGAAAGTGCCAGAAAAACCAATCTGGTAGGAGAAATGGGACCTGAATTCGTACAAAGAACCTGAAGTAGATAGCAAAGAGGAGACCTAACGTAGTAAGGACAAGAATGGCATAGTCGCGCTTTCGGAAGCGAAGTTCATAAAGGCTAGTCCGTGTATTTGTGGAACCAAAGGCTCGGGATTCAAGACTTTCGGCCACTTGGAGGGCTCGACGAATGGAACTGACAATAATAGGAATAAGAATTGGGATATAGTTCCGAACCCGTTGGAGAATATTTCCACGTTCTAATTCTAACCCTCGAGACATTTGGGCATCACGAATGGTCTCGGTTTCTGTAGCAATAGTTGGAACATACCGAACTGCCATAGAAAACGCAAAGGCAAACTCGTAGGGAACACGTAATTTAATGAGCGCGAGGGCAAAATCATCGGGATGGACGGTCAAAAAGAAAAGAGAAAAGGCAGTCATTAACACCAACAACCGAAGGACCGTAGAAACAGCAAATGAGAAGGAAAGAAAATAGGTATTAATGATGAGGATGAACCCAGCGAGAAAAGCAAGCCCACGAAGACTTTGGGACCATTGTCGAACCGACCGAGCGAGAAAGATGAAAGGAAACATGGAAAACAAGATAATAAGCAGAGGAATGATTTCGAGAAAAAGCATACCAATGATGGAATAACTGACCGCCATAAAGAAGGTCACACGGGGATCAAGGCGGTGTATGAAGGTATCTTTTTGTTTGAACCGGAATGCCTGAAAGATAGCTGCCATCCATTTCTTACCTCCGATTCCGAAAAAGTTGGTTGATCGCCTCCACTGCGTCGGGGAATTTGGTAATATCGGTGGGAAACTGAGGAATATGTTCAGCGAGATGATGGGCAAACTGGCTGAGTTGCGGAGCTAGCAAGCGAGCGCGTTTCAGAATACTAGGCTTATTTAGAATCTGCCGTGGACTCCCATCCGCAAGTAGGGACCCTTGAGAGAGAATAATAAGCCGATCAACCGCTTGAATCGCAAATTCCACATCATGGGTAACAAGGATCAAGGTATGCTCAGGGCTGCGAAAGGAGTTAATGAATTTGAGAAGCTTGCTTTTTTGCAGCGCATGTTGGGCTTGAGTCGGTTCATCCAAAATCAGCGTGCTAGGTTCAACACATAACACGGAGGCAAGAGCTAACCGTTTTCGTTCCCCCCCACTCAACAGGAAAGGAGATTGCGTTCCATAACGAGTGAGCTCAAACAGCTCCAAAAACCGTGACACCCGTTCATTAATCTCTGCTTTAGGATAGCCAAGATTGCGGAGCGCAAATCCTACTTCCGCTTGCAACGTATCGGCAAAAAGCTGATGATCTGCATTTTGGAATACAAAACCCACCTTTTTTGCGAGTTCAGCTGTTGAAGTGTCACGGGTATCAATACCGTCAACGTAGACACCACCGCGGCTGGGTTTTAGCAACCCATTAATGTGCTTAACTAAGGTCGTTTTGCCAGCACCGTGCACTCCCATTAGCCCGATCACTTGTCCCGGTTGGATTTCCATACTCAGATTGCAGAGCACCGGGACATTGACCTCGTACTCAAACCAAACGTTGTCAAAGATAATCACTTACCTACCTCCTGCAGGATTAGCTTAACAGCTTGATCAACGGAAAGAGGATTAGCTGACCGGATACGAGGATGGTCGACTTGTTTCAGAAGCTGAAAGAGTTGTGGAACCGCAACGCCAATTTCGGTAACAAGAGGGTCATTAAATACTTGGGTCGGTGGTCCCTTCGCAACAAGACGCCCCTCGGAGAGAACCAGAAGTTCTTGGATATGGGGAAGTACTAATTCCAGACGGTGCTCAATAAGTAAAACCGTCAATCGCAGTTTACGATTAAGTTGAGAGAGAAGCTGCAAGATTTCAAAGGCGGAGAGGGGATCAAGATTCGCGGTGGGTTCATCTAACACCAAAATTTCGGGTTCTAAGGCTAACACAGCTGCAATCGCCACCCGTTGCTGTTCGCCTCCTGATAATTCATAGGGTGCCTTGTTTCGAAGATGTTCGAGATGAATTTGCTGAAGCAACGTTTCAACACGGTTCCGAATCTCACCACGTGCAACGCCTAAGTTCTCAGGACCAAAGGCAAGTTCTCTTTCCACTGTGGGCGCAATGAGCTGGTTTTCGGGATTTTGGAAGACTAAGCCTACCTTTTGAGCAAGTTCATGGGCATGATGTTCTTGGGTGTCTAAGCCCTGAATTAACACCGATCCTTCGATTTTACCCGGGTGAAAATGAGGAATCAGGCCATTCAGACATCTTGCCAAGGTCGTTTTTCCACATCCGCTAGGTCCGACGAGTCCGAAAAAAGCCCCTTTGGGAATTACAGCGGTGATATCGTCTAATACTTTGGTTTCAGAACCCGTGTATGTGAAAGAGAGCTGATTGATTTCCACACTCACCCTAGGTCACCCATCGGCATTGCGATCCAACGTGGACTCAGAAGTAGCACGATGTGCTTTTAGTGTTTTGCGAATTAGTTGGAGCGCTAGTCCGAGAGCATGATCACTGGTGGCAGATCCATTAGCCCCCGCGGCAGTGGCATGTCCACCTCCTGCACCTCCAATATGGTCACCTAAAGGTTCCATGACATCTTTCGCAAGATCAAGTCCATAATCAGTGTGTACTTTGCGAGTGCATCGTGCACTTATCCGCACTTCATTTTTTTTCACCGCACAGGCAATTGCGATGTCTGCACCTAATCCAATAAGAGCACGACACACGCTGGCCTCATACGAGCGTATCATGGTGGCAACAATGAGAAGGTTAAATTCATCATAGATAACCGCCCTCTGTGCACCCTTTATTCGAGCAACCCGTTCCGATTTATCTAGCGGAGTAGAGAGAAGCCTAAGCACTAGCTCATAGTTAGCACCATTCTGAATCATTGCTAAAAAATTTTCAAAAGTACTTCGAGCCGCGATATGAAAATGCCGAGAA
This sequence comes from uncultured archaeon, assembly GCA_964347205.1. Taxonomy (GTDB): domain Archaea; phylum Asgardarchaeota; class Hermodarchaeia; order Hermodarchaeales; family Hermodarchaeaceae; genus Hermodarchaeum. The sequence continues at coordinate 7,979 of CAYFXY010000058.1, forward strand.
TCATACACCAGCCCACTAGCTAAGAGCGTAGCTATCTCAGCTGGGAGAGCAATGCCACTCGCGCGCCAGAGCTCGAAGACAAGTTCCGCAGTTGATCGAACCTTATCATCGTACAAGACAAATTTCGCGAGGCGAGGTAGATCCTTATGTGGAGCATGGTGATCAATGCAGAAGGTAATGACGTCCTTTTGGGAAAAATGTGCCGTGAGATTGCCAATTTGTTCGATGTTGTTAAGGTCAATTAGGACAATAAGCGAATGAATAGCAAGGTCCTCGGGAGGAGCAATTGGGATTTGGAAGTGCTCTGCGATATTTTTTGCACTCCGATTGAGACTCTCGGCAAAAATCTGGGGGGTTATCTTTAATTTCAAACGAAGTAATTGTGCTAAGGCAGCCGCACTGCCTAATGCATCAGGGTCAGCACTTTGATGGAGAACTAAGGCAATCGAGTCTTTTGCGCTCTTTAGTAGTGTCTTTAAAAATTGCGAAGGAGTAAGTTGTTTCAAGGAATGGTCTCGCCGTCCATAAGGCGATTTCTTGGGGGAGGCACTGGCGTGTAGCTAGCCTGCGGGTGCAGCACCCGATTGACCAAGCATACCGCGAAGTGTCTCTTGAAGCGTATCATGTTGCTTGCGAAGTTGTGCCTCTTGTTTTTCTAATGATTTGACTCTTACTTCGAGTGCCTCAGTCTGATCTTTCATTGCCTTTGCCGCCTTGGCTTTTGTAGTTTTGAAGAGTAACGGACCTGAGGCCTTATAGAGGATATTCTTTGCTGTTAATCCCTTCACTTGTTCCAAGGCATTTTTGGTTTCTGCCAATTGCTGCCTAGATTGCAACAGAATGGCAGTCACGTATTGTAAACTATCGCGGATTTGCTGAACACGAACAAGTTGCTGGCGAACACGTGGTGGAAGCTCTTCACCCATTTTTTATCACCGTTAAGTGGTGTACTCCATCAGCTACCAAATACAGACGCATCAACGATGTCGCGGTCGCGCGCAACGCTGTGACATCTTGGGCAGCAAGATGGAACACAATTTGATTCTGGCTGGGCTTACTGTGAAACCTGACTCTTTTTGAATCTATCGCCGGAAACTCGGGTTGAAGCGCTTTAAAAATAATATCACGTTTTTGTACCGATTTAACATGAAATGTAATAGTAAGCAAAAAGGGATGTGTAGTAGTGGCCTTGAAGGCATGAGTTGAGCTTTTTACCATCGATTCTGGTCTCCCATTGGTCGAGTCAAAAAGTGTTTAATTGTCAAAGCAGGACCTAAGAGTAGCTTTTCGTCAGGAGACGAAAAATCTATCGATTTATAACGTGAAAGCCCCACCCGTAACAAGGCTGCAGTTCCTTGGATATCCGGAAGTTTGTCTCGATTCAAGCAGGTGACATTTAGCGCTGAAGCTAACATCTGTGCTTTAACCTGATCACGCGGAGTATCGGAGAGAACATAGAGTTTCAAGATTTTTCGCGGGGGAGTGAAGTTTGTTTCTCGGAGTAAGCGTGTGGATTTGATAATGAGCGTAGGGGGATAAAATTCCCAAGTTTCACCAGAAAACTTTAGGAAGCCAATACGGCCTGGGTTTCCATGAAAAGCACCAACAAGAAGTATTCCTGATGCCCCAAGATTTGTAGCACTGTCACAGAATTCTGAAAAGCCTTGCTTACCACGAGTAAGTGATTTCGCCCCGGGTATACCTCGAGCGAGTTCTTTAATGAAGCTCCGAAGTCTTTGAGTGGGTTTTCGAGTCGTCCCAATAACAATCACGATTCTCGCCGGCTGGCAGAACGTTCACGAAATGACCTAAGAATCTTCTGTGCATCGGTAGCAGGCATATAGGCTCCACCTGTGTAGGTGTGCCCACATTTCCGGCAACTCCAAATTCCTGTGGAAATCCGGCGCACCGCTTTGGTTTGACAACTAGGACATTTATGTAAAACCTTCATGTTGGCTTCAATTTTTGCGACTCTTTGACGGAGGGTAACTCCATAACGGGCACCAAAGCGTCCAGCTCGTCCAACTTTCTTAGTACGTCCCATGGGATTGCTCACCTTTTGGGAAGCTGTTTACGCATCTTTTTAACGATTTTGATTGCACGTTCAACGCAGTCCGTGATCTCCTGATAGGTGAAAGGTGCCGTTCCCCATTTTTGCATCGAGGACACGGTATTATCCCCATTAATGGCAATGGACAAACGAGCGTCCATGACATTTTCTTCATCAATCATTGGGTCAGCTATTAGAGTGTCACCGATTTTTGCAAAGGTTATCGTCAATGGGGGAGAACCCATTTCAAGCGGAACAGTTTCCTCAAGGTATTCTACATCGCCGTCTTCTGAAATATTAACCTTGGGCAGTTTCGTGCTCATCAGAGCTCCAATAGCTGCCAAAGAAGAAACATCAATTAGGTTACCATGATCAGCCAAGATATACAAATCCAGCATAACTAGGTAGACATACTCGCCTTCTTTGATACAGAGCGTTGTGCGATTGATAGCATTAGAATGACGGATGCCGCGGTCAACAACCCGTGCTAATTCGATTGCTTGCTCACCAGGAGGGCCCAATTCAAAAACTGGCGATGCAATAGGTGAAAGCTCAGCAGAAGTGATAATCACACCTTCATCCGGTGTATCAGGAAACGGTTTACCCACTTGAATCTTGATGCCAGCAAGAACCCGGCTTTTTCCCAGCCTAGCTTCAGCAGATCCTTCGGCTTTACTGATGATTGCTTGATGAATTTTGATAGGACGAACGTCATCAAAACCACGTCCATCAACCCTTTTCCCTTCGCGCAACAGTGTTTGGATGCGTTCCCGGTCTATTTCAGTAACAATATCCATGTTCATTCACTCCTGTCAAATCTTAACTTGCTTCCTCGACTTTAGTCTTCGACCGTTTTCCTTTCTTTGGCGTTTTTGGTTCGCCTTCTTCTTTAGTAGTTTTGGTGCGTTTTGTACGTTTGCGAGCAGGCTTGGGCTTTTCGACTTTGGCGTCTTTAGAGAGTTTCACTTCCTCCTCAACGACTTCAGCAGGGACCTCACCAATCTGTTCGCGAATATGGACATATTTCTCTAATAGGACAGCCCGTTGCTTCTCATGAATTTGATGAATGCCTTCTTCAGCCATCCGGAGCGCGTCAGAAAGTTCCTTCTGAGTTAATTTACCATCCATCTGGAGGAGGGTGATTTCTCCCCGTTCAGGAGACATGGCAACGGGTATATCAGCTTCACCGATTTTATCTTCGAGATCACTTAGATCAACTGCTATTTTTCCATCGATTTTTCCAGCAGCAACCCCTGCAACAAGTCCACGCATTGGAATTCCAGCATCAGCGAGTGCAAGAGAGGCCACTGTTGCACTAGCACATCGTGATCCGCCATCTGCTTCTAGTACTTGAATGAATACATCGATAGTAGCGCGAGGATATATTTTCAGAAAAAGCATTGGTTCAAGGGCCTGGCGAAGAACCATGGAGATTTCATGTTCTCGCCGGCTGGGAGCAGGACGTTTTCGTTCTGACACTGAAAAAGTGGCCATTCGGTAAATAACCCGGAGCAGTGCTCGATCCGATTGAGCGAGGTGTCTGGGATGTAGTTCTCGTGGACCAAATACTGCGGCTACGATTTTGTTTTTACCATGTTCAATGAGGGCAGAGCCATCCGCGCGGCTCAAATTACCAACCTCTAAACGTATAGGTCGGAGTTCATCGAGTTTACGACCATCTGTTCGGAGCCCCTTAGCATCAATCAATGGTTGTTCTGTTTCAGCTTTTTTTTCACTCATCTTATTCACCTTTTAATTCAGTAAGCTTTGTTGCAACGAATTCGCGAATGCGATCTGTCAATCCACTCGTGTGCGCTTCGCGTTCGATTAGTCGGATTGCCTCTATAGCGACGTTTACACGTTCGGGATTCCCTTTCAACCACACAATACCATTCTGTCCGACAACAATGTCGGTTTGGAGTTCAGATTTAAGCATATTAATCATCGAACCTTTTCGCCCAATTAAACGAGGAACGCGGGTAGGGATGATCTTGATTAAGACGCCTCCACGAATTTTCCCAAGTCCACGCCCACGTGTGGTTACAAGAGGGTCCCGTGTTCGATCCATAGCAATAATTTCAGCCACAACAGTTTGGCCGAGGTCATACCATCTTCGCAGATTATCTTTTGCATGAGCAGCATCTCGTCGAGATAAAGCCTGCATCACTGGCAACATTGCAGGATAGGCACTATTGATGTCAACAAGCCAGCCATTGAGGGTGACCTCAACAATGGTTCCGATGATAATATCTCTGACTTTCGGGAGATATTGTCCCTGTAAGGGTACTACATAGATGGTTTTTCCTTTCATCTTTGCTAAGCCAATAACGGCTGCGAATACTCTCTCTTGTTCCTTATAGGCACCATCACCATGACGATAATCTCCTTCGGCGAGTAGTTGCCCAGGAACGACAATATCTTGTTGTTCAAAATGAAGTGACACTTTGGTTAATCCTCCTAAACTGATTCCTTTTTGAGAATCTTTATTTCTGCACGACCACGGGTGAGGTTATTAAGCGCATCAATGAGTTCACCACGGAGCCCGCCAGGAACTTCAATAACGGCTATCCATGAGCCATCCGTTTGCCATTCATCTTTAGCGATAGTACCCACGCGTTCAACAATTCCATACGCTTTGGGTGCAAAATCTGGGGGCACCTTCACCGCCAGTTGTTGAATTTCCATCCGAATTGGAAGGATTGGCTGAAGTGCTTTGACGACTTCACGCGCTTGCTCTTCTGCGGTCCGTGTTGAATCAATAACAACATGAGCTTCATTCATCGCTGATTCAATCCGGGCAGGAGGGTGTGGAAGTCCCGTCTTAGGATTGATACTATTTCGCACGATAATATCTATGATCTGACGGCGTCGCTTTTCTATCATCTCACGACGTTGTTCAGCAGTAAGCTGCAGAGCACCCTTTTCCAGAATCTGTCGAGCAACTTCAATCTCATCAATTGTACCAAAAGCTGCTTCTAAGGCATCCGTAGGAGCCTTTTTGCTCCGAAGTGCATCTTCAAAAATTGTTTCGCCACGAAGCACCTCACGGAGGTCAATTTTAGCTCCCTGTTTGTAACTCCATGCAAGTTTGGGATCCACAATGATTTCGAAGCGATGCCCATGGGTTTCTAATCGCGCTAGCGCTGCATCCCCTAAATCGACGCGTTTTTCGCCACGGATTCCACCCATTCCCGACATAACACTCACCTTATCGTTTACTAGGCTATATCCACAAGGGTTTGAACAGCCTTTTCATCTAAATGAATGAATTTCTTTTCTGCAATCGTAACCTTAGCGGCTACAAGACTTTCTGGTTTTAAAGGAGTAGTTGCTGTTTCTTTGTGAATGCGAACGGCTAATTGCAGCGCTTCATCGATACCTATATCGGGAGAATATTCGTGTTCCAATAATGAATTCATTGAATCCGCACCATTACCCACGGCAACAGCTTTGTAACTCCAAAAATTCCCGATTGGCGTGTTTAATAATAATTGAGGCGTCGAGTCAACCCCGATTAACAATGAAGAGACTCCAACAGGACGCGTTCCGCCTTGCTGGGTATAAGATTGGAAATGGTCACCAATTTTTTTACTAAGTAATCTAATGGGAATCGGCTCATCAAAAGTCAGTCGGTGAATTTGGGCTAGCTCTCGAGCAAAGCGAACCAGACTGCGGGCATCTCCGGAAAGACCAGCAATTGCTGTACCCACTGATTCATCAATTGTGAAAATTTTGTCGTTGTGACTAGGTTCTTGCAGGCTGTGTTTCCTAAGCGCAGCAGTTAACACAACACCATCGGAGCATCGAACTCCAAGAATCGGAGTACCCTTTCGAACCGCCTCAAAGGCATATTCAACCTGAAATAGGCGTCCTTCTGGACTAAATGTAGTTAGGGCAACATCGTAGCTCTGTGTGTTACCAATCAACCAGGGTTCCTCCATAAGCGTCTAATAAGAAGGGAGTTGTGTTATAGCCCGCTTACATTCATGTTACGTCTTGCAGGTTTGCCGATAGGAATAGAACCTTTAAAATCTTGTCATTGAAAGAGGTTGGTTTTCAGATGTGGGATGCTTACTCTAATCTTGAGCCTGATGCAGATAATAGACGACCCCAATACAAAGAAGCCCGGTTAAAACCGCATGGAGCCAACTGAATCCAACAAAAGCGACGACAATGATGATAATCCAGAAGATAACAATTTCAAACCAGCCTGCAGTTTCTCCGTAATACTCTCGTAGATTGCCAAAGAAAATGACTAAGCCTATGAAAAGAAGAGTAAGAATGAGGATTGCCAGCACTCCTGTTAAGACGGGACCAAGAAAAGTTACAAAAGGTCCGACAGGGCCAAAGGATGTTGCTAATAGGACAATTACACTCACAAAGAAAATATTAGCTACGATACTTATGATCATACTCCGGCGCATAAATTGCCGGTCTTTAGCTTTGTCTTTAGACATGGACACTAGCGACCTCACGGCTAGGAGCTTAAGATGCGAAGACTCAAAAGGTGAGAAGCTTTTAAGTTTTTGGCTGTGGGTGGCTCAATGGCTCTACAACGCGTTGCGAAAATTCAACTAACGGCTTTGCATCGACGCCAATTGTATGCCATTCGCCGGCGAGCCCTTCCTAACGAAGGTTGTGCACTACTCCTGGGAATATATACTGATAATGGACTAACCGCACAAGTCACACGGGTTGCTGAAGCAGAAAACATTGCCAAGTCACAATTTTCCTTCGAAATTGATCCTGAACAACAATATTGTATTCTTGCGGCTGCAGCAAAAGAGGGGTTAGAACAGATAGGAATTTACCATTCTCACCCGGCACCACCAGAACCTTCAGCAAGTGATCTTGATTTTATGAAATTTAATCCCTGCGTGTGGGTTATCGATGGGGTGTACAAGCAACGTTTTCGGATGAAAGCATATCAATTATGGCAAGGATTTCTTGAATCCGTCCAAATTCAACTCATAATGCCCGGAAAAAAAGGCGGGGGCTCTCGGCTCGTCGCGAGATCGTCATAGCACAAGGCTCAGTTTGGA
>CAYFXY010000059.1:0-7896 GCA_964347205.1 uncultured archaeon
GAAAAACACCATTTCGCTTTATATTTCAATAGCATCGGTACCAAACTCCTCTAGCTGTCTATATAAGCCAAGATCTTAACAATTATGTCAAGTTTTTTTAATACGCTGTGGTGCAAGAGATGAGTAGATACTGGATACTGGTCTCTGCCTGCCCGCCACCTGCCCGCCATTGCTCTCGCGCAGGCGAGGCAGGCGGGTCGGCTTCGCCTTCAGGCGAGGCGGGCGGGGATACTGGATAAAACAAGTAATTGTTCTTTCTTATTTATCAGGTATCCAGCATCCAGCATCACTTCGCTTCAAACAATGGGATTATGATTCTCATTCCCGCCGCGGCCGCGGCGGGATCGATTTGAGGCGAAGCTTCGCTAGAATTAATATCGCCTTTTCGAAGATAGCGATATGCGCTTTAATAACTAAATCGGATGGAAGAAATGGATGTTTACAAATTAATCAGTCTATGCTCTAATAAATAGTATCTTTGATGTCAATCACTAACCGCTGTTTGGGGCTTCCTTTTTTCGGCGTGCCACGCTGGGGTAAAACGCAAGGGCTTAACGCATCAATGTAAGTGGCAAAGTTGCTATTATCATAAAACAGGGTATCACTGATGATCCGGTACTCTTGCAGGGTTCTTTTCCACATGGACTCCTTAATAACGGAAAAAATTGGCGAAAGTTGAGTATTAAGCAAATGAAAATTCTTGTTGTAGATGATGAAAAGAAAATTGCAAACGCTCTGGCAGAAAGGCTGGGGCTGAGGGGCTTTGATGCGACCCCGGTCTATGACGGAACATCTGCTCTTTCTCTCCTGGGAAAGGATAATTTTGATGGCATCATCTTAGATCTGCGGCTGCCGGATATCGATGGAATTGAAGTTCTCAGGCAGACAAAGGAGAAATTCCGGAACATTCGAGTTGTTGTCTTGTCCGGCCATGGAAATGAGCAGGACTTCAAAACCTGCCTGGAGCTTGGAGCGATAGCCTGTTTTCATAAACCCGCAAATATCTTGAAACTTACAGAGACGCTTGCCCAAGCAGAGGCAAAAAGCGATGAAGCTATTTAACCATATCATTGCCCGGTTTAAGCCGACCTTCTGGAATATCGAAACCTCAACGTCCAATTATCAAATTCTGTTTAATTACAGGAAATTTTGGCTTTTTTCCATTTTTCTTCGTGTCACAATTTCTGTAGTCCCTCTGGTCATCTTTTTGATAATTAACTTTAGTCTGGCCCATACTGCTCTCAGGAACGAAAACAAGCTGCGCACTGTTCGAACCACATCCAACGCCAAGAGGACTATCAGCTATTTTTTGGAGGAACGCCTGAACGCCCTGAAATTCGTCCTTAAGGAGACTGAATTCGAAAGGATAAAGAGCGCCGCTGGGCTATCCAGTATTTTGCAAAATCTCAAGATGGGATTCGGTGGTTTTGCAGACCTCGGGTTAATAGATGAATCTGGAATGCAGATTAATTATGCCGGCCCTTTTGATCTAGTGGGCAAGAATTACAGGGAGCAAGAATGGTTTATGAAGTGCGTCAACACTGGGTCCTACATCAGTGATGTGTTCTTGGGTTACCGGAAGCTCCCTCATATGATCATCGCCTTAAAATGGCCCATGCAGAATGGATCTTTCTATGTGTTACGCTCAACTCTGGATATCAAAAATTTCGTTCAGATCCTCTCTTCATTGGAGCTCAGCAGGAAAAGTGACGCTTTTCTTTGCAACCGTGAAGGCTTGCTTCAAACTCCCTCCAAATATTATGGTAAAATTCTTGAAAGAACCACTTGAGAAGGCCTTGACGACGGACGATAAATTTGCCAAAGAGGTGACTCGATTTTCTCCTCGACATAACCTTCTATCTGACCCACATATAGAAAGCTTACTCTACTCTGGGTTACATGCCATGTGGCAATCTCATCTCATTCCCGAACGGATTCATACTCAAATCAAACTAGCCTGCATCGACATGTATCGGAGCACTAATGGCAACACATAACCAATTTAGAATATTCTTCTAAAAGACCAACATTGGTGAATAAAAGTCATGATAAGGAATATGAAGCCCCTTATTCGCAACGTATTTAGCGAACAAAATTCATCACCCTGCTAAAATCCTGCAACAGCAATTGAGAATTGCTTTGTCAATTTTTAAACGAGAAACATCTTCCAGCTTAATCGGTTTCTTTGTTTTCCCTTGCTTCTAGCCCTGCACCCCGACGCGCTGCTAAATGACGTAATAAACTCACCGTTGTCCGCAACTTAGATGTTTCTTTCAGAATCAATGCTTCTGCTGCGTCCTTTTTTGTCACCATGTTTGCCCGAGTTAATACGCGTTGCATCCAGGTTAACTGGTCTTCATCAAACGCGGAATTCGCAATTGTCTTCTTCACTAGATTTATCGTCATATGTTGTTTTGTCGACGTGGGTAACGTTTCATATTCTTCTTTCGTCACCATATATACACAAGCACCCACATCCACAGTATCTGGTAACCCCCGTTCCATGAAATCCCGGACCCCAATTGTGACGGCTAATGAGCCAATAAGAATAATCGGCTCTTCACTGATCCCAGCAGTTAGTAATGCCGCCAGCACATCAAGGCTCAAATTGCGAATTGCTGTCTGTACGGTGAACGTAACCGGTCGAATTTCCGGCTCTACTGACTTTTCATCGAGCTTTGAATAACCTAATACTATTCCCGCTTGCGAAAACTCTACCCTAAATCCATGCTCACAAATCTTTCCTGGTACAACCCGTCCCGTAATCACCCTAGTCTGCACCTTCTCCCAAGTATCATCAGGCACCTCCAGTTCACCTGGCGTGCTACATTTGGGACATACAACTTTTATCTTCAAGGATTGATTCCTCGCTGCGACAAGCCACTGCAATCAAAGAGACGATTCTTCCTCATATATTCTTCCTTTTCAGGCTCGTGGAGAACATATGTCAATTTTCTGATATGTCGATTTTAAACAATTTCATATCAATGCAAATTTAATTGAATAATCGGAACTTCAGATAAAGCTTTTTAAAGCGTCTTGCATCGGTCATAGTACAGGTTTTGCCACAGATCCAGCACTGAAACTCGGACATGAGAGCGGCATGAAAATTAGCAATCTTGCCAACTAAGGACCGAGGATGGAGTATAAGGAGTGGTGAAACCGTTTCCTCGAGGTGTATATTTATGAATCGCCAAAGGATTGGATGCTTGACATTTCTCACGATTTTTCTCATTTCTGTATTTTTGCTCGTCCCACCCCCTGCAGGAACATTAAATCATGCAGAGCCTACACCAAACGGAGAACTTCCAACTAGCCGTAACTTTGCGTCTGCTCCAATGGTGCCACCTCCACCACCAGAAGGTCCTAGCTGGGATGGTGCGGAATACTATTACGGAGGACTTGGACAAGTCCTTACCACTCAAGAATATTCATCCGGAGACAATTCATCACTTCAGGTCACTGACCTTGATTATGGCGAAACTGAATGGGGACAAATCGAACTTCCTCAGGGATGGACCGGTTACCAACTCACAGCTTCAGTTTATAATCTCTTTGATAACATATCACAGATTTATGGTAGCACACGAAATGGAAACTTTGAATCGGGAACTACATCACCAACTTATTGGGTTCAAAGCCAACGTGGATTGTCAGGCACTGGGATTGATGGACTCGAATGGAATTATGGAACAGATTGGGGAGAAACTGGAAAAGGAGTTAATGTAGGGGCCAATACCTCAGGGTATGATTGGGTATCGAATGAAACGTATATTGAGTATATCGGCTGGACGCAAACCATCGACCTCAATCGCATTGACGTCAGCTGGGCAACCATCTCGTTTGATGTCCAATTCTACGATGATAACGTGCATGGACGAGATGACGATGACGAAATGGCTGTTTATGTAGACGTGGGTGGAGCTGAACGCATCTTTGTCTGTCACCGTTATGCCCTCAATGCTCGACGAGGGGGTTGGGGATTTCACCCAATTGCATTCTCACTCTCTGTGGACGAACTCCAAGCCTGGACTTCCGATACAATTAATGTAACAATTGGAATGACAGTTGACTTTGACTGGAGAATCAATAACTATTTTGCGATGGACTTTGATAATGTCCAATTAATCCTCCGACGAAAACCCAGCCCAAATGATACAGCACTGCAACTGCAATTTAACAGCACAACCTCTTGGACCAATCCTACATATGGTTCAGGAATAATTTCACTCACAGGCTCTTGGGGACCCTACCCCGCTGATCAAGCGATAGTAGTTAATTGGACCGAAGGAAGCGCTGGAAGCCGAAATGCCGACTTTGAGTATACCCTCACCTTGTATATCAAACGCAGTGAAACTACCGAATCACAAACGGGACCCGAGGGAACCTCATATTGGGTGAAAAACGAAACGAATGTGTATTGGACGGCTTGGTTCTTTGCCCCATTCTATCCCATATACTTTGAAAATTACAACCTAACATTGCAAAAACCCATCTCTGAAACGTGGACTTTATCCAAAGCCACTGACCCCAATCTTCAAGACCAAACCGCTAACGTTAACGCTGCAAGTAATAGTACACATTTTAGATTACCACCATCTGTTGTCACAGGTTTTGGATGGTGGAACTTTACCTTCACAACCACAAACCGTGTTTCGGCCATCACAACGAACTTTGACAATTTCCGGATTAACCCCGGCAGTCCAAACACAATGACAATTAGTGCTACATTAAGTGTCACAACTGGCCAAGCTAACCTCACACTCTATGACCCCAACGGAGTAGCCGTTGTCAATCAAACCCGAACCGTGTCCAGCTCCTCCGTGAGTTTCACTGACATCGTTTTTGATGATGGAACTTTCTTTCCAGCTGGCTCCTACACTCTGTGCATCAGTTATGATAATGGAGTCACACCTGACCAAACATCTGCTGGCTTTCGCTCGAAAACCATCACCATCACTCATGCTACAGAATTAAATCCTGAAGAATCCGACATGAATGTGACCTATGCAGATACTGGCTACTTCTATCCCCGGGTCGCTTACAATGACACAGACGCCAATGATTTCATCGTTGGAGCTACTGTCACAGGAGACATCTCAGGTAGCCCCATTTCCTTTGAACAGTATGGAGGATTCTACCAAGCCCAAATCGCTAAAAATTCTCTGACTCCGGGCGATTATGTGCTCAATATTGATGCCAACAAACCATTCTATGATATGCAGTCGACCTCGATTAACATCTTTGTTAGAAGCGGAACATCCCTGACCTCACCAGACTCACCTGGATTTACCCTCCCCTATGATAACACAACCACAATTCAAGTCCGGTTCTGGGACACCTACAACAACACAGGCGTAACAGTGGCAAGCATCACGACTGACTGGCCTACCAACCCCACCGGGGCTAGTAATGGCACTGCTGGTTGGTATAACATCCCCATTGATACTGCAGATCAGCCTGCCCCAGGCACCTATTTATTGACCATTCAAGCCACAAAAACATACTATCAAACCCAAACACTTGTCCTGACAATAGTTGTGCGAGAAATTACCACCACCATTGAAGTTACTTCCCCCGGTTCCATACCATGGGATGACAATGTTGAGATTAATTTCTCCCTCTTGGTTAATGATCCAGGAAGTCCCTTATATGACGGAACTGGAATTACAACTGCAACCTTAACCTTTGAACTCGATAGCAGCCCCCTAAGTCTCGGAACTGATTATACCCTAACGCCCCTAGGTTCCGGACAATACACCATAACGATTCTAGCATCGAGTGGCAAAATCAATACCACTAAAACATACACACTTACCATAATTGCTACACAAACTGAATCGAAATTCAGCGACGTGTCCCGAGATGTTTCCTTCAACATCCGATCCCTAAACACGATCCTCACCTACACTCCCTCGCCTCCCGAGCCATGGGGAAATGACGTTATCATCACCCTCAATTTCACAGTAGATGACCCCGACAGCAGACACGATCAAGAGAATATCAACGGTCTGCTGTCAGGTGATGTTACTTGCACACTTGATGGAAGTCCATTAGGGAGCTTTGGATGGACCGCCTTAGGTAATGGCCAATACAACTTAACCATCTACTCCAGTGATATCTCCACAGTAAAATTCTACACGCTCATCGTTTCAGTTACCCATAGCAACAACGTCTATCAATCTGCGTCCCGCATCATTTCCTTCCAAGTACTTGCCCACTCCACCCAAACAATTGTCGAGCAACCGGACCCAACACCTTACGGGTCTCAAACCTTTGTAAATATCACATGGTATGACCTTGATACCCTCACTTACCTGTCGGCTTCCGAAATGAATTACCTTGCCTTACAATTCACCAATGGGACGCCATTACCCAATGAAGTCACACTCACTTTTTGGCTTGACACCAGCTTATGGACGCCTGGAGATTATCAAATCATTGCCACACCGATCCCGAATAGCAATCAATATATTCAAAGCAGTGGAACCCTGCGCATCACCATTCTAATCCATCAAACCGCAGTGACCGTTCTCCCACCCGAAGCGACACCCTGGGGAGAAACCACCGACCTCACCATTGAATGGTTCGACCTCACCGCATCCGGACTCATAGACGTCAATAACGTTTCTCGCATCGTTATCACCGGAGCAATATCAGATACCATCAACAACCCCACCAGCTGGACCATCACCGTTGACACCTCAAGCCTTGCTCTGGGTCAACATTCCTTGACGATTACCGTGGAAGCGAAAACCGGACCCCGCATTTATGCCGATTCTAGCGGAGATGTCATTATCACTATCCGAAGTCATCGAGTGTATGTGCTGGTAACAGGACCGCCTCCAGTACCTGAAGACGGTAGTATCTATATCAGTATTAGTTGGACAGATTTAGACACCGGTAGTGCCTTAGATCCAGCACTCTACCTCCAGGAAGCGCGGGTAACACAAATTTCCGGTCCAACCGCCCCAACGCTCCCCTGGTCTAACTTCTCTTACCTCGAGTTTTACATTGATGCGACAGGATGGGGACGAGGCACTCATCGATTGAATGTCACAGTCTACCCGAATGATCCACGCTTCGATGTAGGGTACGGACCTGTCAACATCGTCATCCGGGTACACTCCATTAATGCTGATGTCGATCCAATTCCCCGTGTTCCTTATGGCAATAACATCACCATCATTCTACGTGTAAACGATAGCGACCTTGATCCGTCAGTAGGTCTTCCTGAAGGACACATCAACTCAGTGGAAATAATTGGTTGGTCAACCATTACTCTTGATAGCTCCAATTGGGCTATATGGGTAAATAACGGAACAGCAGGCGATGGCGTCTATGAAATATTATTAGACGTTTCCAGCTGGCCGCTGGGCACCCATTCCCTTCAAATTAATGTCTATACCTCTGTTGAATACGGCAATGGCATAGTTCTAACCTCTCTGATCGTCCGACCATTAGATACCGCCTTCACCTATTCAATCTCCGTAGCCACGCCTTATGGAGAATCCGCCCAACTCAACGTTTCCTATTTCGTCTCAGACCCAGGAGCAACACAAGATGGACGTGGAATCGCGGGCGGAACCATCACAATTCCAGGATTAATTTTAGGAATAGATTTCTCGTACAGCGACCAAGGAGATGGCAATTATACAATTACTTTCTTTACATCGGCCCTTGGAGCACCTGGCAATTACTTCTTTGATATTGATATCTCTAGTCCCGCCCAATATGCCAATGGGCATCTAGAGAATGTGAAGATCACTGTCCGCGAACTCCTCACATGGCTTCATTCTGTTAATGTTCCACAGACACCATTTGGTGACGATGTAGTTCTTGACATTGCTTTTGAAGTCCAAGATGCAGATAGCAGTCAAAATGGGAATCGGATTG
>CAYFXY010000059.1:7906-11412 GCA_964347205.1 uncultured archaeon
GGACCGTCGAAGCAACATTACAGGTTGTAATTCCAGATCCACTCCCCTGGGGGAATATCTTCAATATCACGGTAGTCTACACTATTAATGATCCTGACAGCACCCATAATGGTGAAGGAATCACAGGTCGTTCTCAGAATATTACTCTCTTGGGTTATGCGGGGCAATTTACAATTCAAGAGCTTGGCGGAGGAACTTATGAAATCGGAATTAATTCCAGCGCTATAGGAGCTCCAGGAATATACTTGTTAACCATACAGACGGACTGGACCCTCACCCCACCTCCGTATTCGCACGAAACCAAAACAATATCTGTTACTATCGAAGCCCGACCTACTGAGAATGAGTACACACCAGCAGGTGAATATGGATTTGCAGATAATATTGTTATAAACTTCACTTATCTCGATGTTAGTCGGAATAACAAATGGATTCTCAACACCACAGGACTGGGAGCAAATGTCCTTGTAACAATCTACTGGAAGAGTAAAGTATCTGGGTTATACGAGATCCTAAGCACTTCCTACTGGAACACATCAGAACTATCTAGCAGCCCATATGCTTTCATGCTTGAAATCGAGGCTGATTTCTACGGTGTAGTCGATACCTTCTATGATTTCCGAGCAAATATCTCATGGACAGTTGATACAGAACCCTATTTCTTATCGACGATTTTTGAATTTCGAGCCTACGTAAAAGGACAACCCACAGACGTCATTTTACAACCCACAAGTGGAGCAACTCCATGGGGAGACATCATGAATTTCACCATTCTCTACCAAACCGAAGGAGGAAACCCAATTGACAACCAAGCCCCTGAGAATTATGTTAACATCAACCTCACCCTTCAAGGTGATCCCAGTTTCGGAATCTGGATGACCGATTGGTGGTACACAAATGATGGCAACGGATACTACACGTTTCACATCGTGACCACCGAACTCGGCGGAATTGCCACCTACTACTTCATTGTAAATGTAACATATGAAGATCCTGGTAATCCGACTCCACCCCCATTTTACCAATCTCATTACAATCTTATCTTCCCAATGCAGGTACGAGCCATTGATACCCAACTTATTCCCCAAATACAAGTCCGTGACTTCTTCTGGGGCGAAGATATCTACATTAATGTCACTTACTGGGACAGAGATCATAGCGAAGGAGTGCTAGACCCAGTCACAATTATTGTTAGTTATCTTGGAAATGTATCAGACCCAATCATTGATCCTTATCCTGGAGAACCAGGCAAATACAGAGTCACATTTGATACATCAAGCCTTCCTGCAGGAGAATATGTCTTCTTCACAATAATTGCCAACAAAACCTACTATAACACCCAATCTATCGACCAGACGATCTATCTCATTCCCCTTCCCATCACTATTCAAGTTGAGTCCATAACGACTGACCCGGCATTAGCGAATGCTACAGATTATGTCGAACAATTTTATGGGTTAACGGTTACAATTGTGATAAATGTCACAGACTATTGGGGGCAATTAGTCAATGACACTCTTGTGCAATATGAATGGGATGGTCCCATAAGCAGTTTCACATTCATAGGCGCAGGAAGATTTACAGGCACTCTCGATGCAACCTTTAATGTCGAACGCTACCTAGTTGAGATTCGAGCCTGGAAAATTGACTCCTACACTAATTCGTCTCACTTCTTTACCTTCGTGATCAAGAATGGACCCAGCGATTTGACCGCAATTACACTCGTGTCACAAGTTGTATATGTTGGGGGAGTTATGAATATTACAGTGGAATATACCACTGGACTTGGCAATCCGATAAGTGGCGCATCTGTTTTCTTTGATCACGCTTTCATAGGAAGTGTAACATTATCCGAAATTGGATCCACGGGAATCTACACGTGGACAAATAACTCGGCATTTTTTGGCATTGGTGTCTACACGATTCAAGTCAAAGCTCAAAAAATCTACCTTCAACCACAAACTCAAGTATTCGTTATTGAAGTGAGGTTATCTGATGCAGATATCATTCCTTTAGGTGACGCTATTAATTCTACCATTGGAGTTGAATATCTTAATAATTTCACCATCACCGTAGTTATGAACGACATAACTCATAACCTCAACGTCTCATCCGCTACCATCCAAGCCATATGGGATGGATTTCCAAGTATCGACTTCAATCTTACTGAATACGTTAGCGGATATTCCTATTACACTTTAGAATTCCCAGCAAATCTCTCAGAAGGTATATGGGACTTAACTCTCCGCTGGATCGAGACGCCACTGGCATTTGGTTACTCCTGTGACCCAATTATTATACGGGTAACGATCCGCGAACGACAAACCGCTCCAATTACTCTGGTTCAAGCCATTTCTGTATATGGATCTTGGAATACGACAGTCGACTTAGATGACTTAACGATTCCGTATGGTGATTTTCTCTACCTTTATTATAATTGGACCGCAGCAGACGGAACAACAGTTCTCGATGGTGGTGGCCTTGCCACTGTTGGAATTCTAAGCGTCGACATCCATTTTGATAATCAAACCGGTTATTATCTGCTCATACTCAATACTACCAAATACGGTATTGGACCTCATGGATTCTCAACCGAACTGACTAAACCTAACTTCCAACCCCAAACAGCATCCGGCGGATTCACAGTAATCAAGATCCCAATGGCACTAACGATTGTTGAGTTTGTTGGATACGCCAACCTAGATAGTGAGGATGTCACTGTTTGGGTTGGTTTTCCCATCGAGTTTCTAGTCTATCTTGAAGACACTTGGCATGGCTGGGGTGTCCCTAGCGCTAATATCACCATGCCCTATGAATATTTCAATGATGTTTCAGTTACTGACTTGGGAGACGGGCATTATCGGATTTGGGCAATACGTTCGTCCACAGAAATCTTTATCGACTTTGAAATCGACGCCCAAAAACTTACCGCAGGACTGGGCATCCATGAAAACCTTCAAACCATTCATTTCAACATGCAAATCAGTTATAGTCCCATGTTCGTCGCGACCACAACAGGGGCCATAATCGCCGCTGTTATCCTCATTATCATTCTCATTGGTTGGATAATGTGGGCACGCATTTTCTCAATTCCATGGGAAGTTCGACGGATGCGCAAGCTCGCTAAGACCGTTGGAAAAGATGAGGAATATTCACTGTCCAAGAAGGACCTGAAACGGTTCCATGCCCGAGAAGTCACCCTGGAAACGAAAGTTGATGCAGCGATGGGAACCATTGGTGTCGCGGCAACCAAGGCCATGATTCCAACAATGGAAGATATCGAAGAAGTCACAGCTACAGAAGAAGACATCATGGCTGAACTCGACAAAATCCCAGGATTAGGAGCAGAAGAAAAAGCAGTCCTTGCTGAGGAGATGCGCAAGATTCCGCGTAAGGATCGAATCTGGTTCTTAGATGATTTGCGGCGCCAAATGGGGCAACGGCGCATGGCGTTCCTTACACAACGTGAAAAACCACCCACGTCTCCATCAGCACCCCCTGCAGAA
>CAYFXY010000059.1:11422-13126 GCA_964347205.1 uncultured archaeon
CCGACTGAGACCCCTTCCACCGAACCCGAACCGCCTTCACTCGAGGAAGTAGAACCAGCTGAGCCACCGAAAGTGATCACCGAGGACCGAACGGCACCTAGCGTATTACCCCCAGAATTGCAGGAAGCTCCTGCCGTTTCAGCAAAGGTCATCGCTGAAATTCGTCGAGAATTAGCTAAAATCCCCGGCCTTGACGACGATGAAAAAGATGCCCTCGTGGATCATTTGAAATACTTGAGCAAAGAAGAACGACGGGCCACTTACAGATCCCTTCGCCAATCAGCAAATACTGAAGAGTAATCCACTCAGCTTCCCTTCCTCTAAAGAGTCCAAAAGGGACTCTTTATGCATTTGTTGTTTAGTTAGGAAACGGTACAGGTAAATATATTTAAATCGTCACTACTCCGATGTAGCCACGGTTTGGCGACAGGCAGGAATGGCACACTAGGTATACCCACTCATATGGGATAAGCTTTTAACAAGCTTGATGGCGTGTGTCCCCCACATTCCTCAGCCGCCTTCCAGCCGGGGTTAGAAGCATGACGCGTCAATCACTCCTTTGCATCTCTTTGCTAGCTTTGTTTATATTTTCCTCATTCATCGGAGTCGCACCGATTAATTCCGCGATATTAAATACTCCGCCATTTTCTACAACCGAGATTGGAGAGCCCTCTGTTTTCACCAGTTCTCCATCTGAACCCAATTTTCCTCCCGTTCCAGAGGGACCTGTATGGGATGGTACAGAATACCTATTTGAAGGACTGGGCACAACGCTTAGCACGACGGAGTTTGCCCGCGGAACCAATTCATCCCTTTCCATCGTAGACCTTGACGCTGGAGAAAACCAAACAGGTCAGATCCGACTGCCCGCAGGATGGACGGGCTATGAGTTATTCGCCGATGTGACAAATCTAGTGGATAATATTACGTGGATAGAAGGAACCACGGGCAATGGCAATTTTGAAACAGGAAGCGCTGGATCTCCCGACGATTGGAGTTATGTATCCAACGGATTAGGATCTAAGACAACTGAGCCCTATCATGATATGTTTTGGAATTCAACCGCTGCTTATTCTGGCTCTTATGGTCTAGGAGTTTATATTAATTATACAACAGGGTTCTTTTACGCTACCGATTATGCAGCATTCAAACAAGATATTGACCTTCAACGCATTCCTGAGTGGGCACGAATAAGTTTTGACGTACGAGTAGACCATGTTGATCGAGGCACGGTTGACCGAGATGAATTAGCGATTTATGTCGAAATTGGCGGCATTGCCTATCGTCTTACTATTGACTTTTATCTTCCCGCCATTGATAGGGCGGGAGGTAATTTTGATTCAAATTGGAAACGAATCACAATTCCTATCCCCTACAATGATATTCTCTCCTGGCCCGCACCAGGAATAGTTAATGTCACATTAGGTCTGGGTTTTATCGAAGATTTCTCAAAAAATACCAATTTTTGGGCTCTACATTTTGATAATGTTGTGTTTGAAGTTAAGGGAAAGGCTCAACCCAGTCATGCTTGGCTTGATTTACGACTGAATAATACCCAGATGACCGATTCAGGGTATGGTTCCGGTAATGTAACGATTACTGGAAATTGGCCAAACCCAGGTCCAACCCATTCAAATGTTTTGGCCATCTGGAACGCTACTTCAAGCCGAACCAGTACTTCAACGATGCCAATCCCGAGGCGCA
>CAYFXY010000059.1:13136-14706 GCA_964347205.1 uncultured archaeon
CTACTTCAAGCCGAAGTGGCAATGTAGAATTTGATTATGATTTGACCCTCTATATTAGAAAAAGCGATACCACCGGACAACAAGTCCCTCCCCATGGTTCTAAATTCCGAGTCAAAAATGATACCGTGGCGTATTGGACCGTATGGCATTACCTTTACCAACCAAGTTATTTTGAGCAATATAATCTGTCCATAACGAAACCTCCGAGTGAATCCTGGAACCTGTCTCGGGTATTTGATCCCCGGTTTCAAAACCAAACCGATGCGGTGATTACCGCAACCGGTGCCAACACAACGCATGTGCTGTTACCCTATACTATCATCAGTGATTTTGGCTGGTGGAACTTCACCTTTAGTTCAACCAACATTATTGAATCAGTTACTGGAGTCCAAAGCACTTACTACATTAGCCCCCGAAATCCCTCCCAGCTGTCAGTTTCCGTTACCCATACCAAAAATGCCGGAGAAACTAATCTCACCCTCTATCGGTCCGATGGCAGTGTCGCCGCTGAAAATACAACCACCTTTTCGGGAACCACGACTGTGGGCTTTAGTATCGATTTCAACAGTGGCGAAATTTATACTGCAGGACAATACACCCTCTGTCTGAGCTATGATAACGGCGTCACACCCACCCAAACCCAAGCAGGGTTTTATTCATCCCAATTCGATATCATACACGATACCACTTTAGACGTGGAAACAAGCCCGATTCTAGTTACCTATGGTGCTGGATTCTTTTATCCCCGCGTCGCCTATGTTGACACCAGAAGATCGAACGCATTCATTGCAAATACCTCAGGCACTGTCCGTGTCAATGGCACCGTGGATGGTAATTTCATAGTTTTTGAACAAGCCGGTAGCCTATATCAAGCAATCATTGCAAATGACCTCCTTGCTCCAGGAGATTATAACCTAAGTGTCCAAGCAAATGATCGCTACTACGAATATGCAACCACTAATATTTCCATTCAAGTTCGCAGTGACGCTACACTAACCTCACCCGAATCACCCGGAGTTACCCTACCTTATGATGAATCCACTACAGTCCAGGTGTTTTATGAAGATGAACTTGGAGTTGGCATTGCAGGGGCTATGGTAACAACCGATTGGCCCACTAATCCAATGGGTATCGGAAATGGATCATCCGGCTGGTATAATATCACAATTGATACATCAGTTCAACCCGCCCCAAGCACCTATTCTCTCACAATTAACGCTACGAAAACTAACTACCAAACTCGCCTCTTGGTTCTAACCGTAGTGGTTCGAAAAATCGCTACCTCAATTACTTATTCAACACCTGGATCTGTTCCGTATGGTGAGAACGTAACCATTCCTTTCAACTATACAGTTAATGATCCAGAAAGTCAATATGATTCACTTGGTATTGGCTCTGTCCAAAAAAGTGACCTCACCCTCACTTTAGGTGGTTCAGTTCTTGGATCCAGCGAGTTCACCTTTACCTCTGGTGCGCAAGCTGGCATGTATAATATTACCATCCTGTTTTCGAGTGGAAAAATCAACTCTATAAAAAGTTACAAGGCCTGACAGGTCTCTAAATGAGACTT
>CAYFXY010000059.1:14778-14997 GCA_964347205.1 uncultured archaeon
CATTCATTGGATTTAGTGTCCGACGGTTACGGTCCTCGTTGACCTACGATGCCCCCGCTGCTGAGCCCTGGGGTAATGACATGGTCATTATCTTCTATTATACTATTGATGACCCCATCAGCGGAAACCATACCGACCCCATTACCACGATTGGCGCCTCTGAAGTGAGTTGCCAGTTAAATGGTTCCATTGTCAGTAGTTTTAGCTGGCTTTATCTAG
>CAYFXY010000060.1:0-615 GCA_964347205.1 uncultured archaeon
GCTCTCAAGGAAGCAACTCAACGCACCCTTGAAGAGGGATTATTTGTCGAGGCTCCATACATGAGCAAACTGCTTGCAACTGAAGATGCCAGAGAGGGCGTAAGAGCCTTCCTAGAAAAGCGTAAACCCAAGGTAGTGGATAGATAGGTGGAAAAAATGTCAGACATATTGAAATTTGGAGTTGTAAGCACTCCTTCTGCATGGGAACGAATCCTTGATACAGCGACGTACATTGAAAAAATGGGATTTGATTCCTTTTGGATGCCGGATCACACTGTTGGATTTGGTATTCGACGATGGGATGCTTTGGAAGCTTGGTCTGCACTCTCAGCTGTGGCTACTCAGACGAAAAATGTAAAGTTAGGCACATGTGTTGGTGATACATATCGACATCATCCAGCAGCTTTAGCACAAATGGTTACGACTTGTGATCACATCTCAAATGGGCGTGCAATTGTTGGTGTCGGGCTTGGCGAAGCTATGAATCTTTTTCCCTTTGGAATTGATCTCAAAAAACCTCTTGGACGCACACGTGAAGCCGTGAACGTCATGAGAATGTTGTGGACACAAGAGGTTTCCAATTACGAAGGAAAGTATTACAAATTAGATAATGCG
>CAYFXY010000060.1:625-2166 GCA_964347205.1 uncultured archaeon
ATAATGCGTTTCTTCATCCTCGACCAATCCAAGAACCGAATCCTCCAATTTGGATAGCTGCAAATTCACCAAAAACCATGAAGATGGCAGGAGAATTAGGTGATGGGTGGGTTCCGGCAAGCATGTTCCCTGACGAATATGCCGAAAAATTACAGATTGTTCGAGATCATGCAAAGCAGGCTGAACGTGATCCTAATGCCATTGAACCAGCCGCATTCGTATTTACGGTGGTTGCAGATGAATACGAGACAGCTCGAAAAAGCGTAGGACTAGGTGCTAAAATCTATTTCTTAACTCGACCCCGTATTCTACGTCGGTTAGGATATGACAATATCACAGACGAGTTTGATTTGACCTGGCATCTGGTGATGAACTCAGAAGTTACTGAAAAATTACTCGTAAAGGCCAAGGAGATACCAGATGAAGTTCTTGACAAGGCCCCAGTTTTTTTTGGTACTCCCGATGATGTAATCAAAGGCATCAAAGCTTATCAGAAGGCTGGTGTCCGGCATTTGGTTGTCAACTTCTTTGTACCTCCGAAGATGCTCAAGGATACCCTGAGGCTCTTTGCCACTAAGGTCATTCCTGAATTCCGATAGTTAAATCAGGGTATTCGAAACTCGTATGTCACTCGTTCTTCACCGATTTTACATGGTACGAGTTGAATGGACATCCCGATTTTCAACTGTTCAAGTGGCACATCCTTGGAAAATCGGGCAAAAACATGTTGTCCGCTATTCAACTGTCCAAGTGCAAGGATATATGGAACGTCATCTTGAAATCCCGTTGGGGCAAAGTTGACTTGAGTGTAGGTAACAAGTGTGCCCTCACCCCTTATTTTGACCCATTCAATTTCCTCTCCTAGGCATGATGTGCAATCACCACGGGGTGGGAAATATACCTTCCCACATTTTTGGCATTTTGTTCCCATGAGTCGATTGTTTTTCAGGTACTCAGTAAATTTACCAATTTTTGCCTGCGAAACATAACTAACAAAACCAAACTGTTCAAACCCCATTTTTTTCACCTCAAACCTCGAAACTATGCCTCCAAAATAGTCACACTCGTATACATCCCAATTCCACCAACATTATGACCCAGAGCAATCTTTGCTCCATCAACTTGCACTTTCCCCCCCTCACCACGAAGTTGATGCACCAAGGTTCGAATCTGTGAACCGCCTGTTGCACCCACAGGATGACCCTTTGACAACAGTCCTCCATCAATGTTCACAGGTATGCGTCCACCAAGATATGTTTCTTCTTTACGTATCATTTTTGGGCTGTCTTCACGCTTACAGAATCCTAGATCACCATAAGCAATAAGTTCTGCAATTGTAAAGCAATCATGCACTTCTGCAACATCGATATCTGTAGGTTTGACACCTGCCATGGTGTAGGCTTGTCGGGCTGCTTCCTTGGCACTTGCAAAGCCTGTGAAAGGAGGAGTACGACTAGCTAGGGACATAGGTGTCGAGCCAAGACCTAACCCTTTGATCCAAACAGGTTGTTCGGCAAACTTCTTCGCCTTTGCTTCATTGG
>CAYFXY010000060.1:2176-7341 GCA_964347205.1 uncultured archaeon
CTCTAAGGTGAATTCCTTCTGAAACATTGCCTTTGGATTATACTGGCTGTAATAGTGATTCTTCACTGAGACCTTGGCAAGGTCTTCTTCAGTTGTTCCGTATGCATCCATGTGTGCGCGGGCGAACATTGCATAATAGGCTGGCATGCTGGTGCCAAATGGTGATTCAAACATCACATCTCCCGCCCGACCCATGACTTCTTGAATCGCTTCTGATGTCATATCAGTCATTTTCTGATATCCAATCACTGCTACAATATCATGTAGACCAGATTTTACAAACGACCACGCAGTTCGAAGAGCAACTGTACTTGATGCACAAGCTGCCTCAGTGAGAAAAGTTGGTTGGGGATTTAGTTCTAAATACCCTGCTACTACAGCGGCAGGTGACCGCTGTTTATCATAACCTGAGGAGGATGCAATTAAAGAAGCATCAATCTCACTTCTCTCTAAGTTCTTAGTATCCTCAAGGGCTTCGTGAAATGCTTCAAATGTCAAATCATGGATTGATGAGTCTGTGAGCTTTCCAAATCTACTTTGTCCAACACCAATAATGGCAACGCGACCTGACATAATCAATCACCTTTGCAACAAATACGAGTATCGACTGTAAAAAACATTTCACTGTTTCAGAAACCAAAGCCTAAATAAATATGAACGAAGAGCCAACGATAAAACTGTAAAGAATACTCGGAGTGTCGAACCATGGGTGAAATTGTCTGGCGTTCTTCGGGTGACTATCAAACCAATAGTAACATTCGCCGGTTCATGAATCAACACAATATCAAATCATACGACGAACTTATTCGTCGAAGTACTGAAGACATTGAGTGGTTTTGGGACGCAGCTCTCAAAGACATTGGTGTTGAATGGTATCAACCTTATTCACAGGTATTAGATGACTCAGAAGGTATTGAATGGACTAAATGGTTTGTTGGTGGTAAACTCAACATTGTTCACAACATCCTCGATCGTCATGTTCAATCACCGCGAATGAAAAAAACCGCGCTTATATGGGTGAGCGAAACTGGTGAGGATCAGATTCTTACATACTCACAGCTCAATGCGGGTGTGTGTAAACTTGCAAATGCATTACAAGCATTGGGTATTGGGAAGGGTGATCCCTGTGCAATTTATATGCCAATGGTCCCTGAAACCGTCATGGCCTTGCTAGCATGCTATAAGATTGGTGCTATCGGTGTCCCCATTTTTTCGGGGTTTAGCCCAGATGCAGTGAAAATGAGAATACAAGATGTAGGAGCAAAAATCCTCTTTACTGCAGATGGTTCTATTCGGCGTGGTAAGCAAGTCTCGCTCAAGAAAAATGCAGACTCAAGTATTGATGGCGTGAAATCAATCAAACATATGATTGTGTTCAAACGGTTAGGTCTAAAAATAACCTGGAATAAGGGTGTCGATCTATGGTGGCATGATGCCATTGAGGGTATGGGGCATTCCGCTCCAACAGCTCAAATGGATTCAGAAGACCCCGCAATGGTATTATACAGCTCAGGAACAACAGGGAAACCAAAAGGCACGGTTCATTCTCACGCAGGAGCTTTAGTACAGGCCGCTAAAGAAGTTGCTTATTATTGTGATATCAAGGAAACTGACACTTTATTTTGGCTCAGTGATCTCGGATGGATGATGGGACCTTGGCAAATCGTTGGAGCACAACATCAAGGGGCGGCTCATCTCATTTACGAAGGCGCAATCGATTATCCTCAACCCGACCAGTTATGGAAGATAATCGATACCTACAAAGTAACAGCATTCGGTATTTCACCCACTGCTATTCGATATCTCATTAGATTGGGTGATGAATGGGTCACCAAACATGAGATGAATACTCTACGTATCTTGGGATCTACTGGTGAACCCTGGGATGATACTAGTTGGTTTTGGTATTTCAACATGGTTGGGAAAGGGAAACTCCCCATTATCAACCTATCTGGAGGTACCGAGATTTTTGGTTGTTTCCTAAGTCCTATGCCAATCAATGACCTTAAACCCCGAACACTCCGCGGTCCAGGTTTAGGGATGGCAATAGATTGTGTTGATGATACAGGAATAAGCATTCGAGGAGACATCGGTACACTCATTTGTCGGAAGCCAGCTCCTTCAATGACAAGAGGATTCTGGAATGCACCAGAACGATATATCGAAACATACTGGTCCACATTTCCAGGAATCTGGTGGCATGGAGATCTGGCTCAAGTTGATGAAGATGGATTCTGGTTTCTTCTGGGACGAGCTGATGATGTTATTAAGGTGTCGAGCCAACGGGTTGGCCCCTCAGAAATCGAAACAGCCCTAATTAGCCATAAAGCAGTCTCCGAAGTCGCTGCGATTGGTATTCCCCATGAAATTAAGGGTACTGGAATTATTGCCTATGTAGTTCTCAAATCTGGATTTGAAATCAGCGAGGATCTCCGTGAAGAATTGAGACAATACATCGGAAAAACCATGGGCAAACCCTTCATCCCTGAAGAAGTCCGATTTGTATCAGCATTACCCAAAACCCGATCGGGTAAAATTGTCCGACGATTGATCAAACGTGTACACCTTAATCAAACAGTCGGTGATTTGTCTTCTGTTGAAAATCCCGAAGCCTTTGATTCAATTCGTGATTCAAAATAGCTTCAGATGATTTAGCCTGTTAAATGCACTTAAAAGACTGCACCGTGCAAAGATGTTGAGGTGTAGCTACCCATTGAATGGTGAATTAGAATGAGACCTGTATCTGTTGTAGGAGTCGGACTCACCCAATGGGGTAAACGGAATGACGTCTCCTTGGGTGAACTAATTGTGGAATCAGCAGAACATGCTTTCAAAGACACAAAGGGTTTAGCACCCAAAGACATTGAAGCATTGTATGTTGCAAATGCCCAATCAGAACGATTTACTGAACAAGCTCATCCAGCAAATCTTGCTGCTGAATTTCTTGGCATGTCTCCCAAGGTGACCTCCCGGGTTGAAATGGCCTGTGCGAGTGGTGGCGCCGCATTTCGAAATGCGTTCTTTGCCATCGCATCTGGTCAAGCAGACTCTGCTCTAGTTTCTGGTGTTGAAAAAATGTGCAATGTGGCTTCTCCAGAGGCTATGCGCAATCTATGCCTAGTCGAAGACCTTACTTGGGAAAGTTTTCATGGCATGATTCCTCCCTCAGGATTTGCCCTCATTGCATCACGTTATATGCATGAGTATGGTGTGACCCAAGAACAACTCGCGAAGATTGCTGTTAAAAATCATAAGAATGGTGCTAAAAACCCCATTGCACAATACCGGAAGGAAATCACAATTGAAACCGTCCTTGAGTCACCAATGATTGCACATCCCCTGAACCTTTTTGACTGCAGTCCAATCTCAGATGGATCTGCTGCTGCTATTCTTGTTCCTGCGAAAGAAGCACGAAAATACAACGATACTCCCGTTGATGTTATTGGTTCAGGACAGTTCATGGAACCATCCTTTAATTGTTCAAACATGCAGAGTCTAACAACTTGGCGTGCCCTAGTAAATGCTTCACAAAATGCCTATTCTATGGCAAAACTCACACCCAAGGATATGGATCTTGCTGAAACCCACGACTGTTTCACCATCGCTGAATTAATTGAATACGAAGACCTTGGATTATGTAAAAAAGGTGAAGGACCTCAACTCGTAGAAAATGGTGATACAGAAATTGGCGGACGAATTCCGGTCAATCCCTCGGGAGGTTTGAAATCAAAAGGACACCCCGTAGGTGCCACAGGTGTTGCTCAAATAGCTGAGGTCACAGAACAACTTCGTGGTGAAAGTGGTCCACGCCAAGTCGATGGTGCAATAACAGGAATTACACAGAACCTAAGTGGCTTCGCGACACATCATGTCGTCCATATTCTACGGAGGCAGAACTAAGATGATTGAACAACCCCTGGAATTACCCTATTGTCTTGTCTACCCTCAAACGCAAATCAAGCAATTCTGGGATAACCTCGCTCAGAACAAATTCACAACAACCAAATGCCCTAAGTGCGGTGTCCTTTGGCCACCTAAATCAACCTGTCCCAATTGTGGTGACAAAGCTGCTGAATGGGTTGAACTGAAGGGTACTGGTGAAATCTATGCAAAAACATATGTCGGTGTTGCGCCTCCTGCATACAAGGAACTATTACCCTACATTCTTGCTATTGGAAAACTCGATGAAGGAATACTCGTTGTTGCTCGAGTAGAAAATACGAAATTTGAAGATCTCGAAATCGGGTCCCCAATTAAAATTCAGATTAAGAAATTTATACCTGCTTAATGAAATGGGATTATGGACCCTACTTCGGGCCGTTTACAGGAGAGTTTCAAAATATTTTCCAAAAAAGTGATAACAACATCTTCTGAGTAACCAGCAACGATTCTGTACCGTAGACGCCCTTGTTGACACTTATCTTTTCACCAGAAGCTCTTTGGTCGAACTAATCTATAAATTGACTAGTTTTGTTTTAGAATCATTGATGAGCTTTTCATTATCATTAAATAAACAAATAACATCTGCAAACTTCAAATAAGAGAATCCTGTATTAAACCCACTAACTTTGGTGGTTAAGATGGCTAAAACCGATTACAAAGAAATTCTCTATGAGAAGAAAGATTGGGTCGCAACCATCACCATAAACCGTGCAGACAAATATAATGCGTATACTCTTCTGACGCTTAACGAAATGTGTGATGCCCTTCATGCAGCCTCATGGGATGATGAAGTCGGTATTATCATTGTTACTGGTGCGGGCAAGAAAGCTTTCTGCACTGGAGGCGACGTAAAAGAATATGCTACAAAATACACTAAAAAACCCCGAGATTTCTGGAAATGGTGTGAAATATTCGAACGTGCTCTACACCTTCTACGACATTGTGGAAAACCAGTGATAGCCCGATTAAATGGTATCGTTGCTGGTGGTGGAAATGAAGTCCAAATGGCCTGTGATCTAGCAATAGCTGCAGACCATGTCGAAATATTACAAGTTGGAACCCGTGTCGGTAGTGTCGCCGCGGGAGGCGCAACTCAATGGCTCCCAATCATTATCGGTGATCGTCGAGCCAGGGAAATGCTCTTCACATGCGATCGAATCAGTGCAGAAAAAGCCAAGGATTGGGGCCTCGTCAATGAAGTTGTTCCCTATGATAAACTCGAT
>CAYFXY010000060.1:7351-11279 GCA_964347205.1 uncultured archaeon
ATCGCAGAATGGTCAAAGAAAATTCTTGAAAAATTCCCTGAATGTCTCCGCTTTACCAAAGCCCAGGTGAACTTCTGGAAAGACTTTGTCTGGTCACTAACTTGGCCAAGCGTACGAGACTGGCTCAGTGTCCACTTTACTTCCCAAGAACCCCATGAAGGTATGTGGGCTTTTGTTGAGAAACGACCTGCTGCTTACATGAAACTACGACAGGAAGCCGCGGCTGGCAAATCACCTGAATTCAAATGGGGACCCTGGGAAAAAACCTGTCCAAGTTGTAACACAAAATACCTACCCAGCGAGTTTACTCATTGCGGAAAGTGTGGCGCAAAGCTAGAAAAGTAACCCGGATCCACTTCTCAAATAACCCCATGTTTCACCTCAATGCGAGGCTCTGAACCCACGACAGATTCAAGATAGAGTTGGGATTTATTGGTTCCAATCATAGAATCCTTGTTTTGTCTTTCTACCTAACTTGCCTTCCTTAACCATCTTTCCAAGAAGTGGAGCTGCAGCGTATTTGCGTTTATCCATCTCTTTCTGGAACACCTTTGTGATAGAAAGGGTGGTGTCTAGTCCTACATAATCCAAGAGTGTGATTGGACCCATCGGCCAGTTTAACCCTAGCTTAATTGCTTTATCAATATCTTCTGGTTCCGCAACATCCTCTTGGAGCAACCAGATGGCTTCGTTGAGGGCAGGAACTAGTATTCGGTTGACAATAAAACCTGGTGAATCCTTCTTACAAAGCACTGTTTCCTTACCCATTTTCTGTGATACTTGTTCAACCACTGTAACTGTCTTATCCGAAGTCTTCTCTCCCCGGATAATTTCAACAAGCTTCATTATTTGAACTGGGTTAAAGAAGTGCATACCTACTACTTTATCAGGACGTTTAGTAGCTGCCGCAATACGGCTAATACTGATTGAGGACGTGTTCGATGAAAGTATTGCGTGCGGCGGTGCAAGTTCATCCATTTCAGCAAAGATCTTCTTCTTGAGATCTAAATTTTCAGGAACTGCCTCAATGACGAAATCGGTGTCACTCATAGCTTCTTTCATATGAAGAGTAGGGTGAATGCGATTGAGTGTTGCCTCTGCATCGGTTTGAGCAAGTTTTTCTTTCTCAACAAGTTTGCCAAGACTCCATTTGATTCGAGCCATCCCTGTGTCAATGAATTCTTGTTTGATATCTTTCAAATACACATCATATTCAGCGATCTGGGCTAGGACCTGTGTGATGCCGTGACCCATGAGTCCAGCCCCAATGACTGCGACTTTTTTGATATCCAAAAGCGTCACCTCGAAGAGGCTATGCACGATGTTGTTAAAAAACCTGTTATTCACCAAAAAATGAGGGTCGCTATCAAGCGTATTTTTATGCGAAATAGGCTATTTTTGGGTATTGAGTGGATTCATGTGCGGTTGGTGATAATCGGAAGTGGAGCTGCTGGCCTGAGTGCAATACAAACTCTAATCCAACATCAGAATACTGTTGACGTTGTTTTAATCACAAAGGATAGACGATTCTACGCGTTGTTCTCTCTTCCCTCTTTTATCGCTGGTGAAATTGAAGAAAAACACCTCGACCGATTTGACAGGCAGTACTTCGAAGATGCTGGTATCAAAATGAAACTAGATACCACAGTAACAGCTGTGAATCCCGAATCCAAACGCGTTCACCTTGAATCTGGGGAAGATGTTCCTTACGATCGGCTTCTCATCGCCACAGGTGCATCCGCAATTAAACCTCCCATCGATGGGCTTGATAAAAATGGCGTAGTAACCTTGGTAAATTTGCAAGATAGCCAAGTTATCCTTGCAAGGGCAAAACGCAAGATAAAACGTGCAGTCGTAATTGGTGGAGGGTTTGTTGGTCTTGAAAGTGCCACAGCTCTCCACAGCCTTGGTGCCCAAGTTACAATCATCGAAAGAGAAAATCATCTCCTACCCCGCATGCTGGATAAAGACACTGCAGAAATTGTGAACCAACTCTTGCTAGAGAACAAAATAGAAGTTTATACTTCAACAAGTGTAAGCAAAGTTCTTGGTGAAAAAGATGTCCAAGGAGTGCAAGTTGGACAAAAACAACTTCCATGTGATCTGGTTGTTGTAGCTGTGGGTGTTCGTCCAAATCTTGATATCATTGAGGGCACTCAAATTAAAACTAATGTAGGAATTCTTGTTAATGAATACATGCAGACTAACGTGGCACACATATTTGCCGCAGGCGATGTCGCAGAAGCATTAGATCGTGCTACGAATAAACTAAAGATTAATGCAATATGGCCAAACGCCATTTATCAGGGACGAATAGCAGCACAAAATATGCTTGGTCAACAGGTTTCATATCAGGGATCTGATGCTATCAACCTGATTAACATCTTTGAGACACCTGTGCTTAGCATTGGTCAGATTTCCAATGAGATCGGTGAATGTGATGTTATCCGAATACACCGAAACAAAGTTTTTAGGAAACTCATGATCTGCGATGGCAGGATTCAGGGTTACCAGGCGATTGGAGATCTTCGAAATGCGGGATTTATCCTACATGCGCACCGAATAGGTGCTGACATTACTGATGTCCTTGATTCTCTGAAAAAAGATAGTCTCATTGGTCAGCATTTTTGGCGTTCAGAAAAGTAACGATCACAAACTGTGTGATTCTCTAGAATTATTTCTCCGCGATCAGGACACGGGCTAACTGTTCTTTTCGTCGTTGCATTGCTTCCTGTGTTTCCTCGGTATATTCAATCGCCTTTGTAGAACAGTATTTTACGCATTGCGGGTCCCCGCTACAGAGATCGCAGTGAATTAGTTCTTTGCCAAGAGTTGTTATGGCGGAGAAAGGACAGACAACTGCACATAGTCGGCAGCCTATGCAACGGTCCTTGTCTCGTGTTGCAGTTCCTTCATCTTTTGTGATGGCGTTTTGTGGGCAGGTTGTGACACAGGGCGCATCCTGGCATTGAAAGCATACTACTGGAAATTCAAATCGTTCAAACTCATCTCGAACGACACTAATTGCTGCTTTTCGCGGGTTGCATTCACCAAATTTAGTTAATGAACAGGCGAGTGAACATAATCGACAACCGGTACATCGTTCGGGATAAACGAAAATATATTTCATTCTATCGCCTCCAATTCGTCGACACGTTCTTCTGATAATTTCCCCTCAGCGTTCCACCCACGAAGCGCATAATATCGGTCCAACATGATTTGAAACTGTTTGCGATCAATATGGTGACCTTTCGCGGTCTTCAGGGGGGCTGGGTCATCGAAATAGCGTTTAGGTAGTGAATCATCCGCGCGAGCGAGTCCGAATCGAAGATTAAGGATTCGTTCAGTGTCGATTATTCGCTGACCAACCTCTATTAATTCTTGATTGTCGAATGTGAGATCAACTGCAGCGTGTAAGAATTTCCTTACCTGTTCATATCCAATGAGATGCGGACTGTTGAAACCATGGCAGATGAATTTGCAGATTCCCACAGCATCGATTACTGCATACATGTTATCTGACCAAAAAACGGTTATTTCCTTCCCTTCATATGACGTGGGATCAGGTGAGATGCCTGTACCATAGATGTTTTCCTTCACTTTTTGGGGTAACCGAAGAAAGATTTCGAGGGTCGGTCGACTCCGCAGGTGATCTGCCCCCCTCGACGCGGTTGCTATGCCCAGTGCGAACGCCTTGATGTATCGAACATCATGGGGGTCACTTTGAGGAAGGTTCTTTACAGCAATAAGATAATCTGCTGATTGTGGTCCAAAGTATTGTACGGCTTGGCTACTTTCCGCTAAGACATCTCCCAATCCCTCACGACGGGCTGTTTTTTTTTCTTCAGCCACGATACAGCGTCATCGTCAGCCTTCAATTCGTTTAAATAGGAATTGGTTAAAACAGCCAAAAAAGACAAGGAAGAGA
>CAYFXY010000060.1:11289-14766 GCA_964347205.1 uncultured archaeon
CGGGCTGTTTTTTCGAGTAAGGTTTTGATGAGTTCGAAGTTTTCGAATTCCAGTTTCTCTCCCTGGAATTTTGATTTATCAACAATTCCTTTCTCATACAGCTCAAAGACCCAAGCAAGAATACCTCCTGCTGATGCAGTATCTAATCCAAGTCGGTTGCAAAGATTATTCAATTCGATAACCTGCTTTGGATCAGAGATCCCAACATTTGCTCCCAGTAATCCAATTGTTGTATATTCTGGCCCTTCACCATTCATGGTGTTTCGATGCCGACAATGTACGATGCATGAGGCACAGGATACCATCTTCTCGACATATTCTTCAAAATATTCTGCGTTCAATGAATCAGACCAAGCGTTCAGCTGGCTGTTCTTGGTACGAATCGCTCCTAGTGGATTACTGACATCGTAAAGATAGGGAGATCCTAATTTGCCCATAACTGAGATGACCTTTGAGTTCAGGACATAATCATTGACACTTTGAGTAATCTCCAGTAGCTGTTCCGGGTGAACGACATTTAGACCCTGCGTTCCGTAGGCGACTAAAGCCTTCAGGTTCTTAGATCCCATGACCGCACCCAGTCCGCCCCGCCCTCCAGAATTCTTCACACCGTTTCGTATGTTGGCAAACCGTACAAGTTTTTCACCAGCTTCCCCAGTGACAGCCGCCTGTACATCCCCTAAATCCTTCCGTAGCTCGATTTGTACATCATTGGTATCAAGACCCCAATAATCTGAAGCGTCTCGAATTTCAACGGAGCCATCTTGGAGGAAGATGTAGCTTGGGTTCTTTGCCTTGCCAAGAATGATAATCTGGTCAAAACCAGCATATCGCATCTCTGGACCAAAATAACCTCCACAGTTGGTGTCACCCAGAAACCCTGATTCAGGGGATTTCGCTGTCACATTGAAACGTGACGCGTTCGGGATAAGGAACCCTGTAAGCAGCCCAGCCCCAAATATCAGCACGTTATCCGGAGATAGAGGGTCCACATTCTTCCTAAGCAATTTATTAAGATAGTAGACGTTCGTCCCTCGACCACCCAAATAGCTTCTAATTACATTTGCTGGAATTTCACGAATTTTCACTAAGCCTTTACTAAGATTGACAATAGCGTGTTGATTTGATATCATATTGGGTTCTTCCACAGGGTTAGTTATCCACCACCAACTGCCATTACTAGCGTTAACGTCGTGGAATGCTATCATTAAGATTTTCCTGAAGAACAGGTTTGTCATTAACTAAAATGTTGAGATACTTATGGACCTCTCCAGATTTATTAAACAATTCCTGAGCTAAAACAGGGTGCATTTTCACTAATCTGCTAAGAATGGTTCCAATTGTATCATTGCCCTCTAAATTCAAGACTACTTCTTCGATGCCCGTAGTAATCTTTAATACGCCAATTAGATGAATTGTAACACTTGAATCTACTTTTTCCATCGATACTCTCCACAACCTCTAACTACAGAAATCAAAAATCTTTACTTTTATCCAGTTCTCTAAGCTTCCTAAAGGATATAAGGTTCAAAGTCTGTAAAGTGCCCCGGTGCTCAAAGTGAAGGCTGCAGTTTTTTATGAATCTAGAAAACCCCTAAAACTTGAAGATGTATCGACACCTGAAGTTGGACCCAATGACATATTGATTAAAGTGGCAGCCTGTGGAGTTTGCAGGACTGACTTACATTATTTGCATGGAACTCCGACTTTCAAAAAACCACCATTAATTCTTGGACATGAGGCTTCAGGAACTATTGCTGAATTGGGTTCTGCTGTTGAAAATTGGGCTAGGGGGGATCGTGTAATAATTCCTTCCGTATTGAGCTGTGGATATTGTGATAATTGTCGGTTGGGGCGTGAAAACGTATGCCAAAGACAAGAAATGGTAGGGAATAATATTGATGGTGCCTATGCTGAATTCATCCGTGTTCCTGCTAAGGATGTTTTTCGCATACCCGATTCATTACCATTAGAAGAAACGAGCATCGTCGCCGATGCAATTTCTACACCCTATCACGCTGTGAAGAACCGTGGAGAAATCCGACCCGGGGATTTGGTAGCTGTATTTGGATGTGGTGGCGTTGGTATAAATGTGGTTCAAATTGCTGCCGCTGCGGGTGGAATCGTTTATGCCATCGATATCGATGAGAAGAAATTAGAACTTGCCAAAAAACTCGGTGCAGCAGTGACCATTAATTCAAAGGCTGAAAACCCTGTAAAACAGATTCGGACCATGACACAGAAGCGTGGCGTTGATGTATCATTTGAAGTCATTGGAATTCCTGATGTTATGAATCAAGCATTGGCGGTTGTGAAGTGGGGTGGTCGGATGGTTGTTGTTGGCTATGCTGAAACCGATTGGACAGTTTCGGCTTCACGAATTATGTTCAGAGAAGTCGAAATCCGAGGGTCTTTAGGCTGTCGTCCTGTTGATTATCCTCCACTATTGAGAATGGTTGAAAAGGGAATTATTCAGATTAAACCAATTATTGATAGTAAACGTCCACTTGATGAAATTAATGAGGCATTCACACTACTTGAAGAAGGAAAAATCTTAGGTCGGATTATCATCATTCCCTAAGATTCTCTTGCGAATCTATTTCCCTTTCCAAACTGGTTTCCGCTTCTCTAAGAATGCCTTGAGTCCTTCTGAAGCATCCACTGTGTTCTTTAATGAGTTTAGATAAATCCCAGTGGATTTTTCAACGGCCTGCATGAAATTTAGGTGCAAACTCTCGTAAATTGCCCGACGAATGTATCGGAGCATAATCGGGCTGTGCTCTTTGAGCTTTGTAATAAATTCATTAACAGTATTTTCTAATTGGTCTGTAGGCACAGCTTGGTTAATAAGCCCAATCTGCTCAGCATTTTCAGCGGAAATACTTTCTCCAGTGTAAAGCAGCTCGAAGGTTCGTTTTTGACCTATCAAGTGATGCATAGCTGCTGCAGCTACTGTGGGCACAGCACCAACTTGGATTTCTGGTTGACCAAACTTGGCTGAATCAGCGGCAATTACCACGTCACAAGCAAATGCTAGCTCACATCCACCACCCAAAGCGGATCCTTGAACAACCGCGATGATAGGTTTATCCACATCGATGAGCGCTTCAAACACCCTATTAAACGCAGCTAATGTTTTTGGTGCATGTTTGGGAAGGTGTTGTTCAACATCTACTCCTACGGAAAAGAAACGATCACCTGCTGATTTTAAAAGAATTAGATTAGCATCTAGGTTGCCTTTCAAATTCTGAAGAGCCTTCTGAAGTTCTATAAGTGTTTTTTGATCGAGAATATTCAAGGGTGGTCGGTTAATCATAATTGTTGCCACTCCATCGGAAACCTCTAACTTGATATTAGAATATTCAGAACTCATGGTGTTTCTCCTTCCAAATCTGAATTCAATGGTGTCTGCTATATAGACGAGAAAGAGACTTAAGTCTATACTATCACTATTGATTAATCAGGCTGGCTGAGAAC
>CAYFXY010000061.1:0-1129 GCA_964347205.1 uncultured archaeon
AGGATTCATAGGTCCGAATATCGGTTTTGGGAGTGGTACGGGCATAAACCACATCAGCAGCAGCATGCACTTCCGATTCAGTTGCATATTCGTGACGTTGTAACTGTTCTTTAGCGATCTCACCACATAGATTTTCCAACCGGTGGAGTTTCTCAGCGTGTTTGCTGACGATTTCGACTGTGGCCTCATAACTACGTGAAGAATGGATGCCTTTCTGATAGGCAGGCAAATCCACGTAGACGTCGAAGGTGGGAACAACAATTGCAGGTTGTTCTTCAAAAAAGATAAACTGGATTGGTACTCGAATTCCGGTTACACCGACACGGCGAACTGATACTGGTATTGTGGGTTTGTCCATATGTATATCGCGACTTGACATGAATGGTTGACTCCACGCACAGGGATTAATGGTTTCCCTATAGGTTTTACTGAATTAAAGATTTCATTAATAGCTAGAGAAAAAAACACCCTTGAAGTTTGAAATAAAAAGGGCTAGCGTGTTTCAAAGAAATTCCTTTCTCACAGCATAGTTTTTGCACCTAGAACAAAAATCCAACATCAGTTTTGTCACCAACATGATAATAAAGGAGAATTGCATTTTCACTTTGGAGTTCCTGTGGACGAGACTTCGAAACAAATGGTGTCCTTACCCTCATCATCCGTGCGACGTTGGAGGCAGGTCTTATGGATTATTCGATGGCACGCTTTAGATGGTCTCTTCAAGCTCTAGCGGCACCCGCTGAAATCCAATTACAACTCTACCCAGATTTTGATTGGAAAGTTGACGAGTTGGCAATAGAGTTTGATCAGTGGTACCAAGTCATGAAACGGCGTCGCACCATGTTTACAGCCAAAGCTCGAAAACTCTTAGAAGACCTAAACCAGAAACTCGATGAGATCAGCGGTCCCGAAAATTCACAGTTTTGGATGGAAGAAACCTTACGCACAGATGCAGCATGGGAAGCCATTCGAGATCTTGCTCGACTTGCTTTGAATGCGATTGGCTGGCCGATCGAAAATCCAATGCAATCTCGTAGCTAGAATTTTGAAATTTTCTGATTGTATTTTTTGAAACAGAGAATTTGTCCTTAATAAGAAAAGACATTAAGGTTAGAAATACCGCGAATGT
>CAYFXY010000061.1:1139-1437 GCA_964347205.1 uncultured archaeon
AGGTGCAACTTCGTGGTGGTGTTCCCATTCCTGATTTCTCTTTAATCTTGACAGAGATTGGGTTCATACCTGGAGATCTTGTTGAGGTCCTTCTGACAACCATCTCTGAGGATGCAGTGCCTAATGCAGCTCCAATGGGTATTTGGGTTGAGCCAGGACCTCATTTAATTATTCGTCCTTATGAGGAAACACAAACCGCTCATAATCTCGAAATTACTGGTGATGCGGTCATCAATCTGTCGCAAGATCCAAGCCTGTTTCTAGCACTTGCATTCAAAGATGAATTTCCTTCATTAAA
>CAYFXY010000061.1:1447-2256 GCA_964347205.1 uncultured archaeon
TCAGGTTTTGTCGAAGTAAATACAAAACCGCTTCACAGCGAGGATATCACGACGCCGTTCAAAGAATATGGGTGTACTATCCAACATGTGGAGCTTACTTCCAAATTTCCTCTGGTGTATTCTAGAGCTCGGAGTGCAGCAATTGAATGTGTCATTTATGCGACGAAAATCCGGGCATTATACCGCACAGATCCTAATACAGCTAAGCAACTTGCTCACCAAATCAATGAACTTCATAACTTAATCAGGAGGATTGCACCCCAATCTCCTTCCGCTGAAGTTATCCATCGGGTAGACTCTCTTTTGCCAAAATGGATGGAGTAAACATCATGTCAAGATCTGACCTTACAAAGGTGATTGTCCAGGCTAGTGCTCGATTGCACCTAGGATTCATTGATTTACACGGTGGCTTGGGTCGACTCTTTGGTTCGTTAGGTGTTTCACTTCAAAAACCCAAATGCGTGGTTGAAGTTAAAGATATAGACACAGGATTAGTGATTACCGGGAACCAAAAGGAGCGTGTCACACTTATCGCCAAAGAATTATTCGATCACTTCAAAATCTCGAAAGGGCTACAAATTACAGTATGGGAATCTATTCCAGTTCACGTTGGATTGGGATCAGGTACCCAATTGGGTTTAGCTGTGGGAACTGGGATTTCTAGATTGATTGGAACCAAAATCAATACTAGAGAATTGGCTACGCTCTTACAACGTGGTATTGTTTCGGGAATAGGAACAGCAACCTTCATGACGGGTGGGTTTGTTGTCGATGGGGGGAAGGTTACTAAGAAATCTGAAGATGAAAAA
>CAYFXY010000061.1:2266-8566 GCA_964347205.1 uncultured archaeon
TTCCTAAAGACTGGTTCTTTGTGGTAGCGATCCCTAATACTAAGAGAGGGTTGAGTGGAGAAAGTGAACAACGCGCTTTTCGAGAATTTCCATTGACTAAACCTGTGTCTGCTCGGAAGGCAAGTCGATTACTAGTAATGAAACTTCTACCCGCTATTGTTGCTAATGATATTGAGCAATTTGGTGAGGCATTAACCAAAATTCAGGTTTTAGTTGGTGATGCGTTTGCTCCTATGCAGGGAGGACGATTTGCATCTGATGAGGTCGCCCAATGTATTGACATTATGCTTGAAACTGGTGTGAAAGGTGCAGGACAAAGCTCTTGGGGCCCTGCGTGCTATGGCCTTGTTCGCGGTCCTAAGGCAGCTTCCAAAGTGAAGAAGGCTGTATTAGAGGTGATTGAAGCTGGTTCGGGGGGACCTGTTTTCATCACGGCAGTAAGGAATCAAGGTGCAAGTATCAAAACAGATTAAGCTTGCTTGTACATGTTACGGATGTCTTTTGCTTGAGGGAGGCTAATCCAATCGAGCACAGTGCCACTGCATTCCTTAAGTCGCATGGTTTCCACTAATTTTTTCGAAGGGCCTCCTGCCAAGCCATCAGCAAAGAGAGCGGCCCCTTGCGCTGCCTCTTTAGATTGATCTCCTAGCCGCTGGACACGAGTGA
This sequence comes from uncultured archaeon, assembly GCA_964347205.1. Lineage (GTDB taxonomy): Archaea > Asgardarchaeota > Hermodarchaeia > Hermodarchaeales > Hermodarchaeaceae > Hermodarchaeum. The sequence continues at coordinate 2,933 of CAYFXY010000061.1, forward strand.
CGGGGTATCCAAAACGAAGCATCCTTTCGCTAAGATCTTCAACAAGTATAGGCACTCGAGTTAACAGATACCATTAGTGCTGAAACTGATTTAGCAAGTCCCTCTGCTACACCGTTCCAGGCTTCTTGGGCTTTTTTATCTCCCTTTTGGAGAAGCTTGGCAAATGCTTCAGGGCTCAGGGTCGGGTCCTCCAATGATGATAAAACGCCACCTTGAAACAGGGTACCTTTGGGGAAGCCACGTAGGAGATAAGCGAGTTCACCATCCATGCCACCAAGTGTGAGAAATCCCGGTCCCCCAATTGTGCCCCCTACTCCATCAACCACTAATCCATTTTCTACAGCCACGGCTGCGGGATATCCATATCCGAGTTCAACCAAAATGAATCTTGTTTCTTTCGCCTGAATCTGTAGTCGTATTGATTGGTCATATACACCCAGAATTGCACAACAGAGTTTATCGGCAGTACCAAGATCAATACGATTGTGTTTCCGCCAGGTGGGAACTGAATGGAGATGAATGACTCCAGGAATGAAGATCATGTTGATATTAGTTTGCTGGACTAGCCGTACCATATCTTTTATTGCTTCAAGAACTGGAATCTTATCATCATCGTGGCGAACAAGCACTAATTGGAAAAATTCCTTTTCAGTTACTTGTTTTGCTGGAAGCAGGGGAAGTCCATAACCAGAAGGACCTGCAACTAAATCTATATTCCCTGCTTCTGTGATGACATCGAGGATGCTTTGAGGGTTTTCTGCCACTTCAACGCTTGTGATTGAAGTTTGTAAAAAAACCTGTCCGTTTTCTAATCCACAAAAATCAAAGGATCGAGTTCCAGGGTCAATACCAATTACGCGAACCAAGGTTTAAACCTCGGGTCAAATTATCTTTTCGTCTAATTAAGCGATGCTATTCGTTAGTGTTTGAGAGAGAAACTGGGATTAAGTTTTTATAAATAGTGTTTACGATATTCCAGGCTCCATCCAAGGCTTCTTGCCTAGTTGTGGCTACATGATTTACAGTGCAAACGGGATCTCCTTGCTCTGCATAGCTTCCCGGAATGGGAATATCAACAACACCAGGAATGTTACTTAGATTGGGAATTTTGGACAAAGATTTTGCATAGACTATAATGCGAGCACAAAATGCCCGACTAGTTGGTTTCTGCAATGGTAGTTGCCCTTTCCATGCGTCGATATGGAGTTTAGTAACATTGAAATTGCTAACAAGCTCGAGGGCTTCAATCGTTGCTTGAATTCGAGGATTAATTTCCATAAAGAAGGGTAATCCCTCTGAATCAATAACATAATCGAAACCGTTGCTACCGGTTAATTTTAAATGGTTACTGATGTTTTCGGAGATACTTGCAAGCCGGGAGACAAGTTCCTGTGATTCATCTAAGGGTACAATGTTTCCGCAATAAGCTTTAGTTCGACCTTTTCCCAGTTCTGGAAGACCAATTAGTTGTTCATTAACAGAGAGTGTCATGGTTGCTTTTCCGGTTCCAAGAAGTGAAACGCTCGCATCAGTTCCCTGAATTAATTCTTGAACTAGGATGGGTTCTTGACGCGAGAATTGGTGGTGTGCACTATAATAGGTGATTTCATTTGCTGTTCGAAGAATTCGAGATTGAAATCCTCCGCTCCCATATTTGGGTTTAACGAGAATGGGGAGTTCCAGCTGTTTCGTTGCAGTGAGAAACTGATTCTTATCGCTGGCGTCAAAACTTCGGGGTGTGGCTGCACCAAAACGCTGAGCCATCTTTTGAGTTAGTTCTCGATTTCGTGCGCGCTGCATGGCTTCGGGTGTGTTTCCGACTAGTTTCCCTAAAGTGTTTAATTGCTTCCAGGCTTCTGGATGATCGTCAAAGCCACCACTTGCTAAAATATAGTCGACAGGTCCATGCTCCTCAAGGAGCTGTTGAACACCAATAATTAATGACTCAGCAGTTGGGGATGGGGGACGTTCGGGTCGTTCGTCAGGCTTTTGAGTCAAGATTGCAAAGTATTCATCAGCCCATTCAGTTATGTCCATATCTCCCCAGTAATCAACAGCAAGAACTCGATACCCCGCTTTCTTTGCAGATCGGGCTAATGGGCGAACATTGAATCCAACTACGAGTACTGAATCCATCATCGAGCTCACTCAACGGTGATAAACTCTGCACGCTAGCTTTTCTTTCTTTAGAAACTTTTCTTAATTCTTTTGCGTGACAGTAGTGCAGGTTATCTAAGCTCTTTGGAAAGCGAGCAAAATATACCTCTTGAAAAAAATGAAATCTTTAAAGAAATGGTCAAATTCGTGAAGGGAGCTAATAGAATTCACATTACAGGCTTATGAGAATTCATTAACCAACCAAAATTGATCGAATTTTTTCGGACTGGTGAATAGTATTTTGCTCTGGATTGTTTTATGAAACCTTAGAGGTGTGTGGGCGAAGACTTTTATTACGTTCAATGCCTTTGCGTTTACGAGGCGTTCAGGTGTCTTTATCAGTTAAAAATCTGATTAGCATTGCTGACTTGGATACAAAAGAAATCATCGCGATTCTAGATCGCGCTGACGAGATGGAAACGATTATTCGATCTGGTAAACCTTCGACACAATTAACGGGTAAGATTCTTGCGGCTCTTTTTTATGAACCATCCACACGAACAAGGCTTAGTTTTGAATCGGCTATGGCTCGGCTTGGTGGCTCGAGCATTACAGTAGCTGATCCAGGAGCCTCATCGGTTGCCAAGGGAGAATCCTTAGCAGATACTATTCGTACAATTGAAAACTATGCTGATGTGATTGTTCTCCGTCATCCTCAAGAAGGTGCTGCTCAGTGGTCTGCAGAAGTCGCGAAAGTTCCTATTATTAATGCTGGAGATGGAGCTGGTCGGCATCCAACCCAAACACTTCTTGACCTCTCCACTATCAGACGAAGCCAAGGGCGATTGAAAAATCTTAATATCGCAATGCTTGGAGATCTTCGCTTCGGGCGAACAGTTCATTCGCTGTCATATGCCATCACCCGATTTATTGATCGACTCTATTGTATTTCTCCGGTAGGATTAGAACTTCCTGATGAAATCGTCATGGATCTTCGTGCCCATGGCAAGGAGGTTATTGAGACAAGGGATTTAGAAGGGGTTTTACCCAACTTGGATGTTCTTTATGTGACTCGAATTCAGAAGGAAAGATTCCCCACTCCAGCTGATTATGAAAAGGTTAAAGGTACTTTTCGTATTGATCGGGCATTTCTCAATAATGTAAAACCAACACTGGACATCCTCCATCCACTTCCCCGAGTCGATGAAATCGATCCTGAAGTTGATAATACCTCACATGCCCGCTATTTCGAACAAATTTTCCACGGTGTTCTTGTTCGCATGGCAATACTTTCCATGCTATTGGAGGATTGAATAAACTGAGTCATTTGAAATCAAAGAAAAAGAAAGGCAAACCAAATGATAAGCCCAAGGAATTACGTGTTCAGAAAATTCAGGCAGGCACCGTAATTGATCACATAACATCCGGATATGCTTTAGCAGTCCTTCAAATTCTTGGAATTACTGGCCAAGAAGGTGATGTGATTAGTATTGCTATGAATGTTCGAAGCAAAGTTTTGGGCAAAAAAGATGTTATCAAAGTTGAAGGTCGTGAACTAACTACAGATGAAATTAATCGGATTGCCTTGGTGGCTCCAAATGCTACAATAAACATTATCCGCAAGTACAGGATTCATAAAAAAACCCGAATCACTGTGCCAAATGAGATCATTGGTATTGTTAGATGTGCAAATCCAAGTTGCATTACTAATAATGAACGTGGGATTCGAAGTAACTTTGAAGTCGTTGATCGAACTCCTGTTACTCTACGATGTACATATTGCAAACGCATAACTGGTCATGATCACATAATTGAACAACTTCAAGGACTATGCTAACATCTCTTGCATCTAGGCAGGAGGCAACAGTTCATGGTAGAATTGGTTGGACAAGCTTTTATCAAAGCCCTGGAAAAACGAACAAAGGCAAATCAAACCCGAATTATTCATGCTTTGGATGTTGCAGATACATTTCCTCCCGATGCTCCGTCATCCGCTCGTCAGGCATTGATTGAACAAGCCTGTCATATTGCGATTGCCGTTGCACCCTATGTTGCTGCAATTAAACTCAATTATCCTCTTGTTTTAGCAGTCGGGTTAGAAATCGTCCACCATCTCAAGAAACTCGAACCAAAACTCCCCCTTATTGCCGATTTCAAGGTGGCTGATATTGATAATACTAATGCATGGATCGCTAAACATGCATTTGCTGCTGGGTTTGATGCAATAATCGTTCATGGGTTCATTGGTAATGATGCCATACAGGCTGTACTTGATGAAGCTCAACAAGCAGGAGATCGCGGGGTGATCTTGGTTGTTGATATGAGTCACCCTGGAGCAACTCAATTCATTCACCCACAAACTCACAAACTTGCGACCCTTGCAAGGAAACTAAAAGTTACTGGTGTAATAGCTCCAGGAACCCGCCCAGCCCATGTTCGTGAAATCCGAGGTTGGGTTGGTTCAGATATCCTAATTCTAACCCCTGGCGTCGGTGCACAAGGTGGAAAACCAGGTTCTGCGATACTAGCAGGAGCCAATTACGAAATCATCGGACGTTCAATTTACACAGCAGAAGATCCCGCAACCACCGCAAAGGTTCTTGCACGCCAACTATATGATACGATTCCACCAAAACCGTCTGTAATTTCGAAGCAAAAAGAAATCATCAGAAAGGTAGCATTGCTCTTAGATGATGTGGGTGCCATTAGGTTTGGTGATTTCACTCTTACATCAGGAAAAAAAAGTCCTTATTATATTGATTTACGAATTCTCCCCTCCTATCCTTCAGCCTTCAATGAGCTAATAGATCTCTTTGTAGGTTTCCTTGAAGAATATCCTAAAGTCACCTTTGACCGTATCGCAGGAATTCCCACAGCTGGGATTTCACTTGCAACAGCCTTGTGTTTACGGCTCAACTATCCGCTCTTGTATATTCGTAGGAAGCCAAAGAAATATGGACGTCAACAACGGGTCGAAGGCGTTCTCAAGCGTGGTGATAAAGTGCTCATAATTGATGATCTCATCACCGATGGTGGGAGTAAAATTGAAGCAGTAAATTCACTTCGCGATGCGGGGGTTAAAGTGAATGATGCCTTAGTTGTGGTTGATCGTGAACAAGGTGGTCAAACTCAATTAAAGCAAAAAAAGGTGACACTACATGCTTTAGCACCGATTTCTTCAATTATTCAGGCCTTAAATCAAGAAAAACGGTTGTCGGATCAAGAGGCAAATCAAATCTTAAGTTATATAAAAGCCTCGAAGTAAGATTAGATTTTCATTTGGGTTTTTCTATCTTCCCGAGTCGTTGTCCAATCAAGATGGTTGTGGTTAATCCCAGCATGCCTAAACCAAAGGCTAGAGGGTAATGAACTAGTTCAAATGGAAATAGGCCAACGGCTGGTGCCCATAATTCAATAAAAAGTCTTAGCAAATTTCCAACCATTATAATACCTACAGCGAGTAACCCTATTGTAAGCCTATCCGGCTTTGGTTGTAAGGTTTTATCCCCTAATAGAAGTAAAACAAGAGCTGGGATC
>CAYFXY010000061.1:8701-9104 GCA_964347205.1 uncultured archaeon
GGCTGGCTACTGCTTGTGAATAGACTTGTTGAATCGGCCAAAAGTCGAGAAAGATCACTATCAAGACAGAGAAGGTAATCGCAAGAAGAAGTCTAAAGTCGTTATTGATTCGGAAGGCTTGTGAAGATTGTAAAAGAATTCCCACACCAACTACCAGAATTACCAGGGTTGCTGGCGCTAGAATGGGCGCGATTATTCCGTAAGCGAACCCCCCCATCGCTGTAAGGATAGTACCAACTAGGAAAAGCACTGAAGGAGAATTTTCACCAATCAGATTCGATTGCTCCACAGGATTTCATCTCAAACTTGGTCTTTTGATTACCTCAATCATTCATTGTGTTTGGTACCAATTGGTTGGAGATTACCTGTTGCATCCCTGATCCGTCGTCCGAAATCTGTGTGC
>CAYFXY010000061.1:9114-11940 GCA_964347205.1 uncultured archaeon
TTTCACGTCAAAAACTGGGCCTTCGTGGCAAACTCGATTGCCGTCATGATCAATGATGCAATGTCCACAAATACCAACTCCACATTTCATATAGCGTTCTAAGCTTACCTGTAATGAGAAAGGATATCGCTGAACTAGCCGATCAAGATTGACTAACATGTCTTCAGGACCACAGGCAAAACAGACTGCATATTTTGGTTCTGTTTCGAGGAGAAAAGTAGCGGCATCAACGGAAGTACCATTGATTCCGTCTGTCCCATCATCAGTAGCAATAATTAGTTTTTGGGCTGTTTGCTGAAATCGATTGCGAAAGAGAAGCTCACTTTTTGTTCTGGCCCCGAGTGCAACGTGTACTTCAAATCCCCTTTTCACGGCATATTGTACAGCAAAAGCTAGCGGTGGTGCTCCACACCCTCCTGCTACAAAAAGCAAAGGTCCCTCATCTATTGATTTGGGAAAGATGAATCCCTGACCTAATGGACCTCGAAGACCAAGAAGGTCACCTGTTTTTGCCTCGTGAAGTTCTGCAGTTGCTTCTCCTACGCGCGCAGCCGCAAATTCGACAATACCTTTGGAAGTACCAATCATCGAAATACTCATTGGTATTTCATCTATCCCTGGTATCCAAACCATCATGAACTGTCCTGGGACAGCGGTTCGATTGATATCTGGTGCTGAAAGACGATAGGCTTTAGTTCGAGGGGTTTCAGTAGTTATTTTGAGAATTGGAACTACAAATGGTCGAAGAGTGGCTGGAACCCTTACAGAGTTTAAGGTCTCTTTTTTGTAAGGGGTCATTGGGGATCACCATAAAAGATAGTTTTTCCGCGTAAAAGGGTTTGACGGATCTTTCCTCGAACTTTCCATCCTTCGAATGGTGTGAGTGTAGATTTGTTATGAAGATTTTCACTTCGAATGGTAAATTTTGCTTTTGCGTCAAATAGCACTAGATCTGCGTTCGCTCCCACTGTTATTTGCCCTTTTTCAATCCACTGAGGATTACATATTCCAAATCGTGCAGCCGGATTATACCCCATCATCCGGACAAGTTGAGGTAAAGACATCTCGGCATCATGGACTAATCGGGTAAAAAGGAGCGGAAGACTAGTCTCAACTCCAATTATTCCTGCTGGCGCAGTAGCAAAATCTGCATCAGCTCCTGTCTTTTCTGTTGAAGTATGCGGGGCATGATCTGATGCAATAATGTTAATCTGCCCTGCAAAACACGCGTTTAGTAAGGCTACAGTGTCGGCTGTAGAGCGTAAAGGAGGATAACATTTGGCAATTGGTCCAAGTTTTGCTAGATCCTTGACTGTGAGTAGTAAATGATGTGGAGTAACCTCAGTTGTGACAGGAATTCCTTTATGTTGAGCGGCTAAGATATAACGAAACCCTGCTGCAGTGGAAATATGACAAATGTGGAAGTCACATTTGGGTGGCTTGGTTAGCATTTTCTCAATAACTTGAACTTCAGCCTCAGGAGGACGACTTGCTAGAAACGCAAAGGAAGACCCGTCAGTTGGTGTAAGAATGAGTTTTGGATCTTCAGCATGAATTGTAAGCAAGTGTCCTAATGGACTTAGAAAGGAAATCGCTGCAGCCTCTTGATGTGGCATATAGATCTTGAAAGAAATCGCTCCCGTATCAATGAGTTTTTTTGCCATTTGAAACCTCAGCTGTTCCATATTTTCTTTCTGACCAACTTCGTTTTTTTTCAATTCATTGATATCAGGAGGTCCAACATGGAATGCGAAGTCGACAGTGCAATGTTTTTCCGCTCGTGCAATTTTGTCAAGGAGTCGTTTTTGGGTATTCGTGGGAGGATTTGTATTAGGCATATCGACGATAGTTGTGACGCCCCCAGCTGCGGCAGCTAAGGAACCAGAAGAGAAATCTTCTTTTTCTGGAAATCCTGGATCTCGAAAGTGTACATGAACATCAACTAGCCCGGGTAGCACCATTAACCCCTGTGCATCTATTACTTCATCTGCCCTTTCGGATTTAGAATGTGCAGGAGTTACAATCGCTGAAATTATACCATTATCAACTAGTAGATCTGCTTTTTCAATGCGATCTAATAATACGAGGTGTCCATTCACAACTTTGAGGTCATGGACAACCATACTTAGGGGCTCTCTCCTTCAAAATGAATGCGACCAATCAAATCCATAATTTGTTGAACATTGTGGTGGTCAAGATAATCATTTATTTCTTGGCAAATTTGTGAAAAAATGAGCGAACTACGAGTGAGTACACCTGTACCTATCTCAACAGCAGTAGCTCCTGCTAAAAGATATTCTATGACATCTTCACCAGTTAAGATGCCCCCCACACCAATAATCGGGATTGAGATCTTTGCACGATGAAGCTCCCAGACAGCTCGTAGGGCAATTGGTTTTATTCCCGGACCTGAAAGTCCCCCAATTCCAGCGCCTAAAATCGGACGCTGAGACTTTGCATCAATTGCAAGCGCTGGAAGTGTGTTTAATGCAACCAGTGCTGAAGCACCTGCTTTTTCTGCGGACTTTGCAACTTTTACTAGCTGTGGATAATCAGTTGAGCCAGGTAGTTTCACCCAGATGGGTACTTCTGCCTTAATTTTTCTTATGACCTGAGTAACTACCTCTGCCACAGCCTCAGGATTTAATCCTAATGCATATAAAGATCCTAGGTGAGGACAAGACACATTCAATTCAATCGCTGAAACTCCCGCCTTAGCTAATGACGCTCCTACACTAGCAAACTCTTTCGGCGTATCCCCTAAGGCACTTCCAATCACCGAGATGCCCTGATCGATGATTACTTGGATTTCTGAAAGATAATTTT
>CAYFXY010000061.1:11998-12389 GCA_964347205.1 uncultured archaeon
GGATTTGGGATTCCCATAGCATTCATCAGATTATTGCCAGATAATCCCACTATTCGAGGTCCAGGATGTCCGGATCGTGGTTTCAATCCAACCGTTTTGGTGACAACTGCTCCTGCTCCGTCTCGCCAAGCGCGAATCATGCCACCTGCTGCTACTCCTAATACTCCAGAAGCTAAAATTGTTGGATTCCGTAAATCCACTGATCCTATCGAAACCTTCAAGCGATTATTTTCATTCGCTTTAGTGGGTGGTGGCACCACAATTGATCCTCCCTTTCATCTTTTTCTTTACAGGTAGAGACGGTGCTTATCTAAATGTGTATGGTTAATAACGGAATTGTAGACCAAGAAAATGAATGGCCTTTCGTTGGATTCTTTCTTCTGGAACCTCT
>CAYFXY010000061.1:12549-14525 GCA_964347205.1 uncultured archaeon
TGCTGTGCCAATACCACGAATTCGCCAATTCTCTGCTACTCCAATTTCTCGGAGAAAGTAAGCTCCTTCGTGAAGCTCAATGCGGCAAAAACCAACAATATCACCTCCCTCTAAAGGCTCGGCAACAAAAATTTGTGATGAATCTTGAAGCATATCTTGAGGGATGATTGTGGCTGCTTCGTCTTGAGGAAGAGGCCCACGGGCGTTTAACTGACGCTGGAAGGTAAAGAACTCTGCCACCAACTTTGTCAATCCAACAAAATCTTTCATGTCGTATTCGCGAATATTGACGGCTTTTCCGAAGCGCAAAATAAACACCCCTGTTATTAAGCAAAGAAGGGTTCTATTCCTGAAAAGCCTTGTGATTAAGCTTTTCCCTCCGCTAAAACATTAATCGTAAAGACTGTTTGAATAATTAGAAGAGACTATAAAATAACACAAACGCTTCTGAATAAGAATTTTAATATTTCCATTTACTCAAAATTCCTCAGGAATTATTTTTTTTATTCAAACCTAACTAACGATTTGGCTCTTCTTAGCTCGATTTTGTGAGTAATATCTGCGTTTAGCTAAAATTACAACATAAAGGTTCTTTGAACAAAATATGAATGAGTTTCAATAATTATTTATAATAGTTGTAATGTATGCCCGTTTTGCCTTTGATTAAATTTTTACAAAAACTTTGTAAATATTTAAATAAAGAATTGGTGGAAATGTTGGTGGAATTCGTGAATGGTAAAGCCCTTATGGGGGCTCTAGCAATTCTCCACGGAGGTCAAGTCGGATTATGAACTTCGATAATGAAAATGTCGCGGGGCTACTCTTATTCTTTTCATACTTACAGTTCCTATTTGTCAGATTTATATTAGCATTAGTTGAACCTGGATACAGCTTCTCTATTAATTACATCAGTGAACTCGGAATTGGCCCCAATGCTCTTGTATTCAACTTGTCAGTAGTCATTTGGGGTCTTAGTGCATTTATCGCAGGTGTTCTCTTATATCGCGCTTCAGCGACAGAATCAATATTCCCTAGCAGGGTGTTTGCAATTCTAATTATGATTTTGGGTGTAGCCTTCACTGGAGTAGGACTATTTCCAATATACAGTTATCCGAGTATCTATCCAATACCTTTACACAATATCTTCGGAACAATTAATATCTTTACAGGAATAATAGTAATATTCGTCTCATACAAAATGATGAAATCTCCCTTATCATACATCCAGATAATTCTAGGAGTGCTTGCTGTCTTGACAAATTTACTCCTTTTTACTATGAATCATATGGGTCTAGGAATTGGTGGAATTCAACGAGTAGCCTTCTTAGTCCTCACTGTATGGGTATTTATCATGTCTACCTATCTAATGAACAAATCCTAGAGTGGAGAAATAATTAAGCTAAGTCACCCCCAAATCCTATACAGTATTGAAACTAACAAAGTAAGGTCCAGAAGCATTTGATAGTATCGAAAAGTCATAACTGGAGTAATCAACGATATATCCGATTTGCAATTTTAGTTACACTCACTTTTGTGAGTATTAAATGTTTTACACTAACAACTTAACATAATAGAAAAACGCATAAAATAAACAAGCTCTTAGGGAATACTCGTTCTTGGTAAGTAAAAGGGCGTCGGTGGTATTACGATTGATCAGATACCCAGAACTTGTGGACTATTAGCCAAAATAGGCGTTTCCGCTGGTTCTTTTAGAATCACGGTACATTGTTAAAAAAATAATAAGTTATTGTGCAGTAAGTGATGTGAGGAATATTCTTTGAAGGATAAGTCACCTAGAAAATATGCTTATGCAGGGAAGATTGAAGAAGCAAACCGGCTTGAACTTCAAGCCAAAGCACAGGAAGTTATGATTCAGAAAGAACTTGAAGCCATTGAATTAAGATCTGGTATCCAAGTGCTTGATGCCGGTTGTGGGACTGGTGCAATTTCGAGAATGATTGCGCGGGAGATTGCTC
>CAYFXY010000062.1:0-3426 GCA_964347205.1 uncultured archaeon
CTCTTTTTTTCTATCTAACCTAAATATATTCTTCATTCGCTCAATGAACCCAACTACTCCATTCTTCACTCGCTCAATAAGTCCAGCTAACCCTTCTTGTTTTATTATTGTCCTCGTCTTCTCAATGACTCCAGCGATTCCATTTGGCATGAAAAGAACAATGATGATTACGATTACTCCAAGGAGAATCATGAAATATTCTGTAGCTATTGTGCGAAGAAACTCATTCAGTAATGTAATCGTAATTGCTCCCACTACGGGACCATAAATAAAAGCAATTCCACCCAACATCGCCATTATTGCAGGTTGCAAAGAATAGAGAGGATTAAAAGCAATTGACGGATCGACAAATCTAAACCTTGGTGCATAGCTTGCTGCAACTAAGCCAATAAACATAGAACTAATTGCAAAGCCTAAGGTTTTATACAAACTGACATTTACACCCAAATGGGCAGCGGCATCCTCATTTTCACCTATCAACCTTAGTGCTAGCCCAAGCCTAGTCTTTGTTAATAAATATATCATCAAAAGAACTATAATTGCGACAATAAGCACTGCCCAGTAGATTGTTTGAGCGGGAAGATAAAAAACGATTCTTCCACGAGTACCAGTTATCGTTATTTCCCACCATTGAACGAGGTTTCGAAAAAGCTCAGCCAACCCAAAGGTAAACACCGCAAAGTATATGCCCTTTAATCTCAGAGTTACTAAACCAATTCCAAGCGCAATAACAAAACAGAATAACCCCGCAAAAGGAATCAATAAAGGAAATGGAACAAAATCCCCGAAGATAGCTACAATATATACGCTAATTCCAAAAAATGCTGTAGAGCCTAGTGAAACATATTTTGTAACGCCAGAGAAGAACCACCAGCTCATGGCTAGCACCGACCATAAGAGTAGACTTCTTAATATTGCCAAAGGATAGAGTCCTAAAAATACGGGAACTAGCATCAGTACAACGATAATTATTGTATAAGGAAGGATTTTTAGAAGATTTGCGGTTGTAATTTTTTGCATCGTTACCGCCCGAAAAATCCTTTAGGTCTAATTAAGAGAATTATGATGAGGAAAACGTAGACATTGATAAGAGAGCATCAACAATCAATGTGATGTAATAAACGTAGCCCATTACAAATCCTCCTACTACGCTGCCAAAATAACTGCCCATACCACCCAAAATGACTATTACTAAAGCGATGAACGTGTAGGCTGAACCGATGAAAGGGGTTATGAAGTAAATCACACTTAATAGTGAGCCAGCCCAAGCAGCTAACAAAACGCCTATTCCAAATGAGAAGGCGTGCATTTTATCAATGTTGATTCCAACAAGCCTAGCACCAGTAGGTTCTTCAACCGTTGCCCTCATGGCTAAACCAAGCTTTGTGAAGCGCAAGAAAAGGTAGACGCCAATGATAATAATCATTGCTGCAATAGCAATGATTATCATGTTCAATTGAAAATAGTATCCCAAAATAATGACTGATAAATTCCCCCACGAATATCCTAATGGGGTAGCCCCAAATATCAGTAAAGCTACATTCTGAAGAATGAATAAAAGACCGAAGGAAGCTAAGAGTGATCTGAATTCAAGTTCCTCACCCGTTTTTGATAAATGAACTAACCGGCGAAAAACGAGAAGCTGAATTAAAACGCCTATAAGAAAGATAATGATCCCGGATATTGGAAGGGATAAAAGTGGCGAGATAAAAAGAGAAGTGAAACAAACATAGGTGATGTACGCACCTAACATCAGGAACTCACCATGAGCAATATTTAGTACTCTCGTTACCCCATATTGAATATTAAGCCCTGCAGCTATCAAAGTAAATATTGCCCCTAATATTGCACCCCCGATGAGTATGTCTATCATTTGTTAAACCTCCACTAGTGCTCTAAAAAAGGGGGGAGCTTCATGGCCACTAATCCTTTGAGGTTAATCGCCATGAAAGCGTTGGACACACTATAGCAATTGTGGCAAAATCCATCGACCGAGGAACAACAACATCGATTTCAACTTCCACGCCTGCATCTTGCCCATAGAAATTGTGATTTGTTCCTGTGTGAGCCGATGCAATCTCTGGAGGAGATACGGGTGCTGGCCATGGAGGCTTCGGAGCGATTATACTCGCTGAAGCGTCATCAAGTGGCCACACAACTTCCATCATTTCTCCACCTTGCCACTGGGAAAGCATCCCTGTTCCAGGAATATCTGGATGTTCACCTGCTACAAACGTATAGTCTCCTAATATGGTGTCGAAGGTTTGGGTGGCGAGTGCCTCCCTCACTAGTACTCGATTAAGACCAACCTGCTCTATCGCCTGGAAAAGCGCTTGAAGGCCACCGTAAAATGTTGCTGATGCGGGGAAGGGATAGAATCCAAGAGTAGAATTATGCAGTTCAGCCCATGCTGCTAATTCGGTCGTATCGTAAGCTGTAGCAGGGTAGCCGTCATAGAAGTGAATTCCCATGGTTTGTTGATCAGTAAATGCGCCTGGTCCATGCACTATCATTGGAACTTCTATGCCAGGACCGAAGAACATAACCTTGGGACTAAAGTCTTGTGCTATGCTCTGGCCGAGAAGTAACATGCCATCTGGTGGATAGCTCGATGCGAACATCACATCGACATCCCAGGTCTTGAATTGATTTATCAGGGGGGTGAAGTCTGCGACGTTTATTGGATAGCTTTGATACACTGTGATATTGAATCCTCGAGTGTATAAGTAACTATATGCGGCTCCACCATATTCTACACCATGTTGGTCAGCGACGAAGATGATTCCTACAGAATCCAGAGAGGTGATATTTGCATTTATGTGCGAAAGGTAGTCAGCTATAACGCTGCCTGTGTGATGTGGTTGACCAAGCGTTAAGAAGACGTAGTTCCATTCACCAGTTCTAATGCGGTTTGAGGCTTCATCGGATCCGACTGTCAAGGCAACAACAGGGTATCCATATTGTTGATACAGTGGAAACACTGCAAAATTCATTGCTGTTCCCCATGGGGGGAAAAGAAAGTCAACCTGATCTACGGTGATGAAACGTTCAGTTTGGGTAATTAGATTCTCAACGCTGCCCTCATCATCCACTATGATTAGCTCGATGGGTAAACGAGTTCCATATTCTGGTATATAGAGGCCGCCCAAGTCATTGTATTCATCGACAATCCAGTTATAATATGGGGTAAGATGAAGTGCTGCACCACCACCAAAGGGTCCTGTAAGTGAGAGAGCACACCCTATTACTACACTTTCCTTCGGAGGGAGTGGTGTCGTTGGTGACCAGATAAAGAAGTAATAGTAGGCTCCGCCTCCTGCGGCTACAACAATGACAACTATAGCAACTATGCTTAAAATCTGATTTCGAGAGAGGGCCATTTTTTTTTCCCTCAGCCATTTCTCTGGGCTGTACGATTTATATAAG
>CAYFXY010000062.1:3436-5323 GCA_964347205.1 uncultured archaeon
GGGTGCATTTTTGCATATTCAAAGGGGGATTCAGATGAAAGCGATGAGATTACACGAATATGAAGCACCTCTTAAACTTGATGAAGTTGAGATACCTAAAGCAGGACCGACAGATGCATTGATCAAAATCCTGGCGTGTGGAGTTTGCCATACCGACCTTCATTTCCTAGAAGGGAATTTAACGACCGAGAAATTTGGAGGAAAAAGACCTTGGATTTTGGGTCATGAAATTGCTGGGAAAGTCCAGGAAGTGGGCTCAGAGATCGCAGAGTTCAAGGTAGGTGACCCAGTATTAGTTGATTCTTGGACAGCTTACACATGCGGTTCATGCATAATGTGCAGAACAGGAAACGAAAACTCCTGTAAACTAAATGGTCCCCCTGGATTTGCGCGGGATGGTGGATATGCTGAGTACATAGCGGTCCCTGCTCGGTCTGTTATTCATATTGAGAAGTTAAAGCCAGAAGACGCTGCACCGCTCTCTTGTTGTGGGGTCACATCATATCGAGCTTTGAGAAAAGCTAGGGTAACACCAAATGAGATCGTTGTTGTTTATGGAGCGGGAGGTACAGGCTCTTTCGCGATCCAAATAGCCAAGGCATTCGGAGCGAGCGTCATAGCCATTGACCGAACCGAAGAAAAATTGGAAATGGCAAAGAAATTTGGAGCAGACTATGTAGTAGATGGCTTAAAGGATCCTGTTGGTGATGTCCGGAAAATTACAGGAGAAAATGGCGCAAATGTGGTATTGGATTTTGTGGGCTTTGAACAAACGTATGAAAACGGATTGAAGATGTTGACAGCACTTGGACGGCTTCTAGTAATTGGTGTGGGTCCTGGTCCCTTGAAATGCTTGCCAGATGACGCTGTAAACTATGAGTTAACCATTGCGGGTGTAAAGGTTGGAACGCACAAAGAACTCATTGATCTAGTTATGTTAGCAAAAAAGGGGATAGTCAAATCGATAACTACCAAAACCTTCAAGCTCGAAGAAGCCAACGAAGCACTTGAACAGCTTAAGAATGGACAAATCTTGGGCAGATCCGTGATTAAACCCACGAAATAAGGTGCTGGTAAGTGAAAACTCTGGTTGTTATCCCAAATCGATGTGTGGGGTGTAAGCGCTGCGAACTGTATTGTAGCTTCAAATTCTATAAGACACACAATCCAGCGAGATCTCGGATCCATGTTATTCGAAGTGAACCGTACATAGATGCACCCATCATCTGTTTACAATGTGGCTTATGCGTAGACTCATGTCCACATGAGGCGATAAATAGAAACATGAAAAATGGGGCAATTTTGATCGATGCGGAGAAATGCACAAAATGTGGCCTTTGTATTCCTTCTTGTCCCATCGGAATGATAAGGATAGATCCCGTTACAAAAGTGGCCATTAAGTGTAACCTCTGTGATGGAGACCCTGAATGCGCGAAAGGTTGCCCAGAAAAGGCCCTGCAATTCATTGATGCCAATAAAGCGGCGTATTACAGACAAAGAGCATTTGCAAAACTCTTCGAGAATCCAGCTCGGGACCCGAGCCCTTCCCAAAAATGGGGTTAGAACTATGAAGCAATTATTCGGCTATGCGGGTAAGATCTTGCGTGTCAACTTGACCAACAAAAAGATTTGGAAGCAAAAATTACGAGAAGACATCATTGACCAATATATTGGTTGCGTAGGTTACGCTGCAAGAGTGCTTTGGGAAGAGCTCAAACCGGGCATAGATCCACTAAGTCCTCAAAACAAGTTAATTTTTGCCACAGGTCCACTAACCGGAACGCTTACTCCAGGATCAGGTAGTTACGAAATTTGTACCAAGTCACCGCTAACTGGAGCTTGGGCAGAGTCGCGTTCTGGAGGTTTCTTTGGTCCTAAGCTAAAATT
>CAYFXY010000062.1:5333-10858 GCA_964347205.1 uncultured archaeon
AGGGGTTTCTGATAAACCAGTTTACGTGAGTATAAATGATGGAGACGTCCAAATCAAGGATGCAAGGCACCTTTGGCGCAAAGACACGTGGATGACTACCGACATATTACGCAAGGAGTTAGACAACTATGAAGCCTCCGTGGCATGTATCGGACCTGCAGGTGAAAAACGAGTAAGGATCGCTGCCGTAATGAACGATAGAGACCATGCAGCGGCTAGATGTGGACCTGGTGCAGTTATGGGTTCTAAAAACATCAAAGCTGTAGTTACAAATGGTATTCAAGAAATTTCTATAGCTCAGCCTGAGAAATTTTATCAAGCTGTAACAGAGGCTGACGAGGCACTCCGAAAGAATATGCCTAATCAACATTTGATTATTCCACTTGGAACGCTTGGATTGATTAACGTTTACAATAGTGAAGGAGCTTTGCCAACGAAGTATGGTCATACAGGTTATTTTGAAACCGCGGAAAAAATCTCTGGTGAAACATTGGCAAAGACGTTTTTCCTAAAACGACGTGCTTGTTTTGGCTGCTCAATGGGATGTGATCGATATGCAGAGGTGAAATCTGGTCCTTGGATGACACCTCCTCATCAAGGTCCCGAATATGAGACCGCAGCGATGCTTGGTTCATGGTGCTCACACGATAACCTCGAGGCCATTGTAAAAGCTAATTATCTTTGTAATAACTATGGATTAGATACCATTTCAACAGGCAATGTGATCGCATTTGCTATGGAATGCTATGAAAAAGGGTTACTTACAGTCGCTGATACAGATGGTCTTAAGCTTGAATGGGGCGATAGTGAAACGATAATAACCTTGATTGAGAACATAGCACATCGTGAGAGCTTAGGAGATTTATTAGCCGAAGGAGTAAGACGTGCTGCGGCTAGAATTGGAAAAGGGGCAGAAGAAATTGCATTGCACGTCAAAGGTTTGGAATTACCTGCTCACGAACCGAGAGGGGAAGCGAAATCAGTAGCCCTTTTGTATGCCACTGCTCCGAGGGGCGCTTGCCATATGCATCCGTACTGGACAGGATCTTGGGATTTCAGTGAATGGACGGGTGGTCTGTTAGAGTTTGGTCTTCCATTCCCACCTCCAGATAAATTCGCTGAAACTGGTGTAGGAAAAGGTGGCGCTGTTAAACTTCTAATGCTACAAGGGATTATCCAAGAAACAACTGGGGTTTGTAGATTTCCAGCATTTGGCATGGAGGATAACTGCTTAACTCCGAAAAGATATGCAAGTATGCTCTCCGCGCTTACTGGTCGGAAAATTGATCAATTTGAATTAATGAAGATCTCAGAGCGGGTATTAAATCTCGAAAAATGCTTTAATGTCAGAGAAGGCTTTACAAGAAAAGATGACACACTTCCGAAACGCATGAGAGAGCGCATAGCAACAGGTCCGACGAAAGGCCAAGCTGTAACTGATCTGGATGGCATGCTTGATGAGTTTTATGAAGCTTGCGGCTGGAATAAGAAGACCAGTATACCGACACGGGAAAAACTTGAGGAACTAGGTCTTGATGATGCAGCCGATGAATTATTAGGCAAGGCAAAAACTTCATAGACTCAGTGATAGGTCTATCGTTCTGGATAGATTTTTAGTAGCAAGTTGTGTGGTCAGATTGGTAAGGGTAAGTTTACATTATGGTTATCCACTGACAAGAATTACAGGAAAAGTTAAGGAAGAAGTTATTGTCAGTAAAGGTTCAACGGTTTTATCCTTACTAAAAGATCTTGTAGCAAAATATGGGGATATTTTCAAGGATTATGTTTTTTCAAATTATGAAGGAAATCAAGTGAACAAGAGCATAATCATTTCCTTAAATGCAAAAAAAATAACTGGCGATACAAATGCAATTAAGATTGAGAAGGATGTTTTTATGGGGATATTTAGCCCTGTAGGGGGAGGATAATTAGAAGATTTTGAAAAGTGGATGTTGCTTAGTCTTTTGTCTAATTCCATATCTCCGGGCATTATAAGCGATTATGGCATCAGCCATCGCACATGCAGGAAAAACTGCTTCAGCGTCTTCTATTGGTCCATATAAGATAAAATTCGCACCCAGTGATTGAGTAATTAAGCCGGAACCTGCTAGACAGGTATTATATGCATAGGGACCCAAATCCTTTTTCACTTTTTTCCACGTTGTGATGGCGTTTGGAGGCCCACATCCTGTGGGAAATCCGAATTCGCTTTTAATCATGTATATCGCTCTAGCGGATATGCCTATGCTTGGTACATCTAAGACAGCAGCGTCAATGAGAATGTTGGGTATTTCGGCTTCTTTTGCAGCTTCCAAAAGGCTCTGTTGTCCCTCATACCCATTTAGGATCTCTATTCTTCCCTCAGCCCAAACATTTCTCGGATTAAAAGCCATAACAATAGACGACTCGGCCCCGATCTCTTTGAGGGAAGCGATTTCACTTGACTTAACAGCGTAGTCTATCGAATTGTATATCGCCCTATCTATGAGCCCGGTTTCAGCTAACTGCCTCATCACCGGTATTCTCACAGTCGCCGAGGGACCATCGACAAGAAATGGGGATTCCGTTATCGTGGACACAAAATCAACATACCTTTCTAATGCTTCGACTGAAGAGCCTACTATATCGATGATCACAGAGTTTCCAGTCTTATCAGACATTTCTTCCTGGGTCTTAAGTAAAGCTTCAGCCTTGCGCTTGTCAAATTCACCCTTCATCGCGTTAGTGACGATTTTATGCCTGTCATAAAAAATGCTTCCAATCAAAACTGTTGGATACTCACCTGGTTGTCCGCCTACTTTTATTCCCGCGATATCGAAGGTTTTTTGTTCCTTTTCAAAGTTGAACATCCCCATCAGATCTCCTGAAATATTTTTTTAATTGATGGAAATCTGTTTAAATCTTTATGGGGAATAAACATTGCATTAGCGAACTCTGAACTAAAATCTGGATCTACTGAGAGCTCAAGAAAACGGATTCTATTTGATAACTTATCTGCGATTTTCCTCGCTTCTTGGGAGATTAGAGCCATTTTGGTGCCAGTTAGTGCTGTATTGCCAACAAACTTTATTTTCTCTGTCGGGACGTCAGGTACTAATCCTATTAACTTCGCGCTTTCGGGATTAATATAACTTCCAAAAGCGCCTGCAAGAAAGACCTGATCGAGATCCTTATTCTTCACGTTTTGCTTCTTCATTAAAATCCAGCATCCCGTGAATATTGCAGCCTTGGCCAGTTGTATCTCATTAATGTCTTCTTGTGTAACCGTAATTTCTTTTCCAGTTGCAGTTTCATTATTCCAAGCTAAAATAAATTCTCCCTTATTATCTACGAATCTTAATCGAGGTGTATTCACGTTCATGTTAAATCGGCCTCGCCGATTTATAATTCCGCACTTTGCCAATTCAGCTACAACATCAACCATGGCAGACCCACATAATCCGCTAGGGTCAGCATCATCCACAGTTTCATATTCAACATCATAGCCTGAAGCTGGATTGATGTACACTTTTTCGATTGCACCAGTCACTGCTTTCATCCCATGTTTGATGTGACCTCCCTCAAAAGCAGGTCCTGAAGCGCAAGAGCAAGCCAAGAGGTCCTCTGAGTTGCCGACAAAAACCTCCGTGTTGGTTCCGATGTCCAGCAGAAGGGAAAGTTCTTCTGATTCATAGATACCGCTCGAAAGGACGCCTGCAACAGCGTCGGCGCCGACAAACCCGGCAATAACTGGTAACACATGAACGTTACCCTCAGGGTTTATTTTGATGTTCACTTGACTAGCTTTTACATCCATTGACCTCTTTAAGACCGGTGTAAAGGGAGACAGAGCTAGGTATTTCGGTTGAACCCCTAAGAAAAAGTGGTGCATCGCGGTATTTCCCCCGATTGTTGCCTCATAGATGTTATCAGAATCAACCTCAGCTTGGACGCATGCCTCATGTAACACATCATTTATTCCTTGAAATATCAGTCTCTGTAAGGTTCCTAGGTTTTCTTCATCATCAGTAGCAAAGGCAATCCGAGACACAATGTCCTCACCATAGATCACTTGGGGGTTTTCTATAGAAGCAACACCAATAGTTTTACCAGTTGTTAAATCCACTACGCAACCGACAATCTTTGACGTACCGACGTCTATGGCACATCCGAGAACCGTGGTAGAGGTATCCCCTTTTTCGACCGCAATTATTCTATGCCCATTCCACAAAGTGACAGTAATGTCCCAATTTGTATGGCGAAGGGTGTTGGGCAAATTCCTTAAAAGTTCATACTCGATTTCTAATTTATCGAGACCGTATTCATCTTTTAAAGAGTCGAGAATCCTTTCATAGTCTGGTCTAATATCAGCTAATGTGGGCTTTGCTAAAGCTATGTGCCACTTTGCAACTAGAGGGGTTAATGGAACAGGTCTTTCTAAACCGGTTTCTTGGATTTTCTGTATTCCGATTCGGCTCTCCTGAGGAATCATTACCGTAACGTTTTTTTTGAATACAGTGCAACAAGCTAGCCTATAGTCTAAATCTATTTCAGACGAGGATAAGTGGTTCTTTTCCACCTTGGTAATTTTGGTCACAGCTTTTTTATCTCGGACAATAATCCTGCATTTTCCGCAGATCCCATTCCCACCACATTCGGATCGTATTTTAACACCCGCGTTACATGCCACCTCAAATATGTTATTTCCGGTAGCGGTTCTTACCCTACGCCCATCAGGCTCAAAGATCACTGTATTGAGCCTTTCCTTTTTTTGTTTCATGATAGAAGTCTGGCTTAGTAATTAAATAACTTTTATGAGAGACTTATTGAGCCCTTATTGGATAGGGGAAATCAATGAGAAGAAGCCTATGTTGGCGCCTAGGTGTTCAAGAATAGGTAAGGATCTAAAGTTCCATATGAGCAAATGGTTATCGGAGACAGATAGATGCAAGGCGAACCATTCAATAGCTGCATGAAATTCCAATCTTGCCATTCTCGGAAATCATAAGTTATTTATCAGTGTCCTAACAAATGCTGGTTAAAAATTTTGGACACAATGAGTGGAGAACCATAAAGTAGCCATGAGGTCTTATTATGGGAAAATCCGAAAATTTCATCAACATTTTGGCAGATTTAGAAGAAGAGAAGGCAATGAAAATTGTCAAAGATAGGCTGAAGGCAGGTGAAGACCCACTCACGATCCTGGATGATTCCCGCCGTGCTCTCGAAATTGTGGGCAATCGCTTTGCTAATAACGAGTATTTCATATCTGACCTTATGTATTCAGGTGAGATCCTTAGGGCAATTACGGAGCTAGTTAAGCCCAAATTAGCCAAGGCAGCAACGGTTAAACGCCTGGGTAAGGTTGTCATCGGCACTGTTGCTGGAGATATCCATGATATCGGAAAGAATATTGTCGTCTTTATGCTCGATATCAACGGCTTTGACGTTTACGATTTAGGCGTGGATATCCCAGCACCGATGTTTATTGAGAAGATAAAGGAAACAGGTGCCTCTATTGTTGGCTTGAGTGGGTTTCTAGCCTT
>CAYFXY010000062.1:10945-12684 GCA_964347205.1 uncultured archaeon
GGAGATAAAGAACTATACTGGCGCTGATGCCTATGGTAAAGATGCCATGGCAGCAGTGGCCCTTGCTAAGAAATGGATTGGTGCAAAATAAACCTCCTAAAGGAATAATATGTAGAGGGTTGAGAAAAATGGAGAAGCAATGGGATGAGTTATCATCGGATGAAAAGCAAGAAGCAATGTTCGAAAAGTGGCTTTCGCCGAAAGACCCAGAGGGAAATGATCTTAAATTTCAGAGCCCGGAAGCAGAGAAGTTTTACAAGGAGAGAATAACGAGAATAAAAGACGCCATTCAAATGAAGAAAAAACCGGATAGGGTCCCAGTCCTTGTACTTCCTAACATGTTCCCCACGTTCTATTACGGAATTACCACTCAGGAAGCAATGTATGACTACGACAAATGCGCCGCAGCTTGGAAGAAATTTGTCTTAGACTATAGGCCAGATGCGCACATGGGCTGTGCAGGCCCTGGACCAGGAAGGTTCTTTGAAATCCTTGACTACAGGTTATATTCTTGGCCTGGTCATGGTGTTGCGCCTGAGCATTCGTACCAGCACAACGAAGGCGAATACATGAAATCGGATGAATATGACAGCTTGATTGACGACCCGTCGCATTTCTTCAGTAATGTTTACCTGCCACGCGTTTTTGGTAAGCTGGAGGGGTTCAGTATGCTCCCGGCTCTCACTGGTATACTTGAAATGTATGGCGTAGCCTTTAATTTCATACCTTTTGGTTTGCCTCCAGTTCAAGAAGCCTATAAGGCACTCTTTGATGCTGGTGCTGAAAGTCTGAAATGGGTTCAAATGGTAGGAGGCTTCGATGGTGAGATGGCAACATTAGGGTTCCCGGCGCTACTCGCCGGATTTACCAAGGCACCTTTCGATGTAATTGGTGATACTCTAAGAGGCACTAAGGGGATAATGGTAGACATGTACCGCCAACCGGATAAGCTCCTCGAAGCTATGGAGGCACTAACGCCACTCATGATTAAGATGGGGATAGGCGCAGCGCAGGTGAACGCCAAACCCATAGTCTTTATGCCTCTGCATAAAGGGGCTGATGGTTTCCTCTCAGATGAGCAGTTCAAGAGATTTTACTGGCCTACTCTAAGAAAGGTCATTATGGGCTTAATTGAAGAGGGATGCGTTCCATTTCCTGTGGCTGAAGGGGGCTATACCACGCGTCTGGAAGTTATTAAAGACTTACCCAAAGGTAAGACATTATGGATGTTTGACACGACAGACATGGCTAAAGCTAAGAAGACTATCGGTACGGTTGCCTGCATAGCTGGTAACATGCCCACAGATATGTTGGCCGTCGGGACACCCCAGCAAATAAGTGACTACGCGAAGGAACTCATTGACACCGCAGGTAAAGGTGGGGGGTACATCATGACCAACGGGGCATTTTTTGATCGGGTAAAGCCAGAAAATGTAAAGGCTATGGTCGACTTCACCAAAGAATTTGGAGTATACAAATGATACTCACCCGGTCAAGTTTTTACTCGCTGTTGAGAGACTGGGGTTTGTAACAACCATGATGTGATACCTGATTATAGCGTTGCTAATTTGTTTGGCTTATACAATGATTTCTAAGATAGCTTCCAGGTTTCTAGTCGGTAGGTACGCTAGGAATTCATGGTCTATCGATTACTTACTTAAGGAAGAATACGGCATGAAATAACGACGCCCAAAGCATTCTGGTAGTTGACCTTTTATGGCAAAACACCCCACGACCAT
>CAYFXY010000062.1:12694-14240 GCA_964347205.1 uncultured archaeon
GCCAGAAAATTTTACCATAACCATCGACGGTGAAATCGTTATTGACGTTGAGCCACGAATCGGCTACGTCCACCGTGGCATCGAAAAAGCCTTTGAAAGCCGCACTTTTAGCCAAAACATCTACCTTGCCGAACGCATCTGCGGCATCTGCTCCCAAGCTCACACCACCGCCTATGTCCAAGCCGTGGAAGAAATTCTCGACTTAGAGATACCAACACGCGGCCTCTACATTCGCGGCATCATGAACGAACTGAACCGCATCCACAGCCACATCCTCTGGCTCGGTATCGCCGGTCACGAAATTGGCTGGGACACTCTCTTTCACTACACTTGGCGAGACCGTGAATACAGCATGGACATCATCGAAGAAATCTGTGGCAACCGCGTCAACTACGCCAACAATCTCATTGGTGGCGTCCGCCATGACATCCAAGAATCCCAAATCCCGGGCATGATCGACCGCCTCGAAAAAATCAAAGCCCGTATCACCCACTACACCAACCTCGTGTTGAAAGAACAAACCATCCTTGACCGCGCAATCGGCGTTGGCATCCTCAAAACCGACATCGGCAAAGCCCTCTGCGCCACCGGCCCCACCGCCCGCGCCTCCGACATCAAATGGGACGTCCGCCACACCCAACCCCGCACCCCCTACCAAGAAAGCGAAGGCACCCACTGGGACATCCGCACCTCCGACCTCTGCGACGTCGCCGGCCGCGTCATCGTCCGCATGCTCGAAACCACCGACGCCTGCAACTGCGTCATCCACTGGCTCCAAACCCTCCCCCCCGGCGACATCGCCACCCGCGCCCCCCGCCGCATCCCCCCTGGCCACGCCCTCAGCACCTTCGAAGCCCCCCGCGGCGAAGTCCTCCACTACGTTGTCAGCAACGGCACCGATAAACCCGAACGCCACAAAGCCCGCGCCCCCACCCTGGCCAACCTCCCCAGCGTTATCGAAATGCTCAAAGGCGGACGCATAGCGGACTTACCTATCGTTCTGGCTTCAATTGACCCCTGCTTCTCCTGCACTGATAGAATTATACTTTCATACCCTGACGGGAAGCAAGTAGAGAAACCCTGGGCGTGGTTCCAGCAGAAAAGTCGGGAAGAGCGGGAAAAAGCTCATACGTGGCGGCGTTAGGTCTCGAAATGATTTTACTATTAGATTGCGCATTCTAATGAGGAAGGCTTTGAAGTTTTTATGAAATTATTGTTTTGTGTTAGTCCTTTCCTATACTTGTTAAGCCAGATCTTTGATATATCTGAGGAGCAGTTGCCATCGCAAAGGTATATTTGGAAAGAAAAGATGATAACGTGGAGTGAATGTAGTTGACCAAAAAAACGCCCCGTTCTCGGGCAAAAAATAAAACTCAAGTACCCTTCATTGCGGATCTTCAAGAAGTCATAGCTGATCGGGAGATTTGTGTAATTCCTGACCGGTGCAAGGGCTGTGAAATCTGTATATACTTTTGCCCCCGCGAAATTTTGGAAGAGGATACAGAAACGCTTAATGTCAAAGGTTATCACCCTCCACGTCTGAAAC
>CAYFXY010000063.1:0-6588 GCA_964347205.1 uncultured archaeon
GCTTCTTCAACCATTACTCTTTCGACCTTCTTTCTCCGATGAAGAGGGGACGGGGTGTTGCGAGAGTCTGCTCTCTTTGAGCAGCATCCCAGTCCATTGGCGAATGTTTCAAGCCTTATTTTCCATCGCTCGCTGGTTACGACGGAAAGATGTGCTATCAAATTACGTATATGTGAATTTTTTCCCCGCTTGAAATGGCGAAACCTTTATAAGGTTCGCCAGTAGAGAACCGCGCTCAAGTCTTTTAAAGCTTTCTTCAAGCATCTGTGTAACTATACTAATGTTAATGATAGCTTTATACATATTGTCGTATTACCCGACTAAAATCCGTTTTTCATTTAGGTTTTCAGGAATTTCCTAAATGGCACCATAAAAAATCATTTTTTGAATTTATTCGGTAGTGATTTCTATGCCATCTTTTGTAACGAGAAAGGTATGTTCAGTTTGGGCAACAAAGCTCCCCTTTGTATCGGCGAGCACGCTATATTGGCGAAGAGCCTTTTTAGTGGTAAGTTCGCGTAATCCAAGGGTAAAGCTAAGCTTTGGGATGTGTTTTGCGAGATAGCGACGACTAAAGGGAAGTCCTTTGAATTCACGGGCGACTAAGCGTACGATATCTCTGGCTCCACGGTTCCTGAGGGGAATTCGCGCAGGATTTAAACTGAAAATATAATGTTGACCAGTTTCATGCACACTCCCAGTACCCGTGGTAGCAAATGTTTCAAGGGCATAGGCTTCACCCTCCTCAAGTATTGTTCCATGAGGTACCGCGATGTTTGGAAGGCTTTTGGGTCCATGCAGAATATATTCGTCGAGTTGATGCCCACTGAGATCCCTAATCGGTCGATAACCATATCCACGGACGGTATTTTCGATAATTTTTCCCAAATCTTTGCTATTGGTTTTAGGTCTAATTAGAAGTAAGGCTTTATTTAGAGCTTCACGGCTCGCTTCTATTAGAGTTTCGAATTCGGGATTAAAACTAATTGAGATAGCCGTATCTGCGATGTATCCGTCAATGTGAACACCTATGTCAAGTTTAACGATGTCACCATCCTGAATCACTGTCTTATCTTCTTCCGGGCTAGTGTAATGAGCGGCGACTTCATTCAAAGAGACATTAGTGGGAAACGCAATCCCGCCCCCTAATTCGACGATCCGAGATTCCGCTGCTTCACACAAATCGAAGGTGCGAGCCCCAACTTTGATTTGCGGTAAAATTTCTTCTCGAACCTGACTGGCAATCTTCCCAGCACGGCGATATTTATCCTCTGACGATTCTTCTTTCTCATCAATAGATTCATCAGATTCCTCGATGGTTTCAGGTTCATCTCTACTTTCTTTACCTTTGCTGGGTTTTTCCTTTGATTGATCACGTTCTGCCATAATTAAAGCAGCCTCTCGAATAGTTCAGCAAGTTGAATGGGACTTCTTTAAGGTTTACGTTCTCCAATAGAATAATCGTTTCAAAACCCCCCTCTTTTACGTTTTAACCAGAACAATTTTAGCTATTTTGGGATAATTAAGCGAACGGGGAATTAACGATGTCCGATATCGCGAAGAATCTTCAGGTACTCCTCCGACAAATGGAGAGTACAACGCCTGGCATTGAAGCAAGTGCTATCGTCACCGCCCAGGGATTACCAATCGTAGCCGCGATGCCACAAACTATTAATGAAGCAATTGTTGCGGCGATGACCGCAGCCTTATTAGGCGTTGCGGAACGAGCATTAACAGAAATACCTCGAGGAAAACTCCTTCAAATTACCGTTGAAGCCGATAATGGTTATATTATTCTAAAGGGTGCTGGTCCCAACGCAATTCTTACTTCCCTTGTGAAGAAAAGCGCGAATCTTGGAATGATTTTCTTAGTAATGAAAAGATATAGCAGCCAAATAGAATCGATTCTGCAAGCATAATGCGATTCTGGCTAGAGTTTCTAAATTCTGATTAGAAGAACACGTTAATGATGTTGAATTCAGTTTAGAGACTTTAACAAAATGTGGCGGCTCTAGTCCGCCCGTCGTTCACTTCATCTTTGTATCAGTGACCATCAGGTTTCCTCTTCATTGCCGCCGAGGTAAAAAGGGGCAGAGACTTACTTAAGGCTTATGAGTAGTGGTTGCACGTACTGCTGGATTTGGGATTGAACATCGCGGATTGATTGTTCAACATTAACTACTTTAAAGCCGAGTTCCTGAGCACGATTGAGGAACACCTGCCGAACCTTTGCCAAAAATGCAGCATATTCGAACTTGTCTTTTTGTTTCGGTTTCCGTTTACGTCCCAATGCGATTTTTGGCGAGACATCAAGAAGGATGGTGAGATCAGGTGTTAGAGCATAACGATTAAGGTTTTGAACCCATTCTTGATCAAGACCAGACGAGCATTGATATGCAATTGAGGATTCAACATAGCGATCAGTAATTACAATTTTTCCTTGATCAAGCGCGGGTTGGATTCGGTTCAAAGTATTATCAATACGATCTGCCGCGAAAAGTAAGGCGTCGATTGCAGGGGAAACCGAGGTGTCCCGTAGGATTTTCCGAATTAATCGCCCGATGTTTTCGTCAGTGGGTTCATGCGTCTGTACCACATCAAATCCCCTTCCTTGAAGCCAATTCCCGAGAAGTTTTGCATGAGTGGTTGTTCCGCTACCATCAATTCCTTCCAAAGCGATGAAAATTCCTTGAGACACTTGCTTACACCCCTTATGACCGAGGTGATTATAACTTCTTGAATGAGTTAAAGGTTATCAGATAAAAAAGAAGTGATGGTGATTTCTTAAACCATGAATGTTCAACCCTTATTCGCTTCATCGGTCTTCTCCATTTCACCACCATTAGAAGTCTTTCAAGTCCTTATCTACGACTACATCGACCCTGAAGGTACTTATCAAAAGCTTCTCGAAGAAGAGGACGAATTTCAAAGAGAAGCTGAGAAGCTTTGGCTTAATATGACTGAATTCCTCAACGCAGAAAAAGTATACTTAAATGACGAACGCGTCAAACAACAACTTCTCCATGTAGATATTGGTCTACGAGGACGTGCTGATGCCCCCTATTTTCAGTGGGTTATTCACTTTAGTGGAACCCCTTCTCAAGACATAAACTCAATGAAAAGTGAAGTTACACAGGAAATCGCCGAATACGACATTGAAGTGCTTTATCTGTTTCCTAAAGGCACCCAAATCATCGAAGTAGACACCCCTTTGGAATATGAAATCAGAGGACCCATTCTTTTAGTGTGGGCACGAAAAGGAGACAAAGTAGGCGGGTATGAAGCGGTTCACTTTAAATTTCCTTCAGCTTTGAAGTAACCGTCCGCAGGTATAACAGTACTTACTCGGAGACGTGATTTGAGCCTTACAATAGGGACAGTTCTTAAGCGCTGGTTTTTTAGGCGCATTCTTAGCTTTGGCCTCTAATGGTTGTTTCAGTACCCGTTCCTTGGGAGCAAGCGCCACCTGGCCGAGAAGAGATCGTAATCCAGTAATAACGCTGGTCAGCTTATTGAGTTCTTCATCTATTAGTTTGAGTTGCTTCTTAACATCTCGTTTTGATACTTCATCAATACGAGCCCGAATCTGAAGAGTTTCTCTTTCAAATTCTAGTTGTTGTTTACGATCTTCAAGTTGAGACAGCCAGCGGTTTGCTTGAGAGGTTTCGGTTTCAAGTTGTTGATTAAGCTCATTCAATTTATTTTTGTACTCACTTGAGAGCCGTTGATAAATTGCGTCATCAACCTCTCCTGAGTTTCGAAGTTCGTCCAACCGATGAAGACGTCCTTCCTGAACTTTCTTACCTTGTTGCAGCTGTTCCAACGGTGTTAGCGCCTTGTTTTCTAACTCTTCGATTTCTTTAGTAATGGGACCTAACCTTGTATTAAGTTGACTAAATTGTTTTTTTGCCTTACTTTCAGATAATTCACCAACAAGTTGTTTGACCTTTACAGTTTCCAGTTCTTCATCAAGTGCGATTTTTTGAGTTTGAAGAGTTTCGAGTTTGCCCCGCATTATTAACGCCGATTCAATCACTGCTGGAATCGTTGTGACCTCTTCAGCAACCTCTTTTTGAGAAGGTGATGTCGAAACTGCTGGGTGAGTTTGAACAGAAACAGCGCTATCCTGTTGAGTTTGCAGCGAGACACCACAATATGAACAGAATCGGGCATTTGGTTTAAGTTGTCGACTGCATTCAGGGCAGTGTTGGCTTGACATTTTCCTCATTCCTTTGAGCTAACATGAAAGGGCAGGAACGAACTTATAAAGTCGGGGTATTCGGCTATCCTACCTTTAGAGAAACGAGTATAATCCAAAAAACTGAATCAGCGTCAAAATTGTTGCAGTCAGAAGAGGAACGGCAAGATTGTCATCAAGTCGGAGCGGAAGAAGCTCAATGATTGCAGCTATTACTGATGTTAGAAGAGCAGAAATTGGTGAAACGACAAGCAACAATACACAAAAGGCTGCTGAAAATCCAATTAGTGTGCCTTCTATGGTTTTAGTTGGATTAAATGGATAATGATGTCGTCCAAGGAAATTCCCCCCAATAGTTGAAAATGCATCGCCAATGAGAAAAGCTATCACACTTGCAACAGCAATGTGGGTCAAGAAAAAAAGGGTACCAAATAGAATGAGGGGGAGAGTGACTCCTGCAGCGAAATACAATGGAGAGAGCACATAATGGTCGATTTCATCTTCGCGACCAGCAGCTAACACCATTTTTGAGATAAAAGGAATTTGGATTCCATAACTTCGCAGAACCTCAGATAGGATGAAAAGGAATGTAAGGCTACCAATTAAAAGATAGATTGGAAAATGCCAAGATGAATCCCAAAACCAAAGAAGGGGAATACTCACTGCGCTTGCATGAAGAAGCTGACGAATTATTTCTTGGCTTAATCGTCGAGGAACATGAACCTGTGTCGGCGGAGAAGAAATCGCTGGCAATAATGCTCTTAAATCAGGTGTTGTTACGACAATGCGTACATGGCGTCGAACAACTTGATCAGGACGAAAGCCAACAGCAATATGAGCAAACTCAAAAATATGAACATTATTTCGGTCATTAGCTACAGCAACAATTTCATAATCTTCGAGTTGATGGAGTTCAATTAGGTCCCGTAATGAATCGACTTTGCTTTGCCCCCGACAATCTAGAGCTGCGATATGGCCTGTAAGAAGCCCTGCTTCTACTTCGGCTCGAATACCGATTGCAAAGTGAGCTCCTAAATTCATTGCAAGCTTTGCAACTGCAAAATCTGGAATTCCAGAACTGATCAAGACGATGATGTGTCCTTGCTCCCTAAGAACGTTGAACGTCTCTTTCACACCACGTAGTAAATACACTTGATCTGTCATTCGAATTAACCAGTCTTTGGGAGCCCCTCTAAGAAGCCGATAGGCATAACGCATGAATGAAGCCACTTCCATAATACGCGCTTCATAAAGGATGCCTAAAACTCCAAAAACAAAGGCTTTGAGTAGACCTAATCGCGCAATGACCTGAGACAGCCAAAATCCGTTAATAATTGTACCATCTACATCAAATGCAATAATACGTCTCTGAGTTGCCTGAACCATAGTATCTTCTAAAATTCGTCTGCCCTTTTATCAATAGCTCAAAGATACCAATATTGTGTGTTTTTCTAGATTGACAACAAAGTTTTACGGCAATTAACGACAGAAGATTATTGACCTGATGAGGTGTATGTAAGTGCGACAATTTCTGTACGCTGATCCCAGAGTATGTGTCGGTTGTCGAATCTGCGAAGCAATATGTAGTTTTCATTGGGAAAAGACGATTAACCCCAAAAAATCGCGAAATCGAGTCCGACGAGTCGATCCGGGTCTAGATGTGGTTGTGGCTTGTCGGAATTGTGATCAGGCTTGGTGTATTGAAGCTTGTCCAGAGGAGGCACTGCGACGTAATCGAAAGGATATAGTGATGGTGAATTCGAAAAAATGTAGAGGTTGTGGTGCCTGTGTAGATGCGTGTCCATTTGGGGCAATATTTCTGCATCCTGATACTCAAAAGGCAATAAAATGTGTTAATTGTGGTTTTTGCACAAAATATTGTCCCGTGAATACCCTACGAATCTTAACAGAAGAAGAATTAGCGGCATTGAAGCAGCAAGAAGTCATTCAACATGAATGCAGGAATTTACTTGATGAGTTACGTGTTGAAAGGAAACCAAAGGCGGGGGAAAGTTAATGGGTCGAAAAGCAAGACTTGGAGGTTATGCTGGTCAACATTTGCAAGTCGATATGACAAAGGGACTTTGTAAACCAATTCCAATTGATCGCAAGTTTGCCTTGTCATATATTGGAGGACAGGGATTTTCTTCACGTTTCCTTTATGACTATGTGGGACCTGAAACAGATCCATTAGGACCAGATAACGTACTGATTTGGGCAACCGGACCATTTACTGGAACTCTGTGGCCACAAGCCTCACGGTATGTTGTTGGAGCAAAATCACCTCTAACAGGAATTTTTGGAGAAGCCCATTCTGCAGGACACTGGGGTCCAGAGTTGAAATTTGCAGGATTTGACACGATAATAGTAACAGGTCGAGCGAAGAATCC
>CAYFXY010000063.1:6598-7851 GCA_964347205.1 uncultured archaeon
ATTTATCGACAATGGGAAAGCCCGATTAATTGATGCTAAGGATATGTGGGGACGAAGTACTACTGAAACTGAAGAAATGATTAAAGAAGCCCATGGAGACCGAAATCTGCGAGTCTCATGTATTGGACAGGCAGGAGAGAATCTTGTTCGCTATGCAGCTATTATCAACGATTATGACCGGGCTGCAGCCCGATCGGGAATTGGAGCAGTAGCAGGAAGTAAACGGCTTAAAGCGGTTGCCGTTCGCGGCAGTCAAGATATTCCGATAGCTAAACCTGACCGCTATCTTGAGGTGGTTGAAAACTTACATCAAAAAATGCTGGCTAGTCCCTTTACTGCAAGCCGAGCAGAATATGGCACTACCAACCTAGTTGAACTAATGCAAGAAATCGGTCGGCTACCTAGTTATAACATGCGCTCTGGTGTTTTTGCAGAATATCAAAAAATTAGTGGTGAAGCTATCAAAAAAGACTATCTTGTAAAACCTAGAGCCGATTTTGCTTGTTTACAGCGTTGTGGTCGATACACCCTAGTAAAGAGCGGTCCTTACGCATACTGTGGAGGAAGTCCCGAGTATGAAACCCAATCTTCATATGGAAGTCGATGTGGTAATGATAACCTCGAATCGATTCTATATGGCCATCACCTAAGTAATTTGTATGGTTTAGATACCATCTCGACTGGTGCAACAATTAGTTGGGCAATGGAGGCATGGGAAGAAGGACTCATCACCGCTGAAGATACAGGTGGTATTGATTTGAGTTGGGGCAATCACGAATCAATTATCAAACTCATTCACTTGATTGCTAACCGTGAAGGTTTTGGTGACATTCTTGCGGAAGGGAGCTATCGAGCAGCACAACGAATTGGGCGTGGAACCGAGAAATTCGTGATGCATTGCAAGAAACAGGAAATTGCCGGTCAAGAACCACGAGCCCAAAAATCAATGGGACTCGCTACAGCAACCGCAGCCCGCGGTGCAGATCACCTATACGCATTCCCCGTGCTCGATGAAGTTGGATTTGATGAGGAGATTGGTATCCGCTATGGTACGAAATATTTACCAGAAATTGGAGACCGATTAAATCCGAAATATAAAGGATTAATGGTAAAAGAGAATGAAGATTTCTGTGCAATCGTTGAATCATTGGGAGTCTGCAAATATGGCACACTAATTCCCCCCGTACTTTTCTATGAAGATGTGGTTGCCGCATTTGAAGTCACTGTTGGAGTTTCATTAACAGAAGGGCAAT
>CAYFXY010000063.1:7861-14153 GCA_964347205.1 uncultured archaeon
AATTTCGACTTATTGGTGAACGTATCGTAAATCTTAACCGAGGGTTCAATGTGCGTGAAGGAATCCGACGAAAAGATGATTCCCTTCCCCGACGTTTAACACAAACGCCCGCCCCCGAAGGGCCTTCCAAAGGTCAAGTTGTTGAGCTAGACCAGATGCTTGATGAATATTATGAACTCCGGGGGTGGCGATTAAAAGATGGAGTGCCTAAAAAGACAACCTTAGAACGTTTAGGGCTCTCCGATGTAGCAGAGGATTTGGAAAACCGGGGAATAATGTTACCTTAATTAAACTGAACTCAGCACCAAGGAAAGCAAGGTTTAAATTTAGACCAATTAGAATGAATTTACTGTGGGAATTATTATAGATGGGATGAAAAGCCCGTTTAGATGTATAATAACATTTGTTACAGGTATTTAGATTGGATTTGGAGTGCGACATTAATGAAAGTACTGGTTACAGGACCACACCTTTCGGGAAAGAGTTTGTTAATTAAACAGTTAGCACAAGGTAATGTCATCAACATTCAAGCCAATGGTACAACGGTAGGCCTAGATCATGGCATATCAGAAGTATTAGGGATTCCAGTTCGGTTGTTTGGTACTCCTGGATTAGCACGATTCAAGGTTTTACGGCGGATTATCTCAGAAGGCGCTGATGGGATCCTTTTTGTTGTCGATGCTAGTAATCCAGATGGAGATGCTGAAGCCCGCTACATTTGGACTGAAATTAGTGATTTGTTACCCAATGTTCCTTGTATTGTTGCAGCGAATAAACAAGACCTCCGAAAGGCAAGAACCCCCGAACGGATTCGGCATGATCTAAGTTTCATGGTCGGCGTTCCAGTTATTCCCATTAGCAATAAAACCGAATATAATCTAGATAAACTACTATCTGCTTTGGTGATGCTCATCACCTATGAGTGGAGCCCTATTTTACGCGCTTTTGGGGCTACAGGAAAAATCACCTTCTCAAAATTGGCAAAACGACTACACCTAAGCGAGAATCAAGTCCGTGGGCATTTACGATATTTTGAACTACGTAAAATGGTTGTTGTAGATTGGGAGAAAAAAACAACACACGTTTCTCCAGGAATAGTCAAACTTCTAAGCCAACGCTAGTAAATTTAAAAGCACGAACACCTCTTCCTTGAAATCGGGGTGATTGTATGCCAATCCCAAATCCTGTCTGGAAAACAATTCTCAACGCAATAAAACAGACCGGTGTTGCACATCTCACCTTAATTGACCCTGATCCGTCTAAACAGACTTCAGCAGATGCGGGGCAAATCGCAAAAATCGCGGAAGAAGTAGGAACCAATGGAATTATGGTTGGGGGCTCCACCGCATTTGGAATAATTAACGAAACCCTTCAAATAATCAAACAACAAGTGAAAATCCCTCTAATTCTGTTTCCTGGAAATGTTTCTGGACTTTCCCGTCATGCTGATGCAATCTTTTTCATGAGCCTTCTCAATTCGCGAACCACCTATTGGTTGATCGATGCCCAAACCCAAGCCGCGCGATATATCAAAAGCTTTAGCCTAGAACCGATTTCCATGGCTTACCTAATTGTGCAACCTGGAGGAACTGCGGGCTATATTGGTGACGCAAGATTGATTCCCCGAAATAAACCCGAAATCGCCCTTGGCTATGCTCTTGCAGCCCAATACATGGGATTCCAGCTTGTCTATTTGGAGGCAGGATCTGGAGCCGAAAATGCTGTTCCTTTACCAATGATAAAACTTGTATCTAGCCAATTGGATGTCCCCTTAGCCGTAGGTGGAGGGATTTCCACACCCGAACAGGCAGCCGCAGTTGCAGAAGCAGGAGCCGATATATTGGTTCAAGGAACAATCATTGAGCAAACAATCTTAGACGATAAGGGAAAGCGATTATCTGAAACCTTGAACGCGATGAGAAAAGCAAAGAAGTGAAGATGATCCAGTTTTATCGCATTTATTGTTCTCTAATACCCATGCCTCCACCAATTGGTGGGAATAAGGCAACAACGTCTCCATCATATAGTTGCGTTTTTAGGCCCTGTTGGAGCCTAACATGTCGTCCATTTACAAGTACGTGATAATATGTTTTCAGCGACCCGTTAGGTTCTAGAATCATCTGTGTGAATTTTTCACCAAACTGCTTAGCAAGTTTATCAAGGACCTCTTGAACATCTGAGGCTTCTATTTGAGTTTCCCTGGTTCCAGTTAGGGCTCGAAGGCTCGTAAACATACGCACGGTGACCATTGGCTTCTTTGACATTCTTTTTTAACCACCAACTAACTTGTTGGGAAGGAGAGTGCTCGATGGGGGCAAATGCTCACACACACCCCGCATCCGTAGCACAGATTCGTATCGACTTTGGCTTTGTTTATTTCCGAATTTACAGCAATGGCAGAATAGATACAAGATGTGTTACATAGACCACATCCAGAGCATAGTTCATTGTTAACTGTTGGTGGAAGACTTTCTATTCGGAGAGTCTCTTTAGGTAAATGTTGAAGAGCAACTCCACGGACATCTTCTGGCGAGGTATGACCATGTGATTTTAAGAAATGGGAGATTTCCTGAGCAATTCGTCCATAAACTGAGTGCCCTTCAAGGATTGCAGCTGTGCAGACCTGAACAGCACTAGCACCAACCATGAAAAACTCAATTGCATCTGCCCCGGTGCTGACGCCGCCTACACCGATAACTGGTTTAGATGTTCCACGAGCGATATCAGCAACACATCGAACAGCAAGTGGTTTAATCGCTGGTCCAGATAGCCAACCGACTCCTCCTGGACCACCAAGTAAGGGGCGCCCCGTTTCGATGTCAATGTGTAAGCAGGGTCCTAGCGTATTTATCGCGACAAAGCCATCGACGTATCGATCCACCGCTTTTGTGAAAACTGTTAGATCTTTTACATGAGGGCTCATTTTAGCAAAAACAGGGATATCAACAGCCTCTTTGAGCGT
This sequence comes from uncultured archaeon, assembly GCA_964347205.1. Classification (GTDB taxonomy): domain Archaea; phylum Asgardarchaeota; class Hermodarchaeia; order Hermodarchaeales; family Hermodarchaeaceae; genus Hermodarchaeum. Next base: position 10,824 of record CAYFXY010000063.1, read on the forward strand.
TTTAGCAACTTCGTTAAAGACTTTGGGATCAGTTTCAATATAATGTGTGCTAAATTCAATACCGTCGACTCCCGCTTTTTCAACAAGAGGAGCCAGCTTTTCTAACTCTTCAGGAGTATAACCAACAGAGGCAATGAGAGATAGCCCAGTTTCTTTAGCCCGGGGATATTCATGCTCTAACCATTTTTGATATGGTTTATCGCTCCATAATTCATGGTTAAGTAACCCATAAGCTCCACGAACTTTGATACGCTCTAAATGAACAATCTGGTTTTGCATGGCAGTAGCTAGTAACCATTGACTTTTTCCACGATCTAAGGTTTGCATATTAGGGCGCGGAACTTCAGCGGGTTTTACGCTAATTGTTTTTGCTACTAAACCTCCAACCCCGCCACGAGCAGCTCCAATAAGAGTCTCTGCATCACGGCTTGTTGGACCCGCTGCAGTTAATACAGGATTACGAAGAGGAATATCTCCTATTGTTACACTCAAATCTACTGACATTATTCTTCCACCAACTTTCCCATTTTTGCAAGTTCTTCAGCTACATCCTCTAAACCCAAGCGTTTCAATTCTGATCTTTTTGGAAGACCGTCTTGAGACCAATTTCGAACTTCATAATACTCATCCAGCATTGGATCAAGGTTACATACTTGTCCCTTTCCAGGACCATCAGGAATAGGTTCTTCAGTAAAACGAGGATGAATCTGTTCATTTTCCCGAGTAAATCCTTCCCGAACATTGAAGCAACGACGCAGGTTACTAATACGTTCAGCAACTAATCGAAGTTGTTTAACACTACCAAATTCTTCGATGCCAGTAAGCGGTTTAAGCATTTCAGCAATAATATCAAAGTAATAGACGGGAGGCCACATGGTACCATATTTACAAAGAATTACACTGTCAACGAGAACGTACAAATCCTCTTGATCTTTAATCAAATGACCTTTGTACTTGGTGCTGTAAAGATCCATTACTTCTGACGCATGCTCCTCGCCAAACCGTTCGATAGCCACGTCTGGAAATCCAAGTTCTTCATAACAACTTAGGCTTCGTAAATGGTCAGCCCCTCGAACATTAGTTGCATAGGTTAATCCAACACTTTGTTGTGGACGCGGATCCTGTCCCGATGCCTCCATACCTTTCACATGAATAGCATACCGTTCTGCACCCTTCCCTATTTTTTGAGCTGCACGTAGTGACCCTTCCGCAAGAAGATCGCCAATCCCTTCACGCCGAGCAATTTTCTCAACCAACGCAATAATGGTTTCTTCGTTCCCCCAAGAAAGATCTAATCCACCTACCTCGTTAGCGGTAATAAGTCCATGTTCCGCGACCTCCATTAGAAAGGCAATGGTGCATCCGGTACTAATTGTATCTAATCCATAGCGATTACAAAGCTGGTTTACATAAATAATCGATTCGAGATTAGAATTAAAGCAATTGCTGCCAAATGCCATTAGGGTCTCATATTCAGGTCCTCCAGTCATGACCTGGTAGGGGCCGGATTTCACTTGTGATGTATATTTGCATTGTAAAGCACACCCAAAGCAAGATTCTCGGCTAGTTCGATAGTGTTTTCGGATAGTTTCTGGTCCAATAGCATCCGCTTCTGCAAAGACCCCCGTATTATGGTTTTTCGTTGGAAGTCGTCCTATTTCCCCAATTGCGGTAACAAGATTGGTAGTACCATATTTACCAAGGGATTCTTCGTTCATTTCCCCCCATTTACCAGTAGTCATTTGTTCATACCCCTTTCGAGCCGCAGCCATGAATTTTCCTGGATTTGCAACTTTAACTCCACCAAATCCCCGAGCACCAATTGCTTTGAGATTCTTGCTGCCCATAACAGCACCTCCCCCCGCACGACCCGCTGCTCGATAATATGAACCAATTATTGCGGCATAGCGAACAAGATTCTCCCCTGCAATGCCGATAGAAGCGACTTCGACGTCAATATCCCCTTGCTCTTCTTTGATAAAATCAGTGGTTTCGGTGGTATCACTGGTCCAAAGATGACTTGCATCCTGAAATGACACTTCGCCATCCCGAACCATGAGATAGACGGGTTTGGGTGCACGACCTTGAATGATTAACATGTCAAATCCAGCATACTTGAGTTGAGGTCCCCAATGTCCTCCACAATGAGCTTCGCCCCATACACCAGTAAGAGGAGACTTGAATGCAACCATAAACCGACCAGATGGCGAGAAGAACGCTCCAGTAACAGGACCCACACCGAATATTAGTGGATTAGCAGGATCCAATGGATCGGCAGAGGGTTTAGCACGATCCCAGAGGATGCGTGCAGCGAAGCCGGTTCCTCCAAGGTAGCTTTTCGCAAATTCACGGTCAAGGGGCAGAATATTTACTTTCGATCTAGTTAAGTCGATGTCAGCGATGCTCCCTCCATAACCAAAGTGAATATCGTTTTTGCTCATTATTTCGCACCTCCGGTGATAACATGGAGATATTCTGCGGCTCGTTTCACACCTTTTTCTCGCAACCGTTTGGTTAACTCACTGGGTTTTAAGAATAATACCGCTTCCCGTGGACAAAATTGTGCACACATTGCATAGCCTTCACATAAATCACATTTAACCGTCCGCCCATCCGTCGGATCTATGTGAATCCCCCCAAAGGGGCACGCAACCAAACATTGATGACACCCAATACAGTTTTGTTGATTTATACAGACGGCGTTTGTTTCTGCATCACGATAGATTGCATCAGAAGGGCAACTTTCCATACATAGGGGCGTATCGCAATGTTGACAGATAACAGGAATATTGATTCCCCGTTTTTCGTTGCGAATAATTGTAAGCAAAGCCCGGGCGGGATTATATTCCTGGATGTGCCGAAATGAACAAACCAGAGTACAAATCCCACAGCCTGTGCACTTCTCCGGATCAACAACAAGAACCTTACTTGAAGACTTCTTCATGGAAATACACGCTTTGAAAAAAGGGGCATAGAAGGCTTAAAGGGTTATCCGATTACCAGTAATCAATTAAATTTCTGATTTCAAGGAGTGAATCATTATGCGAACATTGATCAAAAATGCAGTTATTGTGACGATGGACCCACAACGCCGGGTTTTGAAAGATACAGATCTTTTGTTAGAAGGTTCCAAAATTGCCGACATTGGACCCGATATTAAGAAAAAGCCAGACCTAGTAATAAATGGAAAAGGGCGATTGATTTTACCGGGATTCATCTGTGGGCACACTCATTTGTATGGTATAATGCTTCGCGGAGCTCCTCTTGATATAAAACCCACAACTGATTTTCTTCAAATTCTTGACCGAATTTGGTGGAAGGTCGATTCAG
>CAYFXY010000064.1:0-3212 GCA_964347205.1 uncultured archaeon
CTATCGCTAGCCAAATCGGAATAGCTACGGCAAAATATGGCGTTGGAATTATTGGAATCCAGAAGAAGAACTGCCACCAGGGGTGGGTCATATAGGCGCCTGCCGTAGTGTAATACATGAATGGGAAGATAAGTCCCCAATAGGTGTAATAGAGTAGTATCAAGATTGCTAAGAGGAGAATGAGGAATCCATAGACTTTATCTCGTGCCATAATTAGTACCCCTATCATAAGGGAATCTGGAACTGCCTTGTTAAGGCTTTATTCTTAAGTCTTACCCACAGGCAGCCCCAATCATACAAAAGAAGACCTATCTTTCACATAAATACTTATGGCTCCTAATCTTCCCTACACCACAGGAAGAATGCATAATGAAGGCACTGATTCTTGCAGGTGGATTTGGCACACGTCTACGTCCGCTCACTTGTACTCGCCCCAAACACCTTCTTCCTCTTGCTTCCTCAACCCTTATCGGGTTTCTTTTAGATCAACTTCATGCTGCTAAGATATCCAAGGTTATTATAGCTACAGGTCCCGATTCTGAACCTCTTCAAAAAGTACTGGGTAATGGCGCCAATCACAACGTGAATCTCACCTATTCCATTGAACCTCACCCCTTAGGAACCGCTGGTGCAATCAAGTACGCCGAATCTTTCTTGAAAAATGAATCAGAATTTTTGGTTCTCAATGGCGATATCGTTTCAGACATCTCCTTTCAGAAATTACTTGATTATCATCATCAACAACAAGCGATCGCTACATTAGCTCTCTACCCTGTTGAAGATCCTAGCCCTTTTGGCGTTGTTGATCTCTCTCCGGCTGGTCGCATTAACAAATTTATCGAAAAACCTCTGAGGAGTGAATCACCAAGCAACCTCATCAATGCAGGCTGTTACGTTCTGGATTATACCATTCTCGACCAAATTCCCCCTACAACCAAAGTCTCGTTAGAATATGAGGTGTTTCCGCCCCTGTGTCAATCGAATAAAGTCTATGGATTAGCACACCACGGTATCTGGATAGATACTGGAACACCTGCATCTTTCCTTGAGGCTCATCACGCACTTCGCTCAACAATGCACAAAACGCCACAAATCGGACCAGATTCACAAATTGCTTCCCCCCGGAATATTAGCTCAGATGTTACCATTGGGAACCAAGTCATTATCGGAGCTAACACAAAGATAACCAACTCTGTGATCTTTGACGAAGTTATCATTGGTGAAGGCGTTACCATTGACCAGTCAATTATCGGGCATGGCGCAGTCATTGGACAAGGTCTCCTTTTAGAAAACTATGTTATCGTTGGCGATGGGGCTGTTCTTGATGCTGGCGCTAAGATCCCTCCTGGGTCTCTAATTTGTCCGCAATGCCATGTAAAGGAAGGGATGAGGCCATCTCCATGTCTTTTGAAGGATTATCCTTCATTCCCCGTCGACTGAAGAAGCACTAGCAGACTTTACTATGAGAACCCGTGCTCGACGGAATAAGGCGATAAAGATACAGGCTAGTGTAATTCCTGCAAGAACTGTTGCGGTAGGAATTAGGGTAATTCCCCATGGAGTGAAATTCAATCCAAAGCCAACTAACACTGCAAGAGCGATACTCAACCCACAGGACAGAGCTAGGCGTTCCCATCTATCGATAAATCGCTCGAAGGGAAAAAGGGCTCGAACAAAAGCAAAACCTGGTACAAAGACTAACAATAAACCTCCGAAAATCCATCGCAGGACTACCCAAGGAAACAACTCAACCGGAATCACTAACGTCGTTACCAACCCAAGAGTAAGCAATATCAGAGTTAGCCACAAATCCAATGCCAAGGTACTTCGCAAATATGCAACAATTCCTGAAACCGGTGCCATCACCGTTTCCTCCTTGGCACCAGGCAGATTCAGTAGCAATTGTCCTTCCTGGGCTAGGTCCTTGATCATTCGCAGGGTCACAGCTTCAGGAACCCCCTTTCCGTCCAATTCAGTGACGACGGCTTGGACATTAGAGAAACGTCGACTTTGAAGCGCCTCAAGAATTAGCTCCCGCACAGTTTCAGGAACATAGGTATCTTTCTCACGAAGTAACATACAGTGTCAGTCCTCTTCGACCATTAAGCAAAGATTCTTTTAATCTTTAGCGCCCCTATTGTTCGGGCGCCTATGCAACGACAATATGCCATTTTGATATTGATTTGTCCGCTCTTCATCGCTAGTCTAGGTTTACAAGGACCAGTCTTAGTAATCTCTAATCAAACACCTGTAGTAACTTTAACTCAATCACAAGAAACCCAGGCTCAACAAGCCATAAATGCTGCACAAACTGCGATAAACACGGCTTATATAAACTTAGTTTATGCTGATACAACTGGTTCACCTATATCTGACCTTATTGAAGCATTAAACGGTGCAATCGTCGAACTCAACCAAGCGCGGCGAGCCTACAACGCGACCGATTATGCCACAGCTATCACACTTGCTGAAAACGCTCAAACAACTGCCAATTCCATCAGCGAAGACGCCCAAGTTCGCCGTTACACAACCTTTGTTCAAATACAAGCACAACTTTTCTTCATCATCGCTGTCGCCGTAATTGCTCTTCTCATAACCTACTTCGCGCTAGCTCAATGGCGAAAATACCGCAAAGAAAAGCGACGAGAACTTCTTCAAATGGAGATTCGACTCCCTGACGAGCAGGAGGAAAGTGAGGATTCATGAAAAAACATACTCAAACCATCCTGACGATTCTTATGTTTGGTATTGTCTTTGCCACTGGTACCTTACTCGTTTCGGTATGGGTATTCCCACCTCCCGAACGAACAGCTACTATTGCTATGCTTAATGAAAACTTGCAAGCAGGTCCCTATCCCTCCAATGTAACTTTGAACTCTAATATTACCTTAAACATTGAGGTCTCAAACTTTCTTGGTGCTGTGCAATACTTCTACGTACACACTAAGCTCGCTAACAGCTCAACGCTAGCCACTGCCACAACTCCTTCTTCTGCCCCAATACTCCAAGAACATCAATACATTGTGGCTAATGGCGGTACTAGGCGGTTCCTAATCACCCTAAATATGACAACACCGGGTACCAATTATCGATTAACCTTTGAATTATGGCGATATGATCCAAATTCAGATGAAATCGTTTGGGTCCGAGATCCGCAGGGTAGGGGATTATGGGTTCACTGGTCCAGAAAAAGAACTTCTTAGCCATTACGA
>CAYFXY010000064.1:3222-8298 GCA_964347205.1 uncultured archaeon
ACCTTCCCATGAATGTCTCCGGACCATAATTTCGAACCAAGTAATTCCTATGATTAACTAGGTGTAATCCTTATGGGCCGTCAGCTCCGAATAACACAGGTTGTCCATGACTTTCACCCTGTTATTGGCGGTATCGAAACTTACGCATACAATCTAGCCAAAGGTTTGGTGGATGCAGGACATGAAGTCAAAGTGTTTACTACTCGACTTCCTAATACCCCCTCATACGAATATTGGGAAGGCATCCATATCCATCGTCTTCGCGCGATTGCTCGTCCTTTTAACTACCCGTTACTCCCAGGGCTCCTGAGGGCTCTCAGCCGAGAGCGTTGTGACATCTTCCATGCTCATATCAACTCTCCCATGACTGTTGATTTCACTGCTCTTGCTAGCCAATTAACTAAGACGCCCTTGGTCATAACATATCATGCCGATGCTCTCATCAGTGACATTGCTTCAAAAACACCTTTTTTCAGGGCTTGGCTCGATCAAATCTACAAACGATCTCTTCAAAGAGCTGCAAATGTCGCTCAACAACTCATTGTGACCTCTCCGCTTTACTTAGAAAGTTCATCTTTCCTACAGGAATTCCGTGAAAAAACCACAGTAATTCCCGCAACTGTAAATCCCTACTTCTTAACTCCAATAGAAGATGGGCAACCAGCAAAAGAAAGCTTTGGATTTTCTCCAAAAAATCCCCTTCTACTCTTTGTGGGTCGACTTGTTCCCTACAAAGGACTTCAAATTTTATTACAAGCTTTCAAGTGGATACATGATAAAATTCCCACAGTAAAACTAGCCATTGTTGGCTCAGGCCCTCTAAAATCAGATCTCCAAGAACAGTGTGCGAACCTGGAGCTTTCGCACGTAGTCCACTTTCTCGGTGTTTTACCCCGCCGACGGCTTCGTGATATTTACTCAGCCTGTGATATCTTTGTTCTACCTTCTCGATCTCGATCCGAAGCTTTTGGAATTGTCCAATTAGAAGCCATGGCTCGAGGTAAACCTGTTGTAGCCACAACCGTGGGAGGAGTTCCATACGTGGTCAAGGAAAATGAAACGGGCCTCTTGGTACCCCCAGTTGATTCTATGGCTCTCGCTAAAGCACTCACAAAGCTCCTCGAAAATACAAGGTTTCGACATCGCCTTGGACAAGCTGGTCGGAAGCGGGTCATTGACTTCTTCACCCGTAAACCAACCACCCAAAAACTCGAAGATGTTTATTTCCAACTTCTTGCTTAATTTTCATTCATTCTCTCGATGAGCCAAGATACTGGTCTGGATATTGGATCGAGTACTTTGCTTATTTGTAAGAGTGCCAAAACATCATCTGAATCAAATACCCGTGTTTTGAATAGACTCCACAAATAGAGTACTGCTAAAGGAACAAGGGTGAGAATGAGTCCTACTTGAAACACCCATGAGACCACACCTACAAGATTCCAAAGAGTAATGAGAAACGAACCAACCCAAAGAACAGCGTAGGATAGCAAAGCAATACCCGCTAATACAACACCAGATTTCAGAATGAAGCTAAACGGAAGTTGCGCTTCTATTCGTCGGTGGTATAACCCGAGAAATATCAGGAAGAAAGGAATTCCCACCAACCAAACTAGTGCTACTATCATTTCTTGGCCAATGGGAGTAAGAAACCATAAAACAAAAACGACCATACCAGTCCACGCTGCAAACGTTGCAAGTACTGATCGAATATTTCCCAAACCAATTAGCGTATCCATCATCATCGCTGTTAAGGGATATATGAAAAAACTGCCTGCCATTAAGATGAAAAACGGCACTGCAACCATTCCTTCTCCGGCAAACTGAACAATTAACATTGGTGCAGCATAGAACACTGCAATAACTGCAACAAAGGCACTAAATAAGACCCCTAATTTCCAAGCCCGACGCATATAACCTTGTATAGCTGTCCAAGCTTGTTTTACCACATCGCTTGAAGTTCGAGGCATCAACACACGAAAGGGCGCGGCCTGACCTTGCTGAATGTAAACAGCCACACTTAATGCCAGTCCCAAACCCGCTAACACTACCTCTGAAGTTCGATGCAAATTTGCAATTAATAAAGGCACATACAGAAATACAGAACCAAGAAGTGCGAACATCAGCGCTTGTACCGCCGTCGAGACCATCGGTCTTCCAAATGGAGTCAATCTAACAAACTCCGGACGATGTCCTCGCACCAAAATCCAAAGAATCATAACTTCGAAAGCAATAGTCAGACCCGAGGCCATAAGATTCACCAGAATAACGCCAAGCAAGGTCATCGTTCCTGTAAAGAAGATGAATGCAAGACCTGCAAAAAACGCCCCATGATACAAACTCATGGCTAGTGTACAATAGCGCATCTCCTGCAGTCCTCGAAAGAACCCTTGTAACACAGTGCTTACCGCCGTTAAGGGGATTGTAAAGAGCGCCAGTTGCAGAAAAGGAATCGTATACCCCGGTACCAAAAGATCCGGAGGCAACCAGACAAGTAATAAATTAACAACACTAACAATCCCCAAACTAGCAACAATCGCTGTAAAGAGAGACCATCCTACAACCCGCAATAATGACGCAGAACGACGATTCGCAACTTCGGGCACATGTTTCATTAACGCTACATCCATTCCCATGATTCCAATGGGAATAAGGACATTCACCCAAGTGAATACCAAAATATAGACATAAAATTCATAGATCGGAATTTGAGGTAAACCTCGTACAATTAAGATGGACGAAACAATTCCAAAAAGGAAAATTATCACAATCGTTAATGCTTCGGCAACGATGTTTTGGGCAAACCGCTGCGCTGGATCACTAGCAGGTTGGTTTATGGATTTTTCAGACATGCCTGATAAACCCCTTCAGTTAATCTAGAAGTCCGATCCCAATTATGATGTTCTTTGACAAATTGTTGTCCAGCTTGTCCCATTTGCTGAAGCTCCTTCTGTCGAGTTCGCCACTCTTCCAAAGCCTGAATAATACATTCTGCGTTCGGTGCTTCCAAAGTGATTCCCCATCCACTCTGTAAGAATTCCGTTATCCCTCCGACAGCAGTCGCCATTACCGGAATTCCGGTGGCTAATGCCTCAAGAAGAGTAGTAGGAAGGGTTTCAGTAACGGAGGGAATCACAAACAAATCCAGCGATGCCATAAATGCAGGCATTTCCGAATGATCTAATCCCCCCAGAAGGTGAACATGTTCAAGTTCTCGTTTTCGCACGTAATCTTTCCACTCACCCATAAGAGAACCATCTCCAGCCACCAACAAATGCAAATCCTTCACTTGATTGAGTTTGCTCATGGCCGAAAGTAATTGATCAAAACCCTTGTCTCGTATCAGTGCTCCTGCGTATCCAATAACAAATTCCCTTTTCGACAAACCTAGTTGCTTCCGAAAATGGGGTACCACATCTGAGTGAAATTGATCGACATTAACAGCGTGTGGAACATAAACGATCCGCTCCCTCGGGACACCTTCTGCTAAAAGAACCTGTTCGGATCGATGCGTCAGGCAAATAATCCGAGAAAAGGGTCGGCGAAGGGCTCGCGATTCTAGAAATCGAAATAATCGTGCTCGAACAGGTCCCGACTCCAATCGCCACCATTGTGCCTTAACATGTGACAAAACAGATGCAATAACAGGCACTTTTAAATAAACTCCAGAACGCAATGCGGCCTCCGATGCTATTGGTGGGACAGTATGAATAATATCCGGACGCCATTCCCTTGCAAAAGACTGAACTGCTGGAACCAGATACCTCTTGAAAACATAGCGACTAATCAGGGTAGTCAACGAACGACTTCGAAGATCTGAACGAACTGGATGAAGGCCAATCGTATTTGGAGACGCGAATTCAGAATCTGGGGGAGTTCCACTAAGAATGGTCACCTCGTGACCCCGCTTAATCAATTTAGCACTTAGCTGTGCCCAATACATTGGTCCACCACCTGCCTGCTTAGCATGTGATTCCACGACCATCATGATCTTCAAGGAAACTTCCACCAAACGATTCAACACTGATTATGACCAAATTTCTGGACAAGATGTTACAACGGATAATACCTAAGGCTAGCTGACGGAAGCGTTAAAAAAGCTTAGGCAAGCCAGTACATCTGAACAACGATAAGGTGAACAACCGTGTCCAAACCCCGAACCACTAAGAAAACCACCAAAGCATCAAAACCGAAGAGTAAACCAAAAACCAAACCCAAAAAGAAAACCCCTGCAACTCCAGCCATAATTAAAGAGGGGGATTTCGTTCTTGCGGATTTTGTGGGTTATACTTACGAGGATCGCCGTCTTTTTGATACCACCAAAGCCGATATCGCCAAAGCTGAAAATGTCTTTGATGAACAAGAGGTCTATGAACCGCGCCTAGTTATCGTTGGACAAGGCTGGATGGTGCCAGGCGTTGATGAAGCTCTTCTCAAAATGAAAGTTGGCCAAACCAAAAAAATTACCCTTGAACCTGAGAAAGCTTTTGGTATTCGCGACTCCCAACAGGTGCGCATCATTCCCCGCGCCCGCATTAAATCAGAAAAAAAACTCGTGCGAGGAATGCGCGTCCGGATTGGGAACCAATCCGGAACGGTTCGTCATGTCGGTGGAGGACGGGTTACTGTTGACTTTAACCCCTTACTTGCTGGACATACTGTCGATTATGAAATCACCGTTACTCAAATCCTTACCAAGGCCTTAGAGAAATTGAATGCATTCATCTTCCGACGGTTTAGTGGGGTTGATCCTAAATCCTTAAAGGTCACTGCTAAGGGTAAGACCGTCACCATCTCTATTGGCCCGGATCCTCGAATTTTACTCAACCAATCCCTGCAAATCTGGAAACTTGGAGTTACTCATGATATAGAAACTTACATGAAAGACAAATATACCAAAGTCCATTTTGAAGAAGAATGGGAAGTTGGCTCGAAACCCGCTGCTGAAGGGCCGACCCCCTTGAGGCCGTGCTCCTTCGCCCACCGCGGGGACCTCTTTCACCAGATCGGCATCCGCGCGACCGATGTCGCGCTGCGCGACAAGGAGCTCGAGAACCCCTGGAAGAAGCACGACAA
>CAYFXY010000064.1:8308-9386 GCA_964347205.1 uncultured archaeon
CCCGCGCGTTTATGCACTTTTTCCACCCGACAACGATCCCCATCCTTGATACCTGTCGGATTACAAGCCTGATGGTATTCACACTCCCATTTATCACAAGGACGGATATGGACAGTAAATACCGCCCCCTCAAAGAGCTGGTGTGTCGGCATGGTAATGGTGGCTTCTGCCTCTTTCACTTCTACTAACTGTACTCCATCCTCATGAATCGGACATTCATGTGCCCGTTCACGCACACTCAAAACTCTATACACGCGATTCGGTTCCAGTTTATCACAACATACCTTCCGTAGAGGACATTCGATGCACATCGTGGTACGCCCCATATAGACAAACTCATTACCCTCACGGGCTTGGTGCTTTCCAATTAGCGTAATCACTGACACCGAATCCACCAAAGACACTTGATATTACACCTGTCACGCTCAAACACGTAAACAAGAAGTTTTTCCTTTTCCCGAATCAACTTCAACAGAAGTTCAAAAAAGTTTATATATTGTGACTCGACACCTCAGAGTCGGTGAATCGGGAACCCGCCAGAATTTGGCGCCGACCACCATTTTCCTTAATTCAATCATTTCAATAATTTATGTCTAAGCGTAATGCTGGGACATTTGTAGGGAAACACATTGAACATTCCAATAGCCCCGTCGGCTTCAATTAAGCCGCAAGCACAACCATCATTCATCTATGCTAAAATCCGTTAAGCGTAACGAGGGAGAATATTCTATGGCCATTGAAGACCCACTTGAAGCTTTTCGCCAAACACTCCGAGCTGAACTCCCCAAGGCTGCCCAAGTCACGAATATCGAGTTCGAAGGTCCCGAAATTGCGATATATGCCCAAAAACCTCGAGAATTTGGCGAACAAACGACTGTCAAAGAACTTGCCAAACGATTTCGTAAACGCATCGTGATTCGCTCCGATCCTGGGGTTCGAAGCCTTCATGATGCAGCCGAAGAAGAAATCCGGAAAATCGTACCCGAAGAAGCCGAAATCACCGATATCACCTTCAACGACACAATTGGCGAAGTTATCATTGAAGCTAAAAAACCCGGCCTTGTAATCGGACGAACAG
>CAYFXY010000064.1:9396-10460 GCA_964347205.1 uncultured archaeon
CAGGAACCACCATGGAAGAAATTCGCCTTAAAACACTCTGGCGTCCCTCCGTCATTCGAACTCCCCCCCTCCGTTCGGATACCATTCTAAAAATCCGAAATGCTCTCCAAAACTCAAGCGAAGACCGCAAAACTATTCTCCGTACAATTGGGCGCCGAATACACCGCCCAGCACTTCTGAAAAATGGCTATATTCGACTCACTCCAATGGGCGGCTTTCGGGAAGTAGGACGCATGTCCATGTTAGTCCAAACCCCCGAATCCAATGTGATGGTCGACTGCGGCGTCAACGTCGGAGCCACCGCCCATGCCTTCTCACGATTTGACCTCCCAGAATTTGACCTTTCCAAACTCGACGCAATCGTCATAACCCATGCACATTTAGATCACTGTTTACCTTCAGATACCCCAATTCGTCTTGCTGATGGACAATGGAAACCTATAGGTGCTGTTGAACCTGGTGAGCGCGTTACAAGCTTCAACTGGGTAACTGGCCAATTTGAATCTGCTAAATGCACAGGAAAAACCACTACTCATGGTCACAAAGAGATTATAGAAATCAATACTACTTATCACCAAATTCGCGCTTCTCCAAATCATAGATTCTTTACAATCCAAGATCTTGAAGTTCAAGAAATTGAAGCACAAGATCTTCGAAAAGGACAGCTCCTTCCTGTACAAGCCCCCAACTATACAAACAATTTTGATAGCACTCAGCTAAAAACTAAAATCCCCTATGAAGGTCATATAGCCATTACACCTGAAATTAGCACAGAACTTCGTTCTCTTCGCCTTCAAAATCACCTTAAGCAAGCCGACGTTGCAAAGGGAATCGGCGTTCATGTCAATACCATTTCACACTTAGAAAACAATCCAACACATACTACGTTCCCAACATTAAGGGCATTAATCGAATTCTATGACCTGGACCTAGAGAAGTTCACAAGTGAACATTATCTACCAACACTTCCGAAAATTCTCACACCAGAATTAGCTCAACTCGTCGGATATATTCAAGGTGACGGGCATAAAGCTTCAAAGTATTCCTTCAAAATTACAGAAGCT
>CAYFXY010000064.1:10470-13095 GCA_964347205.1 uncultured archaeon
TTCTCGAGCACTATGCAACCCTCATTACAAAAATATTCCAAATTCAAACCAGGATACGAAAGCGAAAAGACACTGAAACCCCAACTTTTTCCATGGAGGTTAATAATGTATACGTTCTTCGTTTTCTAGAAACGAATTTCTCAACTATTTTTTCGAAAAGTAGACAAATCGAGATTCCACTAATTCTCCGACACGCTTCAAAACCAATATTGCAGGCTTACCTTAGGGGCCTATTCGATGCTGAGGGATCAGTAGTAACCGGAGTGAAATTCTGTAGTTATAGTCCAAAACTTCGTCGTCAGATGCAATTTCTTCTTTATCAGCTTAAGATACCTGCCTATATTGAAAAGAAACGCCACATTCTGAGATTCGCAAGTCCATATGCTCTCAAACACTTCGCTGAGCAAATAGGTTTTACGTCCAAGATAAAAACCCAAAAACTCACACATCTTATCAAGAAATTCTCTAAAAATCGCTTCATCTATCCTACTTCACTGATTCCCATTTCCTCTAAAGACTTGACAACCATTCTAAAAGAGGTAGGGATACTTGGAACCTTACATAACAGTCCCCGAATTGCCGAACTACCTTCGGCTATACTTGATTGGCATCGTCGGCGAAAAGGTCACGTCACCCGACAAACTGTTGAAAAATTTATCGCTGTCTTATGGCAGCGCTACGAACAGCTCAATGACCTGAAGTCCTTGGTTAAAATGGAAATTAAGCCTGTCCGCCAACAACTTACTATCACGCGTGCCCAAGTAGCCGAAGCGCTAGGACTTTCACCGATGCAAGTACAATATCGTGAAGAAGGACACCTTTATGACCATGGAAGCGAACAGATGGAAGAATTCCTTTTCAATCGAATCATCCATATTCAAAACTACATTCGTAAAACCATTAAAAAGATCGAGCATTTACTCTCATTAAAGATTCATTGGCATAAAATAAAAAGCATCATCCGACATCCCAATTCGAAACCTCTCATTGATATTGAAGTTCTTCCAAATCGCAGCTTCGTTGCTAAAGGCATAATTGTACATAACTGTGGGTTTGCACCGTTTCTCTACAAGTACGGGTATGAAGGACCTCTCTATTGCACCTCGCCTACCCAAGATCTGATGACCATGCTGCAGGTCGACTACCTTGAAGTGGCTCAACGGGAAGGAAAAATCGCCCCGTATGGTCTCAAAGATGTCCGTAAACTCATCATGCATACTGTTCCGCTCAACTATGGCGAGGTCACAGATATCGCACCTGATGTTCGGCTTACCCTCCACAACGCAGGTCATATCCTTGGATCCAGCATTGCTCATCTTCACGTTGGTGATGGTCTTTACAATCTTGCATATACTGGTGATTTCAAATACGCAAGGAGTCGTCTGCTCGAACCCGCGACAGATCGATTCCCCCGCCTTGAAACCCTCATCATGGAATCCACGTATGGCGCGCCCCGTGACCTTATGCCCTCTCGGAAAAACTCCGAACGCCAACTTGTCGACTTCATCAACCGCACGCTCCAACGAGGTGGCAAAATTCTTATCCCTGTTCTTGCGGTGGGCCGTGCTCAAGAGCTTCTCGTAGTTATCGACGAATATATAGGTCGCGGTACCCTGGAAGAAGCCCCAGTTTTTGTCGATGGCATGATTATCGAAGCCACTGCTATTCACACAGCTCATCCCGAGTATCTCGCTCGGGAACTCCGCGATAAAATCTTCCACCAAGGTCAAAACCCCTTTCTTGCCGAATACTTTACCCAAGTTAATGGCCATCAGGTCCGAGACGAAATCCTCGAATCCGGACCCAGCATTATCCTTGCCACCAGCGGCATGCTTACCGGTGGCCCCTCCGTCGAATACTTCAAACAACTTGCCAGCGACGCGAAAAACTCCATTATCTTTGTCAGCTACCAAGTCGAAGGCACCCTCGGGCGCCGAATCCAAAAAGGTCGGCGGCAGCTTCCCATGCGTAACTCTGGTGACCGCCGTGAAGTCATTAAAGTGGATCTTCAGATCCACACCGTTGAAGGCTTCAGTGGCCATAGCGACCGCCGTCAACTTGTAGATTATGCCCGCCGTATTCAACCCAAACCGGAACGTATACTCACCTGCCACGGTGAAGCCAGCAAGTGTATTAATCTCGCAAGCTATCTTCACCGCGATATTGGTCAACGCCGTCGCCTAGAGACTCGTGCCATTCAAAACTTCGAAACCCTCCGACTCTACTAACGTTGCTCAACAATTCCTTTTTTCCCACGGTTTAAACGAAGAATTTATAAAGAATGTTAATGCTATGGCATTAAGTTTAATGCGACGCCATTAACCGAAATTGTGGCGATCTACCATGCCTGCAAAATCCAAACCCAAAAAACACACAACGGTTTCCATCCCCATCACGCTCTTCAAAAAAGTCAAAGAACGCATTCAGGAAACTGGCTTTTCTTCAGTATCGGAATATGTAACCTATGTCCTGCGCGAAATCTTTGCAGAGGAAGAACAAAATCAACAAAAGAAGGAACAAGCCTTCTCCCCCGAAGACGAGAAACGCGTTAAGGACCGCCTTCGGGCCCTCGGATACCTAGACTAAGAGGCGAACAAAGGTAATGAATTCTCCACACGGCGGCAC
>CAYFXY010000065.1:0-5737 GCA_964347205.1 uncultured archaeon
GTAAGCGAAAGGAAATCCTTGCCCGGCTACGTGATCGACTCGCTGCTGCGGATCTCTAATCTTTCATCAATTTCCTCAAACTGATTGCAGTAATTGTATTGGAAACTTAATCCAAAGCGCGCTCAGAGTCAAGTTAATAAATACTGTTACAAATCCTACATTGGACCTCGCAACAAGTACTGGGACTAGAAGCAAGGCTAGTATTTCAACATCAAAGAAGTCCATTTATATCACTTCTCCAAGTTAAAGGGATTCATTGGGGTGCTATACACATGACACGTCTGATTATGATGGAAATTGGCGGGCTTGGTTTTGTACGGTCAATTCGACCCAGTGCCCGGAAATTACGGGGCGATGTTTGTGTAGTTGTAGTTGATGAACAGAACAAATCTCTTTGGTTTTGGATGGGTAGTGGTGTCCAATACGATAAACGCCGAACGGCTAAAGCAAAAGCTGAACAGATAAGCCTGGAGGGCCAACGAATTGGAGATGAACTCTTAGGGCGGGGTTTTCAGCTTGTGATAATTGATCAAGATAGAATTGAAGATCCGACAATCTCAAACAATTATTCTAATCTCATTGCAATCTTGGAAACCCCAATGGAAATTTCCACAATGGCAAATCCCAAGGGGACATTGATAATTGGGCAACTTCAAGGAAGTGTTCCAAGCACAACTCCCATTGCCCCAGCTCCACAAGAACCAACAACCTCTCCTCCTCCACAACCAAAACAACCAGTTACACCCACCCCACCAGCACCACGCGCAAAAAGGTCCACAAAACTAGATTTAGAAGCTGCTTTAATGGCTATCGTGCGAGTTCACCAGCAAGTCCATATCGAATACCGCGGGTCCGAGGAAACAGAAGAAGTTATTATCGAAGGCATCGATGGGCTCCAACACAAAATGAAACGCAGTAAAGGAAAACTCACATTTAAATGGGATCCGAAAACTCCCAAGGAACTTAAACAACTAGTTGCTCATGAACTGAAGAATCTTGCTGGTTAATTCAATCCAAAATTAGGTCTGAAAGCATGGTATCTATCCTAATTGACTTGACCAAAATTGCCTCATATGCTTTCATTGGAGGTAGCATTAAGCTATTAGATCAAGTGCTAGATCAACGCAATTACTTTCAGAAACAGCACGTTGGTTATTGGCTTATAACGCTCGCTTTGATACTGCTTGTTAATGTATGGACGTGCTTTGATGTATTTACAGCAATTCTTACTGTCGCTTTGATTTTAGGATTAATTAGCACCAGGAAAGTTGATAATCTCTACTTTGTTCTCCTGGCAATCACCACCTTTCCGTTGAGCATATTCACAATTCTTCGCACCGACTTTCTTCTGCTACTCCTACCAACCTTACTTGTAATATTGCCTACGGTCGTATTAGATGAAGTGCTCCATGCCGCTGCAACCAATATTTCCAACCGTCTAGTCGCTTGGGTTCTAACTCATCGACCCATATTAAAAATCACAGTTCTTATGCTACCTTTCTTTGGACTTCTCACTTTCGTCCATACAATTGCGTTTTGGTGTTTTGATATCTCCTACGATCTGGTCGCTTATTACTATCGCGCGTCTAGTTCTGCTGAGAGAATGGCGCGATCAGGCCATCATGCTAACACACGCTAGATTCGACTATTTTGGAAAGGTTTAAGTCGGCTCAGTTTCCAGAAACTACACACAGGTGAGGATAAATAATGAAAGCAAACATTTCGCTTTCTTACAGCGGGCGGACCCGAGAAGAGCATGCAACTAAAAATGGCCATGTTAACCTTCTACTGAACCAACATGGACGCATTCTTAGTAAATTGCCACTTGGAGATGGTAGATACCACTTTGTCCTTGAGCTCAATGATCTAGAGCAATTCACCCAGTCGCTTATTGAATTTACACGACAAAATCCATGGCTGCGCGTTGAGAAAGTCTCAGCCCATGCCTGACCCAGATTTTCTTTAAAGCTACCCAAGTATAAACCGCTGCCCAATAATTGGTGCCACTGCGGAACAACGGAGCTGGCGCCTAATCAGTTTTGCCAGACTTTTACAGGTTCTAGGGTTTCCATGAACGCAAAAAACCACTCTAGGAGATTTCTTTCGAAGTGAAGATAAGAATCCTTGCAACTCGCCTCTATCTGCGTGTGCTGAGAAACCATATAACTGTTCAATTCGGGCTCGGACTCGCTTTCGACGCCCATAAATTGTTACATCCCTTGCTCCATTCACAATTCGACGTCCCATAGTTCTCGGGGCTTGGAATCCTATAACCATTACATTCGTTTTATTATCCTCGATGCGACGGTAAAGATGCCGAAGAATACGCCCTCCATTCATCATGCCCGATCCGGCCACAATCATAATTGGTCCGCGCTGTTGACTCAACAGGTCACTCTGAGACTGCCGTTCAACATATTGAAGACCCTTAAACTCAAGTGGGGCATCCCCTGCTTCGATGAGATCCCAAGTTTCCTCGTCAAAACATTCTCTATGGCGTTTGAAGATTTCGGTTGCTTTGATTGCCAATGGTGAATCTATCGCTACTGGAATAATGGGAACTCTCGCATTTTCCACAAGCTCATTTAATGCGTAGATAAGCGATTGAGTTCGACCAATGGCAAAAGCGGGAACCAGAATATGGCTTTGGTGACGGTTGGCTTTAATGATAATCTGTTCAAAGCGTTTCATGGTTCTTGAGAGTGGTTCATGAGATTTGTTTGCATAGGTAGATTCACAGAGAAGGTATGTAGCAGCATTCGGGAAATCAGGATCCCGGATAATGGGCGCGTCTTTTCGCCCGATATCACCCGTATAAACGATATGAATTTCTTTTCCCCGTTCCTCTATCCATGTTTCGACAATCGATGATCCTAGGATGTGTCCCGCATCTCGAAATCGGAGAGTAACATTTCCCGGAAGTGTTTTTTTGGTATTATATTGTATCGTACGAAATTGTTTGATTGTTCGTTCTGCATCTCGAGTCGTAAACAAAGGATTTGTATCAAAGATGTGATTGCTCCGATCAGAATAGCGCTGGGACTTAGCTCGAGCTGCATCTTCTTCTTCACTTTTCGCAACATCTCTAAGTAGCATCGAACATAAATCCGCTGTTGCTGCTGTTGAAAATATTGGGCCACGAAACCCAGATCGGACTAATACTGGAAGGCGACCACAATGATCGAGATGAGCATGACTCAGAACGACAAAATCAATTTGGGATGTCTCAAACGGAAAACTGTGATTTCGTTGATAATGGTCTGCCGGGTTTCCTTGAAAAAGTCCACAATCAATCAGAAATGATGCGGATTTCTTTTTAATCTGGTAAAGGCTTCCAGTGACCGTTTGTCCAGCGCCATGGATAGTTAATTCCAACTTACCTAGTTCCTCCTCTCAGACTTGAAATCCCTGAACGAACTAGCCAAAGAGGTCAAAATCAGAGGATCCGCTTTTTGCATTTTTTTCTGGCTTATCTTCTTCTGGTAGTTCTTTTTTATTTGCTTCTTTAGAATCACTCGGTTTGCTTAGCTGAGATAATTGTTCACGCATTGAATCAACAACAGAAGTGATCTTTTCTTCATGTGCTGGTACATGTTCATCCTCGACTGTGGTTGACAAAGTAATTCGTTTCCCATCTGCTGTAAGTTCTGGCTGCTGTCCAAAGCATCTTGCAAATGCATCAATATCTTCCTGAGCGGTTGCACGGATTTCTGAAAAGAGAATAGCATCGCCTTGGCAGAAGAAACGTAGTTGTAATCGTAACACAGAAACTTGAAATTCATTTGGTCCTACAGGTTTCATCGTCGCCTGGCCGTAACAATCTGCCACAGCAAAAAGGACCTTGCTTGCCAATTGTTCTTCATAGGTAAGTATTCGACGGCGAATAGGTGTTGCTCTACGAACCGGCTCTGGAACAATTGTCTGTTCGATAGCATCAACTTGTTCTTGGAAGGATTCTTCAAATGTTGAAATCCTCTCTTCGCTTTCTATTACAATAAGATACTCGGAGATCTTTTGATGGTTTTGAAGGAGTTTTTGAAGGAGCGCTGCTTTGGGTGCTGTCAAATCTCCCGGAACCTCAACAAAATTCGTACATTTGGTGCCAAAATGAATCTCATCGACGTGAATCCCATTTTTCATTATAAATCGCGCTTGCCTTAAGGCCGTCGTGCGCTGTAACATAGAAGTTCCCCGGCCAAGCCATACCCAAATAATTGCTTCTACTTCATCGACAACAAGTATGGCTCGTCCGTCTACAAGATGCTTAGGATTCCAATAAAGCGGTTGGAGTTCACCGCTTTCGCCAAGGACTTCAATCATCCCAATGTATTGCTTCATCTAATCTGTACCACCGCAAAAGTATTTGTTCTCTATACAGCCGCTTGTTTTGAATATTCATACATTAGAGGGAACGAGGGTTATATCAAATTGTCGTGTCAGGTGTTTTTCTTTCGAAGTTCAGTTAAGATTTCTTGAGCTCGATCAAAGCGAACGCGTTTCTCTTTAATCATTTTCTGAGCCACTTGGTCAATCTCCTCATCAATCGCTCCTGCTGCCACAGCGACGTTGCGAGAATGGAGTTTCATGTGACCCGCTTGAATACCTTCTTGGCTGAGTGCCCGTAAGGCCGCCATGTTTTGAGCTAATCCAACACTTGCGATAATTTGTGCAAGTTCTGAGGCAGTTTTTACACCTAAAATCTTGATACACAATCGTGCAACGGGATGTGTACGAGTAGCACCGCCCACAAGTCCAACGGCTAAAGGTAATTCTATCCTGCCAAACAAATCTCCTTCTGGGGTTTTTTCATAGTAAGTAAGCGATTGATAGCCTCCTTCTCGTGTAGCTGCAAAGGTGTGGGCACCTGCTTCAACTGCTCGAAAATCTTGTCCAGTTGCTAATAACACCGCATCAATGCCATTCATTATTCCCTTGTTATGAGTGGCACATCGATACGGATCCGCTTGTGCGAAGGCATAGGCTTTCAAAATACTTTCCACAACATTAGCTCCCCCAAGGGTTTGTGCTGGAAAGGTAGCTTCAGCCCGTGCTAATCGATGTTCAGCAAGATTTGATAGAATACGCAAATATACCTTTCCTTGGGTTATCTCCTCAACTAGCGGGGCTAATGCTTCACACATGGTATTGATTGCATTTGCACCCATTGCATCGCGCGCATCTACTAAAAGATGGAGTATAATCATTGGACCCATCATGGTGTTTAATCGGCGAAGCTGTAAATCACGGGCCCCACCACCAAACTTCACCAACACGGGGTCCTGTGCATTTGCTACGTTCAACAAATTTTCTTTTTGTTTTTTTATGGCCCTCTCGGCAACATCTAAATTAGGAATATCAGCAATTTGGATTTGTCCAATCATCACTGGTTCGGTAGTACTTGCTGAGAAACCTCCAACTTTTCGGGCTATTCGTGCTGCATTCGAGGCTGCTGCAACGACGGAGGGTTCTTCTAGCACCATTGGTACAAGATAATCTTGACCGTTAATTTGGAAATTTGTTGCGATTCCCAATGGAAATGGGAAGGTGCCCACTACATTTTCAATCATTCGATCTGCGGTTTGAGCATCTAAGGCTCCAAAAGATTCGAGAATCGCAATGTCTTCGTCTGTTAAATCAGCAAATTCACGGAGCTTTTTGACGCGTTCCTTTATTTCTAACCGGTAAAATCCACCCAGCCAGCGAGCGCCTGACCCCCGCCCCCGCCGCCGCAAAACCG
>CAYFXY010000065.1:5747-12899 GCA_964347205.1 uncultured archaeon
AGAATTTTTTTTGGGCACGGTGTTCACTTCACCGTGTTCCTGCATTCAATTAACTTATCAAACTTTCTTCCTTGGTTTCAGAAATAGCTTGGATGATTTGGAGTTGTAATTGGGATTACTTTTCACGGAGTTCCCAAACGCAAGAGTCCTCGCCCCAGGTGCTGCATTTAACCTCTTCGCACTCACTATCAAATCCACGAAGAGTAAGGACGTGCTGAAATACGCCACTTAAGATATTACAGTACTTCAGACCCCGGAACTCATCAGACATCCGAATGTTTTCGCAAATCGGGCATTCTTCAAAGATATAAACAATTTTGCTTTCAGCTTTATCATAGTATGCGTTGTCGAAGGCTTTTCCTAGCATTACGCGTGTGGCAAGGGTAAAGGTGTTGAGGAATCCATCAAAAGTCGTTGCATGTTCTCCAATTGTATCACTGTATTCAAATAACAAAGTTTCAGCCATCGCCATGCCTAAACGGAGAAGTTTGTCATTAGCGCGATTTATATCGCCCTTAGTATTATGTAGGACGTCGTCAATCACGGCGGCAACCAAAGCTTGGAACGCATTCAACGAGGTTTTTCGCATCTTCAGATGCCAACCAAGCCAACCTTTCACACCCATATTAGGTCACCATTAATCGTACTTTGGCATTTCGTGTTATCAATTCTTCGTTCTTAATAGATTATTTATAATCGTTTTTCGAAATCAACAAGACCGCGCTTTTGGAGATCTAAAAGCATACGCATAGCAATAAAAAATTGTAAGCCCATTTTATCCGCAATTTCTTGCAATGTAATTTTTCCATCGCAAAGACTGAGCATTCGAAATTCGGTGATTGAAAGCTTCTGTTTTTCCAAGTCGGCAACAATCCGAGGAACGATTCTACGGCTCTGTGTCCCCACCATTGGGGCTGCTGTTGATGAAGAGGTTGAAGGGCTGACTGGTGACTTTGTTATCTCGGCTTGATTACCTGCGTGGATCTCAGATACTTCATGACCCCGTTCGACAAGGTCTTGATCCAGGTAGATTGTTATGACATGGGCAGGGTCTCCATGAACATAGGAATATGGAAAGGGAAAGACGTTTTGCCGTTCAATGACTTCTGGTGGGACATCTATCGCTATGTACGCCTTGCACTTTTCACAGTAGGTGTATACGACAGGCATTGGTGGGCTCCCAGGAATGTTACCGATTATATAGCACAAGAAGCGTTCTTAACGTTTGCTTCTGAAAGACTTTAAGTCGGTACAAATTCAAATAAACCTTGGTGGGTGTTCAAGATGATATCTTGTTTTAATGACTTGCATAAACGGCAATCTTGTTGGCATCGTTAAACACATGGATCCTTGTAGCTGAATCGTTTTGTACCCAGGTGTTAACGATTTTTTGAGGATTTGGAGCATGAAACAGGTGTGCTGTTTCAACCTGTGTTTTCTCCAAGGCTGTGTGGATCCAAACGTGACTTAATCTGTTTATTAGCTCACCAAACTTCCAACTTTTGTGAGTGTAGAGGCGGTAATTGTTTCGAATCTTTGCCATCATTTCTGGAAGGGGCATAATAAGATAGTTATAGAAAAATTCTCGGGCAGTCGGAGTAGGGGCTATCCCTTTGGGGCATTCTGCTAAAAGGAGCACCTCTCCTTCATCTTGTACTGCATTTTTTGTGAGCTCTAATCCACGTTGGGCGTTATACAAGCTTTCATCTTGTGGGAATCCACCTGGTGAGACGATAATATGATCTGTTTTAGGGACAGTAAAGGAGGCGATGTCATCAATAACTTGAATTCCTTCGCTCGTAACTTTTTGCATGTCACCACTACGTGACCAAAGAATATATGGTCCACTAGTAATCGTTGCAAGAAGAAAAACTGGTCGTTCTGCAATAATTAGATGAGCTGCTTCTAGCATATCTTCAGCCACTGGATTCGTTTGCCGTGATTGATCAGGGTGGAAGGGGTGACGCCCAAAAGTGGATTCCGGTTCTAATGCTAGGCTATGGTTACCTTCAATGGAATGGAAATCGCAAATACCCGGCAAGAAGTTTTTGATTGCGTTGGAATATCCTGCAAAATAATGGTTTTTCATGTCTGCAGCAACGACAAATGCTTCGAGCGCTAGCGTTTCTTTGTTAACACGGAGTTCTGTCCCCCGGCTTGTAACGCCAATGAATTTACAGGAAGATTGTTGGGCATCATGCACAATTACACTATAGGCTGGAAGGTTTGTTTGTTTACAGCTTTTATGAATGGCTTGAATAATCTCTTGATTTCGAATACTCATGGGTTCATGTGAGCCAGTAGCGATGATAAAGGTAAGATCCTTTGCTAATCCCAAGTTGGGAGTTAATGCATCGATGATATATTCGTGTGGTTCTGCCCGAGTTCCATCTTCAATCAATACACCAACTCGCCGGTTTGTAATTGCTTCTGAGAGAGTGATACCAATGGGGGTTTCCAATGCATTTCGAAGACTTGTTGCGATATCCGTGGAAGCCCGTTGTTTCCGAGGTTGGATAACCTCACCTAAGTTTGCATCAGGTATCTTAAGGTGAATAGAATTGTGCCCATAGCGCAGTTGGAGCTTTGCCATCGTCACTCAAAAGTCAACTGTACGCAGTTGTGAAAAAACCTTTGCTTTCTCTAAGGCATTATAACTCTTTGTTTGAATTGCATAGAGCTTATCATAACACGATTCAAGCTCATCGGAAGGTATATACTGCTCACCAACGACTACCATCGATTCGGCGGCTTGTTCCACACTCTTATACAGACCACCACCTACTGCGGCTAGAATCGCGGCACCTAATGCGGTTGCTTCTTCAACCTGACTTCGTTGAACTACCAGTTTTGATATATCCGTTTGAATCTGATTCCAAACGGTACTTCGTGTTGCACCTCCCGTGAGCCGTAGCTCTTTCAGTTCAATTCCCAGGTTTTGCATGATTTCGAGGTTGCGCCTCACTTCAAAGGATGTACCTTCCATAATTGCCCGGATAAGATCTGCTCGGGTGTGACCTAAAGCTAGACCAATGATGACCCCGCGTGCTTCAGGATTCCAATAAGGAGCCCCTGCCCCCACAAAATGTGGTAATAATATTATTCCTCGTGCTCCAGGGGGCGATTGTTGAGCCTGCTGGTTCATCAGCTCATAGGCGTTTGTATCTAGCAGCCCTGCCAACTGCTTTTCTTCTTGTCCGAATTGATCTCGAAACCATCGATAAATAATTCCGCTTGAAAATATACTGGCTTCAATTATCCATCGATTTGGAACAGCGTGGCAACTACAAAGTAGACGTCGTTTTGGATCAAATTGTGGTGTATTCTCAAATGCGAGAATGAATGTTCCCGTTCCAATAGTAGCTTTCACTCGACCCGGTTTAACGACACCGACACCAACAGCTCCACATTGTTGATCACCTCCTCCTATCACCACAGGAATTCCTTCTGGAAGCCCGGTGGCTTTGGTTGCTTTTGGTATAATTTCACCGATTCTTGTCGCAGAAGGATAAGCAGCCGGAAGTTGTTCCATGGGAATTTCGAGGCTGTTACACATTAGGTCAGACCATTCCATCGTTTTTACTGCAAAAAGCATCGTTCTCGATGCGTTGCTGAAATCCGTAGCATACTCCCCGGTTAGTCGGTGTAAAATGAAATCATGAACAAGCAGAAACTTGTATGCATTACGAAAAACCTGTGGTTTTTTCTCTTTGAACCACAATATCTTTGGTGCAGAAAAATATGGGTCGATGGTTAAGCCAGTTTCAGTATATACTGCTTCTACGCCAAGTTTGTCTTGAATTGCTTTGCATTGTTCTATCGTTCGTCGATCCTGCCACACGATTGCGTTATTAAGCGGAGCTCCATTTTTGCTAACGGGAACAATGGTTTCGCGTTGATTAGTTATACTCACAGCAATAATTGATTTGATGTGTTTGCCGAGTTGCTTTAGCGTAGCTTGTGCAGTAGCGCAACAAGTTCGCCACCACTCCTCTGCATCCTGTTCTACCCAAGTTGGACTTGGGAAAAATGACCGATGCTCTTGGTGTGCCTGAGCAATCACGTTTCCCTTTACCGCATCGATGACTACGGTTCGTGTACCACTTGTACCTACGTCAATAGCTACTACTAACTGCAAATCAACCATGGATTACACCATTTACTTAAACAACCCACTTGTTTGTTATAACTTGAATCCACGTAGTATCACCCACAGGTTTATGACTCTGTGAAATTTGTAACTCATACCAGCAGGTGATCCTTCATGAGTAGTGATCTCATCAAACAAGCAGCCCAATTGATTTTGGATTCAGATTCTACGGTCGCACTTACAGGTGCTGGTGTGTCCACAAAAAGTGGGATTCCTGATTTTCGTGGAGCTGATGGACTTTGGACTAAAGTGGATCCAGCCAAATTTGCTAGTTTAAACGGGTTTCTTAGTGATCCAAAAGGATGGTGGGAAATTGCTCTCGAATTGTCTCCCACTCTCCTGAAAGCCAAACCCAACCCTGCTCATAAAAAATTAGCTGAGCTGGAAAAGATGGGGCTTCTTGAATGTATTATCACCCAAAATGTGGACGGTTTGCATCAACAAGCTGGGAACAAGAAGGTGCTCGAAGTGCATGGGAGCTTATTCAGTGGAAGCTGTACAGTTTGTCATACCCATGTGAATCGTAAATATCTTGAAAAAGCCATGAAAAAACGTCAAATACCTGTGATGTGCCCAAGTTGTGGAGGGCTTATTAAAATCGATACAGTGTTTTTTGGTGAAAGACTCCCCCAGAAAGAACTATCCCAAGCCATGACTGCGGTTCAAAACTGCCAATTAATGTTATCTATCGGTTCCTATCTGGTTGTTTATCCTGTAGCCTCTCTTCCATCTATTGCGAAACAAAGCGGTGCACAATTAATCATTATCAATCAAGAATCAACACCTTTTGACCAAGTAGCTGATCTCGTATTCACAGCTGAGGCTGGAGAAACACTGACCAGAATTGTTGAAGCTGTTAAGAATCTTATATGAATTGGGAAAGTTCGTCTTGTGATCTTAGGTTTTATGGTTACAAGCGTTGGCGAAACCTTGCTTCATGATTTGCATATTTCATCTCGCGTGGAATATCCTCGCTGCCAGGAACTACGGGTAATAAACTCAGACGTTTTTTTCGACGCACTCGTAGAGAATCTGGAAGCAGTCCTCCGAAGGGATGATTGAAGGGGAGAAGAAAACGATAATCCCTTCCAAGGATACCTGCAATACGTGTTAACATTCGTTTAGATTTGCCTCCATGCTTGTATCTATAATAGGTGAGATATAAGAAGCCACCAATCAGTTTGATGATCTGGCGATTAAGCCAGGTATTTTGAATATCACCTAACCAGACATCTCGCCAGTGGAGCAGGTTATGATCCCAGCATTCGATGAACATTTCCCATTGAAGTTCAGTTAATCGTTTTAGATTCAAGGTTTTCTCTTTATTTAGAGCACAGTCTTCCAGCGAAACAAAAAAGAGGGGGACAAAGAAGGTTTTGAATCGGCGCATCCGATGTATCAACTCGAGGGTTTGTAGTACATCTTCTTCGGTCTCCTTTGGTAATCCAGTTACCAAAGTACAAAGGGGTACCCAATTTGCGTCATTGAGGATTCCATATGCTTCACAAACGATTTCCGGCCATTCGCTCACATCATACGGGAGGGCTTTTCCGCGCATGTGTTCTTGCATTAATCGGGGACTACCTGTTTCGACTCCAACTTCAACTGTAACCACAGGATTTCCTCTGTATTTGTATCGGCATTTGTCTCCAATCGTTTCAGTAATTTCTTGAACCATTTGTGGGTCAATAATGGTAGGAGCTAGTGACGCATGAGCAGTTTGAATTACTTTCACTCCTGGTTCGGAAACAACTGATTTGTATACATCTACGACTGCTTTACGGTTAGGAAGGAAGCGTTCCTTTGATCCGTAAAGGAAGACATCATCTGTATTAAGAAGAATCATGTCCGCGCCACTTCTAAGATTGGCTCGAACCTCTTGGAGGATTTTATTTATGGGGAAGCTGCGACGATATTTCATCGTTGGTGAACAGAATTGGCACCCTCGACCACAACCTCGTGAGATCTCAACAGCGCCATAAATTGCTCCCTTCCTAATTGTGGGGATTTCTTCATCTGTTGGTCGCTTTGACTTTACAATTGGAGGTAATTTTTCACCCCGAATGGCTCTTTCGAACAAATCTGTTGCAATACTTTCTGCTTCACCCATTACAATACAGTCGTATCCGTATTCCTGCCGGATTCTGGGATTTTTCAATTGCCAGGACCCAGCCCCCCCCAAAATTCGGGGCACCTGATACTTCGTCAAAGCTAGCTTTTGTGAAAGTCTCCAAAATTCTAACCCAGTCGCCGAAACATTACCAAGCCCCGTTAAGGAGGAATAGGTCAGGCTCACATAAGCCATTCCGAGGGGATCCATACTCGAAACGCCAACAACTTTCGTATTAGAGCCCATTACATGCTTAAGCTTGTGAGGATGAACTGTGATCACGTCGTTTTCATCGAAGCCATTATTGAGAAGTGATGCTTAAATTTTCCGAAGCCCATACGGCGCAAAAGGAGTCGAATGATCAAGATTCGGGGAATCCGGTTTGTAAATCCGTCGCAGTAAGAACGCAGGGAATAAACGACCAGGAAAGCCTCCTGCAAAGGCTAAGAAGGGATCAGCATCCCAACCCGCCATCTCCGCCACTGATGCTGTAAGAACAACCTTCTTGCCGCCGTTTTGTCCCATCCAATCATCTCATGAAGCCATTGTGCTTATTACCGAAGTTGGCTTACCACCTTTACGAATTCTATCTCGCATAGATTACAACCTATTATGCTTTTCGGCGATCTTGTTCTTCATTCGTAATCACCCATATAAACTAGACCTGTCTTTAGACCATCGTTTTTAGAGGCGCGTTACTGAGTGGCTGCTGTCATAGGCACATCTTTGATACGAACATAGGGGATATGGGTTGGCGTATCCACTTCCCACCATTTGATTTGGCGAGGAACACTGCTAACTGCTTCAATATTCGCCATCATACGTAGCAAGTTATCGGCAATCCGCAGTTTTTGGATTGACTGTCCAATTTCTCCATTTTTAATGAGAAACA
>CAYFXY010000066.1:0-4392 GCA_964347205.1 uncultured archaeon
TCGCTTATCAGTCGACACCCCAAATGAGGCAGAAGCAATTGTTAAGAAAATTCTCAGATATGAGAAAACTCCCAATACTGACCCAACTTACTATCAACACATTTCATCCATAGCGAGTGAAACCCAGGAGGTTGAACTCATCGAAGATGCCGATTATGTTCGCTCATTTTTCCATGATGAACTTCAATACGCGGTTGATCGGATAACGGTGGATCCACAGCACATTATCAACAGCTTCAATGCTGGGAGTATGCTAGTGTACTATATCGGTCATGGGGAATCATATAACCATGGTTTTACAACGGTCAATACATGGGGAGATGTCGAAGGATGGTATTTCCCGTATTTTACTGTGGAGGATTTTCCATCCATACAGGATCTAGACGGGAAATTTCCCATAGTCATGAGTATCGCTTGTAACACTGGATGGTTTGACAGTGAAACTGATGATACATCCTACCATGAGGATTATTCAAACTATGCTTTCATGTTCGAGGGATCGGGCTATGATGGTTTCTGTGAAAATATAACACGTCTTGAAAACGGAGGCGCAATCGCTGCAATCGGATCTACTCGCTTATCTCCCAAATGGGCGCAACGATTGTTATTTTTTGGGATGATTGATGCTCTTTGGGATGATTTTAACCCAGCATTTTCTGCAGGAAGCGTGTTGAATCTTGGACAGATGCTTTGGTATGGGAAGATGTTGCTAGGAAGTGGCTTTGGACTCTATCAGGAACGAACAAACATAACTTTCCAATCATTCCATCTTTTTGGCGAGCCAGAAATGGCAGTCTATACCCGGGCGCCTAAGTCCCTAGGTGTGGAGTTTCCTAGTGAAATTGGATCAGGGGGAAAACAATCCTTTGTCGTCACCGTAACTGATGAAGGATCCGGAAATCCAATTCGTTCGGCGAAAGTTTGTGTTCAGAATAATGAGGTTTACGAAGTGGTCTATACAAATCCCGCGGGTTTTGCCTTCCTTTATGTTACACCTCCATCGGGAGGCATACTCAACATCACTGTTACAGCGGAGAACTATGTGCCGTTTCGCGATGAAATTAGTATAACATATCCACCTGCAGAATTAAGTGTAGAACCAACTGAAGGGGAAACTGGTGACAGCATCACCCTTTTTGGTAATACCTTTGTTTCGGATGGCCCAGTCATAATTGAATTTGGTGGAATCCTATTTCCTCCAGTCCTTGATATCAGTCTTGGAAGTTTTACTATTGAAGACAAAGTTCCTTTTGGAATTGCAGGACCTGTTAATATCATTGCCATACAAGAATCACCACATAGGACTGCTGTGACTCTTTTTAACCGGTATGATCATGCACCTGACCCGTACATATATTGTCAATGGGATGCGACAACCTGGCATCGAAATCCTGAAGGAACAGGATGGGACAAAAACCCACGATGGGATAATCCTGATATCCGATTAAAATGGAACTATCCAGGATACAGTGTTGGAACCTATGGTCTGAATCCTTACCTACCATACCTAATTGAAGCCACGATTCACAACGATTCCCCCGCTGAAGCAAGGGATACCAAGGTCTTTTTTGAATGGAGTGAATGGGGAATTGGACAATGGAATTGGTACTCCATAACAAATCAGACCGTTGTGATTCCGGGTAATGGAGAACGAACACTATTTACTCCATTCTCCTTACCACAAAAGATGGATGTCTGCCTGCGTGTTAGAATCGTCAATTCCTATGATTTGAACCCTAACAACAACAATGGGTCAGAAAATTTAGCCATTATTTCTTTATTAACCGAGTTCGAGGGGGAAATCATGTTTCCCCTATATTCCGACGTACAGCAGTTAGCCATGCGTGATAGCCGAATGGATGACCTTGACCCAAACTGGAATGTAAACTTAACTCGACCGCTTCTAACAGAAAATCTAGTTAGTTACCTTGATCATCCTGCATTAGAATTTTCGCTCTCATCAAATGTTCAATGGAGTGGAAACCGGACTTATATCATTACGGGATATAATGGAAAAAGAATTGTCGGTGGCATCGAGATTACCCTTGTGAAAGGAATCATCATTCCACCACCACAAGATCCATTTTGGTGGATATTACTTATAATCATAATAATCATTTGCGTTATTGTGGTCTATTGGTGGAAGAAACGAAGAGATTAACAGTATAAGAAAGAGTTGTACAGTTAACGTGAGCTCTAATGGTGAAAGGAAAGTCCTTTTCACATTGATTTTCTTTAAAATACTAAACCCGAGTTGAAAAAAATGAATGCGTTAGTTGAATTTCCGTTCAAGAATATGCCAATAATTGTCAACCTTCTCGAAGATGCTGAGGTTAGTGTTCGTGAGATAGCATCAGCGACAGGGATGTGTAATGTTGATTCTACTGAAGTTTCCGATATGTTAGCATTTTTAACGACCTTTGGTCGCGTGGAATCGACAGAGCAGGGTTGGATTATCCACAAGTTGGAAGAAAAGGCACAATATGAACGGTTCCGAAAAGCGTTCCTTAAAGATGTTATTACCCTTCTTTCCAAGTTGTCGATAAACGCAAAAACAGTTGAACTGCTCTCGCAGGAAACGAATTTATCAATTCAAACCGTGGATTCATACTTATCATTTCTTAAGGACATAACAAGGCTAGGTGTAATTGGTCGCTGTTCCACTACTTATCCAACGACATGGTGTCGAATTTCTGAGTAAAAAGACAAGTTCAATTTCTAAAACTAAGACTCAACCTTTTCGAGCATTTGGATGCTCTCAGATAACCAATATGATTCCTCAGTTAGCTGGGAAAATTAGCATAGATCTTTGCTTATTGGAAACATAATGGTATTTTTGTACAATAATTTCTATGACTGAGTTATGCCGCGCGTGATTCATTTTGAAATTGCAGTCGATGATCCGGATCGTGCAATGAAATTTTATCAATCGGTTTTTAACTGGAAGATTGAAAAATGGGGTGGACCTGTCGACTATTGGCTTATCACCACTGGTGCAGAAGAAAAACCAGGCATAAATGGTGCCCTCCAACGACGGGCAGATGCTCCTCAAATAGTAATCAATACCATAGATACATCAAACATCGATGAAACCCTTGAGTTAACGGTAAAAGCTGGTGGAAAAATTCTCCGTCCAAAAATGGTAGTTCCTGGCGTTGGCTGGGCAGCATATTTCAAAGATTCAGAAGGCAATATCTTTGGACTGATGCAAGACGACCCCAATGCGAAATAAGCAAATTGGAATTGTTAGATTCCACGCTTCTATCTGATAAGAAAATTAAGATCCCATTCATATTCATTCTAAGCGCCAACGCCGGATAACAATAAAGAGTATCATGGCAACAATGATTAATGTGCCCAACACTAGTACTGTAGGTGCCAACCAAGGATTGAATAAAGTTGGTGGGACTAATGCGACTGTAGCTAGTGCTACATTGCTCCAGGGCCCATACAAGTTTGTATTATCACGTGATCGGACTCGGAAAAAGTAGGTTCCTATGGCTAGATTAGAAATTATGATATTCGTTGTGTTCACAATCCATGTGACATCAGGTCGGTCAAAGAGCGGTGTAGTATCCATCTGCAATTCATAATCTGCAATGGAACTATCAGAATCGATTGCAGATGTCCAAGTAACAAGAATGGATCCATAGGGTGTTATAAAGATAATCTCCATGAGTTCAACCGGACCAGGGGCACTTTCACCATCGAGTCCAAATTTGGCAAGAAATCCATTGGTTGAATTGCTAAGCCAATCACTTATGGTGCCAGCAAAATAGATACTGTTGAACGCTGGAGCGAACCCAAAAGGCTGGCAATTTCCAGCTCCACCCCATAAACGTGCCCAATTAAACTCCCCAGTTGAGTTGTAATTGAGTAAACTAACGCGAAATCCTGCATCTGGATCTACAAATTCTCCTCCTACAAAAACTGTAGTCTCGGTTGCATAAATCCCAAATCCTTCATGATTTTGCCCAGTGGCTTCAAGTTGTTCCCAGATTAAACTCCCAGTGGAATTATATTTTCGTAAGAAGAGTTCCGCGGTGGTGCTACTACTGAAAGATTCAGTTGATCCTGTGACATAGATACTCTCGTTGAAAGTTGTGACTCCGCGTGCAATGTCTTTTTCAGAAGAGCCCCAAGTTGTGTTCCACATCTGAATGCCAGTAAATGAGTATTTAGCGAGAAAAGCGTTGTTTGCAGGACCTTCATATAGTCCTCCAGTATCACCTACGAGATATACGCCATCAGAGCCAACAGCAATGCCCAATCCTCTGTCCACATCCGCATGATTCCATTTTTCAGTCCAAAGTTCATTCCCATCAAAATCGAACTTAACAAGTATTGCATCACTATCATCAGGACCCGTATTCTCGACGATTCCCCCTGTGT
>CAYFXY010000066.1:4402-7704 GCA_964347205.1 uncultured archaeon
CATCATTACCTAATGCAATGCATGTGAACCATTCACCAGGAAAATTACCGTAGGATACATTCCAGATTCGATTGCCATTAAAGTCCAATTTAGCAAGTAAGCCATTTCTTCCATAGGGTCCAGTGGTTGTCATGCCAGCCAAATAAAGTGAATCGATGTTGGTAATAAGAGCGTAAGCGGCTTCATCTAGTGGCGCATGCCAGGTCTGATTCCATATAGGTTCCCCTTCAGTCGTGTATTTGACCAAAATCACATTCTGACTCATACTATCTGTGTTGATTGTTGTTGATCCCGCAGCGAAAACGGCGCCCGCAGTGACAGCCACTGTAGAGAAGACATCATCTTGCGACCGCATCCAGAGTGGACTCCATGGAACTCCAAGTGCAAAAGTTTTAGTATGTAACTGAATGGGGATTAGCGTCTCAAGATGCTGCGAGAACAGGAGGAAACCAATTGTTGAAAGAGATAGAAAAAGGAATCGCAATCTTTGCCGGTTTAACGACATCACAATTTTCCACCAAGTTCGGTTGATATCCGTTATATTCTCGTATATGAGGCTTCGTTTCTAGGCAGAAGTCGCTGCTCAGAGATTTTTGAGGGCATCATGGATCCTTTTTGCTTGTTTTTGCATTTCTTCACTGGACGGTGTTTGCCCATAATCAGGCCCTGTTTCCACGCGTAACCCATCTCCTTCGAACCGCGGAATAACATGGATATGAACATGTGGAACTTCTTGAAAAGCCGCCTTCCCATCAGCAAGCCATACATTAATCCCTTCACAGCGAATCCCCGATTTTCGGAGAGCAGCCGCAATTTGTCCTGCAATCTGAAAAAGTCGACCAGCCAGTTGTGGGTCCAATTCGCTAAGACTCGCCACATGCGTTTTTGGAATTACTAGAGTATGCCCTGGATTGATAGGGCGTATGTCCAAAAAAGCGATGATTTCATGATTCTCAAAGACTTGATTTGAAGGAAGTTGATTGGAAACAATCTTACAGAAAACGCAGTCCATGGAAAGTACTCTCCGTGTTTGATTTGACCTTTCCCGCACATAAATATCTATGTTCAATACCCAATCGCAGGCAAATTGCGGGAAAACAAACCTGATAAAGAATAATAAGAATTCGCTTTTTATTGATTACAGTTACTCTATTCACATTAGAACCCATAGAGGAAAACGATTAGTAAAGGTGTGATTGGGCAATCTAATTTCGATTTGGATGCAAACTTTTGTTTATGTCTGCGAAAGCTATTTGTGGACTCACCTCTGACTGAAGGCAAGAGTCTATAATTGGTGTCATTCATATGAAAGGTTGGACTGGACAATTATTACGTGTTAATCTAACCACTAAAGAAGCCACCATCGAGGTTTACCCAAAAGATTTTGCATTGCAGTTTGTCGGTGGACGCGGCTTTGCGGCTAAAATTCTTTGGGATGAAGTTCCCCGAGGTACTGATCCATTATCACCAGCGAATAAATTCATCGCCTCAGTTGGACCCCTTTCTGGATTATCAATGCCTAACGTTGGAAAAACTGTGGTTGCAGCAAAAAGCCCACTAACAGGCGGATATGGTGATGGAAATCTAGGATCACATTTTGGGTCACAGTTACGACGATCTGGGTTTGATTTGGTCGTTATTGAGGGCAAAGCGGATTCCCCGGTTTATGTTTTAATCGAGGATTCAGAAATCAGCATTATTGATGCAGATAACTTATGGGGAAAAGGTGCTTTTGAGGCTGAACAAAAACTCGAAGACCAACATGGTAAGAGTGTCGGTACTTTACTAATTGGACAAGGTGGAGAGCACCTCGTTAGATATGCGGTCGTACGCTCTATGATGGGTCGTGCTGGTGGACGACCTGGAATGGGTGCTGTGATGGGTTCGAAGAATTTGAAGGCGTTAGTTGCAAAAGGATCGACCCTTCCTGAGCTGGCAGATCTTCAAAAGTTTCGACAGTTAGGTCGCGACGGCTTCAAGGATATTCGCGATAAACCAGGGTATAAAGAATGGATGACGCAAGGAACGATGCTGATTCATGCCTGGTGTCAAGAATTCAGTGTCCTTCCGAGCTTTAACTTTCGGGAAGGTCAGTTTGAATGTGCTGATGCCCTAAGCGGGGATATGATGGAATCATTGAAGGTGAAAACGAGAGGATGTCCCCATTGTACCATGCAATGTGGAGATTTCATTATAGATTCTGTAGTCAAAAGTGTTTAACTCGATTTTTAGAATGTCGCTTTTTTAGGCTCGAATATAGGAATGCGCGATCTTCGTGAAGTAGCTACTCTAAACCGATTAGCGGATGAATACGGACTAGATACAATTTCTTTAGGCAATACTATTGGTTTTGCAATGGAAGCATCAGAAAAAGGGATTCTTGATGAAAAATTAGACTGGGGTGATTTTCATGCAACACAGCTACTTATTTCAGATATTGCTTATCGGAAGGGTTCTCTTGGATCCATGCTTGCTGAAGGCACTCAGAATTTAGCCAGGCAGTTAGGGAAAGGTGCCGTTGATTTTGCCATGCATATTAAAGGTCTAGAAATCTCTGGATACGACTGTCATGCGGCCCCTGGAATGGCTCTGGCCTTTGGAGTTTGTTCAATTGGAGCACACCACAAAGAAAGCTGGATTATCACTTATGAGGTGGATGTTGGGCGAGATACATACGATGAAAATAAAGTAGACAAAGTTATTGAATTACAGCGAATTCGTGGTGGATTGTTTGAGCAACTGGTTGGTTGTCGCTTTCCATGGATTGAGATCGGATTTAATCTTGATTGGTATCCAAAATATTTCGCGGCAGCGACAGGATTGAAGTGGACACTCGATGATTTTTGGACTCTCGCTGACCGAGTTTATTCTCTCGTTCGTTCTTATTGGGTCCGTGAGTACAATAGTGATTGGGACCGGACCATGGATTATCCACCTCCTCGATGGTTTAAGGAACCTCTTTCAGTTGGGCCTTTATCAGGATCAATGCTTGATAGAGAGGGGTATGATCGGATGCTATCTTGGTATTATCAAAAGCGGGGGTGGGATCAGCGAGGTATTCCTAAGAAGCAGCTCTTGAAGGAACAAAGGTTAGAGTGGATAATTCCTGAATTAGAGAAGGTCACGACTTTGAATTAATCCCAAGAATATAAGACAGGAAATGAGTCAGGATTTAGTTTCAGCAAAGTGGATCCGAAATTCACAGTGCGAAGAGCCTTGGAGCCTTCCGGCGGTTTCAGCCATTTCACCCACGACTATCTCGGCCGCGGCGGCAAAACCGACCGCGGCGGCCACGTTTTCGG
>CAYFXY010000066.1:7714-12146 GCA_964347205.1 uncultured archaeon
TAGAAAAGGCAGCCAACCTTAATCCTTATCAGCCGCAGTATAAGATAGTTTTAGATTATCTATCCAATTTTGCAAAAGCCCTTCTAGCATACCTGAGACAAGCTCACAGTAGCGTAGATCAAGTTCGGCTTCAAAGGTATCTTGATTGCAGATTGGACAAATATTAGTCCGTAAAAACAATGTGCGATCATCGCGAAATTCTAAGGATGTTGGAGGACTTCCTGTTGCGATTTCCCAGTTACGGGATATATACTCGTCAACTCGGTTGAGGAAGACAGCGGAATCTGCTGGGAAAAAGTCTTCAGGAGGTTGACCATATCGACTGACAAGTCCTAAAAGCAGGGGAGTAGTCATGGTTTTTCCAAGCGAATGTAGAGCACGTTCAATCGCGGTCGGGTTTCCTTGGTGTTCAACAGAGAGCGCTTCTACTAGGCGAAGATAAAAAATTGGGAGCAATGGTCCAGAGAAAAGCGATGGTTTTTCCGTGGTTACATCTTCTTGAGAGTTCATGATCATTGCACCTTTTTGCCGTCGTAACCTGGACATAAGGTAGGTTAATCATCTTCATCCAATTCTTGTTGTTTCTCCTTGGTTTCTTCAGTTGAAGAGAGTCTGGCTTTTCCTTTATTACCAGATTTTGCACGTTCTGCACGTGCAGCTTTCGCTGGAATGCGTTCACGAAGTTGCCGTTCTGCCTCTGCTAAAGGTCCAGTTGGAATCGTTGCGGGTAATGTGGGTGCTTGTCCAGTCATTTCAGCAATTTCAACCGATTTTTCTGCCCAAAGGACCTGCGCAGGATGAACCCCAGCGACACGCCAATAGAAGAACCGGTCCCAGAGCTTTTCTTCAATGGAGAGAACACCAGCAGAAAGGGAAACTAAATTCAATCCTAGCCGACTAAATGCTTTAGCAACAACTTTTCGGACTTCATTGCGTATCTCTGCTTCATCTCGAAGAGCGCTCATGAATTCATGTTCAGAGAATTTATCGCGCATAACGTTGTCAATAAGCGTTTTTAGGTACTCCACAAGTTCCTGAGAATTCATCGGAATACGTTGTTCGTGAAGTGTTGTGATAAGTCTGCGAGGATCAGCAATTGCAAAGGCAAAAAGAACGCCATAGGGTTCTTGGAGTCTGATCGAGCGTTGGTAAGTGACTTTACCATCCGAGGTTTTGACTGGAATATCAAATTCCTCGCGACGCCAAGATTTACCAGTCCATGTTAATCGGGCTAAATCTGATGTTTGAGTGACACCAGTATTAGCATATACATGAACTCGACCTGTATACATGAAAACAACATTAGCCTTAAACCCCTGTCCACACACTCCCGTTTTGATAAGGGGGGAAGAAAGAGTTTCAACAGCATAAGGAGTTTCACTGGGGTCCCATAGTTCATAGACCTTAAATTCCCGATCCCCATCATGGAATTCCTCACCATAGGCACAACAGATCCAGTCCGGGGGTACGAAAATCTTTGCATCTTTTTCAAGAATCTCAATTTGTTCCATGTCCCGTTCCACATCTGGAGGATGATAAATGAACTGAGGTAACCTTGCATCAGATTCGGTGACTTCAGTCCCTGAGGGAAGCGTCCGGGTTATGGTTTTCCCGGTTGAAAACCCTCCAAATGCTGCAAGTCGTGTTAAACGTCGAATTGCGCGAATAGCCTGAGCACCGCGGTCTTTGTGGGGTGCTTGAATCATTTGTGTCCAGTAGTTTTGATTTCCTACATCTCCGATTGGAATGCTTGGATGTGATCCCAAATTCGGATCTGGAGCCAACAAACAAACAGTTTTTGCCACGATGAACGCCTCCTTTTCATACCAGCGAATACTTTCTGACTTCAAATACCTATTGGTATTTTGTTAAAATCCTGTAATTTCGTACCGGTCTCCTAACCTTTCTCTTTTTGTTTCTTCTTCTGCCCGCCACTCTTCAATGAATTGTTGAATCTTCTGCTGCAATGCCGTGTTAGATGATTGAGCGATCCAGTTGAGTGAGATGTGTACATGATCACCACGAAGAGCCAGGGTACGAGCAACGGGATCGAAATAGCCACCTTGTCCCTTTTTCATAAGAAACTTAACAAAGGAAACGAAAATATTTTGTGTTTTTTTCTGATAGCTTTCAAGTAGGCTCTCCGGTACGATGGCCATTTGAGAGTTGATTCGTTTACCAACTAGCTCATAAATTGCATTTTCAGTTGTTGCCTTATGTTTTACACCACTTTCGAGTAATGTGAAGAAGTCAATCGGTCCAGTGAAACATTGTTTAAAGAAATCATGACTGGTTCGTTGAAAGTCAAGTAGTTCACCTGTCGCTTTTACATAGATGACTTCTTGTACAGTATCCGAGCGTTCAATAACAAGGTTCATGTGCTTTTTCCATTTAGAATAACTCTTGGGATGTTCTTGGAGTTCCGGGAGATAGACCAAAGGTACATTAAAAATAACGCGACTATGTTTGAGAGCCTTTTCAAGTTCACCTTGATATGGTTCAGTGGGGGGGAGCCTTTCAACTTCAGCTACAAAGGAGACACGATAGCTAGTTAAAATAAAATGACCATCTTGCCCTTTCACCATAATAGGTTCAGCGCCACTACGTACACCTTTAGCAATTTTTGCCTTAGCTACGAGGATAAGTGTTTCATCAGCGCGAGGGAGAATGCTTTTTGCGATGGTTAGTTTTTCGGTAGGTTCTAATTCCCAAGTCAATGTTTCGACCTTCCTTCATCCAGTTTACTGTAAGCATACTAATTATTAGATTATTGTCCAAGAAACTGAGCGGCAAACTGATGAAACTGCTGTAAAATTTCTTGTGATATACTCGGTTTGGTAACAGCGATTGCCGCTTGGAAGTGTGACATTTTAACAGTTGACGCCTCCATGTCTTCACGAAGGACAGCTAATACCGCTTTTCGACAGACATTCTCTATATCAGCACCTGAAAATCCCTCAGTTGCTTCTGCTAATTGTTCCAAATTAACATCTTCAGAAATTGGCATATATCGAGTATGAACAGAAAAGATTGTGCGACGGGCTGAAGCATTTGGAGGTGGAGTAAAGACAAAGATATCAAACCGACCTGGACGGAGTAAAGCTGTATCGATTATGTCGGGTCGATTTGTTGCTGCAAGGACCACAACACCTTCGAGTTCTTCCATCCCGTCCATTTCAACCAAGAGCTGATTTACAATCCGCTCACTAACACGACTATCAAATCCTGATCCTCGCCGCGGAGCGATATTATCCAGTTCATCAATAAATAGAACAACAGGCGCTGCTTGACGGGCACGTCGAAAGATTTCAGCGATGATCTTTTCGGATTCACCCACCCATTTACTCATCACTTCAGCACCGCGTATACTGATGAAATTCGCTTGACTTTCAGTGGCAACAGCTTTGGCAAGCATAGTTTTTCCTGTTCCGGGAGGTCCAAACAGGAGTACCCCTTTTGGAGGTGTGATTTTAAATCGTGAAAAGATATCAGGGTGACTTATGGGTAGTTCAACCGCTTCCCGTAACGCTTGTTTGGCACTTTCCATTCCTCCAATATCAGTCCATTGAACCCGAGGGATTTCTATTGCAATCTCGCGTAGAGCAGAAGGTTCGACAACTTGGCGGGCATTCTTAAAATCATCGGCTGTGACAAGAATCTGATGGATAACGTCGGGTTGCGCTTGCATTTGTTGTCTTTCAAGCAGGGGCAGAACACGCCGTAGTGCCCCCAGAGCTGCTTCTTTTACTAAAAACGCTAGATCGGATCCAACAAACCCATGAGTACCTTGAGCTATAAGGTCTAAATCTACAGAAGCGTCAAGAGGCATTCCTCGTGTGTGAACTCGAAGTATTTCAAGACGACCTCGGGTATTGGGTACACGTATAGGAATTTCGCGGTCAAACCGACCTGGGCGGCGAAGTGCTGGATCAATGGCTTCAATTCGATTTGTTGCTGCCAATACATAGACTTGATCTCGGTCTTGAAGCCCATCCATCAAGGTAAGAAGCTGGGCGACAATGCGACTCTCCATACCAGCTGATTCACGACGCGCAGCTATTGCATCTATCTCATCAATGAATATAATCGCAGGTTTATGTTGCTCTGCATCTTGAAAGGCATCTCGTAAATATTTCTCAGATTCTCCATAATATTGGCTAACGATTTCAGGACCATTTATCGCACGAAAATAGGCTTCACTTTCAGTAGCTACAGTCTTTGCAAGAAGCGTCTTCCCACACCCTGGGGGACCATGTAATAGTACTCCCCGAGGGGGTTCTATCTTCAATCGTGCAAACAATTCAGGATGTCGAATGGGAAGCTCAACAATTTCACGAATGCGACCGATAGCCTCATCAAGCCCACCCACATCATCATATGTCGCGCTAGCTACTGGTTGGATTTCTTCAGGAGCAGTTTTCAAGAGCTGAAA
>CAYFXY010000066.1:12156-12800 GCA_964347205.1 uncultured archaeon
TTTCTGTCGTCACTAATACATTACCCGCAGGAACCGTTTTTGCAACATAGAACTTAGCTTCGCCCAGGGCAAAGGCAGCTCGACCAACAGCAATAATAATATCTTTCTTTACGGGTTTTTCAAGTAGGTTTGTTTTCAATAAAGAAGTAGCGAGTTCTTCGCGATACTCGATTTCTTCGCCTTTCAAGGGGGTTAAGACGATCTTACGAGCGGATTTGGCCTTAGTTTGTTGAAGGATAACAGTATCACCAATCCGAACACCAGCATTTAATCGCGTTAAGCCATCCATCTTGACAACGGCATGTCCTTGAATGGTCGAATCCTGAATAACGAGAGCACACACACTCTTTTTGCCAATAATTTCAACCAACGAGCCATCAGTAAGTTGAAGCTGATTTAAAATTACAGGATCAACTCGTACAGTGAAGCGTCCAACATCGACAGCACTTGCTTCTGCCACGCGTACCGATACCTGAATCACTCTAGCCACAATCCAAAGGCGTTTGAAGTACGAAAGTACTTAGTATAACCCACGCGAGCAGCATATTTAACTCCGGCGCCTGATAGGAGAATAATGGTCGAAAGCAGATGAGCCACCCAAAACCAATTACTATTCTATTCGACGTGGGTCATAACGAAGAGAT
>CAYFXY010000067.1:0-1326 GCA_964347205.1 uncultured archaeon
GAACACACTTTCACATCAACTTCGTGTTCGGATGGCACCCAGGTCTGGGTTTTCATAGGTCTTTCTTCAACAGGTAACCAGGGATCGTGAGCACTAACACGAACATAGGATCGTGATCGTGATCCGCGGCTATCTTGCACGGCTATACAGATGATACACGCAGCAAGAAAAATGATGACAATGAAGATGATAACTATCGGCCAGGCAATTAGGTATTGCACGGATGAATCTTCCAGTAGTTTTGAAGGAAACCCCATTTGGAGGATGTAACGAATGAGGTGACTTCTTACAACTACATGGAAAAACTGGTGTTATTAGGATTTGCTTTTGAGGCAAAAGGAATCCAAGAATGGAATTTAGCAGATTGGGTGTTTTTTGGTTTCACATCGATATGAAAAGGAGCCTTTGAATTCTAGAAGATTTACAGCGAAAGATACATTAATTCACACAGGTCATTGACTGAATTAGGTGTGTAAAATGCCCTATGCGGAGATAAACGATGCGAAAATATATTATGAAATTGATGGTGAAGGCGAACCCCTCCTTCTGCTTCATGGAGTTCGCGGAACTCTTAGAAATTGGCAATTTGTACGCCCAATTATTCGAAAACACTATAAAACGATCTTCGCTGAGTTACGAGGTCACGGCCGCTCTTCCCCACTCACTGAGCCCTGTGTTGTTGAGTTGTTTTCTACTGATATGATTGCACTATTGGATGAATTAAAAATCAAAAAATGTTTGGTGGCAGGTCATAGTCTTGGTG
Source organism: uncultured archaeon (assembly GCA_964347205.1). Taxonomy (GTDB): domain Archaea; phylum Asgardarchaeota; class Hermodarchaeia; order Hermodarchaeales; family Hermodarchaeaceae; genus Hermodarchaeum. The sequence continues at coordinate 764 of CAYFXY010000067.1, forward strand.
GTTTCATTGCGCAAATGATGGCTTTGGATGCACCAGAATATTTGAAGGCGTTAATTCTGATTAACACAGCTCCTATAACTGATGTGGAAGCTGCGATGGCACAAATTAAGCTAGGTCAACTCGCATTTGGACTTTCACCCAAAGAAGCTGTTGAAAAGCTACTCCAGTTTGAATTCTATGATCCGAATAAAATGCGGAACACACCTGGGATGTTAGATCTTCTCGTGTATAATAATGAAGAAAGTCAGCGCTTGGCAAATAGCCACGGTTGTGCACAGGGGGCCGCAGCTAAATTCAATATCCAAGATCGGGTTAATGAAATCCAAGCCTCAACACTCGCGATCTTTGGTGCACAAGACAAAACATTCCCTCCGCGCTGGGCAGAATTCTATAAGAATAATCTTCGAAACGTCACCATCAAAATTATCGACAAAACAAGTCACTCCATCAACCTTGAACAGCCTGAAGCTCTGGTCAAGACTATAGTTGACTATACCAAAAAATTATGACTAAACTTCATCAAACATTAAACCCTGCTTACCAATTTTCGTTTTTTTCATCGA
>CAYFXY010000067.1:1336-3188 GCA_964347205.1 uncultured archaeon
TGCAGAATTCACTAAAGAGAATTTGTATTCGGATATTCCTATAAAGTGAATCTCCAACCCGGCATCTTGGTCGATTTGAATATGATCTTTCCTGCTGTCTTTGCCATTCTTATCTTCATTGCTGTCATTTTGATGATTACATTTGATATAACAGATCATACTATTGCGGCTCTGATTGGTGCTTCTATAGCACTCATTTATTTTGCTCAAATTTGGCCTGGGTGGCAAATTAACCAAATTGAGACCTTCATTAACCTAGCTAACCAGTTTCCTCCCCACAGCCAGCAATATGAATATTTTATGGAAAAGGCTACTCTCTATCAGCTTCTTCCGCCAATTTTTGATTCAGAAGTCTTTGCTTATTTCTTTGGGGAGTGGATAGATCTATCCACGATTATTGTCATTCTCGCTTTGATGGTTATAACAGAAATCGCAAAAGATTCGGGTTTGTTTCAATTTATTGCAGTGAAAGCCCTTGGTTTTAGCAAGGGTAGCCCTCGAAGGCTTTTATTGCTCTTTTGCAGTTTGACTTTTCTAATGTCTACTGTGATAGCTACAACTGTCCTGATAATTGGACCTTTAACAATCCTTGCGTGTGATGCTCTTGAACAGAATCCTACTCCATATCTAATTGCTGGTGCGATGTGTGGGAATGTAGGGGGGATTACTACGGTAATTGCAAGTGTTCCCACGATGCTTGTCGCTGGTGAAACTTTGTATGATTTTGGATGGTTTGCAGTGAACCTTCTTCCACTGGGATTGATTTTATTGGGATTTACCACATTTATCTCTCTTCGTATCTTTCGCCGAGATTTCACCATACCACGACAGAGTCGAGTTAGCGACCTTATGGCACTTGATGCATGGACAATGGTTGAAGATCGCAACGTTTTCTATCGAACTGCAATTCTTTTTGTCGCCATGATAGTTGGCTTCATCATTTTTGGCACCTCAGGCTTTACTTGGGTAGTGGCCTTCGTGATGGCGATGCTCTTTGTACTCTTAAGTGGTATTCCCGCCAGACGAATTTTCCGTGAAGTAGAATGGACAACACTCTTTTTCTTTATTGGTCTATTCATTGTTGTAGGATGCATGGAAGAATTTTGGGTATTATTCTTCATCGGTCAAGGTGTTGCTTCTATAACGGGTGGGGATCCTGCGCTTGCCTCGATATCTATTCTCTGGATAACTGGATTTACAAGTGGAGCTATTGATAATATACCTGTAACTGCCACCTTAATACCTGTGGCTCGTGATCTAGGGTTAGTTACTGGGCCTCAGTCTGCAGGAACTATCTGGGCTTCACTGATCGCGGGAGCTGTCCTGGGTGGGGCACTAACTCCGATTGCTAGTGTGGCAAATGTGATGACAATGACTGTAGCGAAGAAAGAAAATCGTCCAATTTCCTATGGAAAATTCTTGCGGACGGGCGTTATTATGTTCTTAACCTATCTTCTTGTTGGGACGGGGTATTTGCTCCTTCGATTATTCTTCCTCCCAATTCCAGCGCCACCCAATTATTGATTAGCACTGTAATTTACTAATGGAAAAAGAACCAGAGAATACCTCCTACACCACCAAATACAAGCCAAACAATTGGAAGTGCAATTGCTTGAGCAAGACCGATAAAGGTGAGAAGGAGGAGAAAGGGTCGAGAACCCATAATTGAGGTGATTAAGTCGAGAATGTTTTCAGCCCATTTGAAGAGGGTAAAAACAACTACTCCAGTGATAATGAAAATCCCAATCAAGATATATTTTAGGGAAATCTGTTGAGTGATGAATTCAGGAATTATTGGAGCTAAGGCTACTACTGCGATGACTGCGATTATACCTGCGACTAACCCAATGAG
>CAYFXY010000067.1:3295-5446 GCA_964347205.1 uncultured archaeon
GTGCTGCCCAAGGTAGTTTATTGATAGGAGTAAGAAAGAGAGCGATACCCATCCAGGCGAGTAGAAATAGTGTTAAAGGGTCACCATAAGGTGTTAATCCGGGATTCATGAAAATTGATACTAAAGAAGCGAAACACAGTATTCCCATAGGTATTCCAATTAACCCAATTAGGCGTACAATACCGCGTCGCCAATCAATTGCAGGTTCAGATGTTTCTTTTCTTTCTTCATCCTCTTTTCCACTGCTGCTTGGTCGGTAAGTTTTTCCCATGAGGTTGTCTAAAAACCATGAGAATGCTGCGACTGCTCCGAGTCCGAGGAATACGGGGGCAAGGTTTGCAAGGAGAAGAGTCCATGACATATTATTATACCTCCACTCTAACAGTCGTTTATGAATTGAGCCTAAAAAGGATTTGGAGTCTAGTAACTTCTTTCTTAGTTTCTCTAGTTTTTTGTGTTTGATGGTTCTTTGAGTTAATCGAGGAGAGCGGGTACAATTTTCATTTCTGTTGCATCAATGAGCCCTTTGTCAGTGATTTTTAATGCTGGAATAACTGGAAGTGCCATGAAGCTCATTGTTAGATAGGGGTGTTCAAGCTGGCATCCTAATTCTTGTGCAGCTGCACGGACGGCTTGGAGTTTTTCAGCGACTTTGCCAACGGGTTCATCTGTTATTATTCCTGCAATTGGTAAAGGTAAGGTAGCTAGGATATTTCGACCATCTACAGCGGTGATGCCTCCCATAGTTTGAGACACCCTGCTAACTGCCATTAGAGCATCCTCAGGAGTAGTAGCAACGGTTATGATGTTATGACTGTCATGGGCAATACTACTGGCGATTGCACCTTGTTTCAAACCAAAACCACGGATGAAACCAACTCCAATATTCCCTCCTTTCATATATCGTTCAGTAACAGCGATAGTTAAAATGTCTCGGTTTGGGTCTGGGTGAAGATAGCCCTCTGATGCTTCTAATGTTTGAGTTTCAACACCTGTAACGAGACTTCCTTCATTTGCCAAAATAACGCGAACTTTGTGTTGTCCATCTTCTGCAGGAATCATGTAATTCAATACTGTTGGAATTCCTCCAAATCTTATTGTGCTTTTCAAATCAGGGGGGTAATTATACTTTGGAAGTGAAACCGTTAAACGTCCGTTCTTGGCGACAACACGTCCTTTGAGAAGTACTAAATCTACATTGAATTTCTTTAGATCATCAATCAACACAATATCTCCACTATTACCAGGGGCTAGATGGCCGACCCGTGGTAAATTGAAAAATGAAGCCGGATTGGAAGTAACAAGTTGAATCGCTACAAGAGGATCAATACCTGCATCAATGGCTCGGCGAACATTCCGGTCAAGATGACCAACGTCAGCTAATTCAACTGGAGATAAATCATCTGAACAGATGGTCGTGCGACGCAAATCACGACCTTCTTTGTATAGTGGTACTAGTATGTCAAGCATATTTCGAGTGATGGAGCCTTCTCTTGCCATCACAGTCATGCCCATCCGAAGTCGTTCAATGGCTTCATCTGCAGTTTCACATTCGTGATCAGACATGATCCCTGCTGCAATGTAGGCATTGAGTTTCGTTCCTTTCAAACCCGGGGCATGTCCGCTAACAACCTTGCCTTGACTACGAGCAAATTGGATTTTCAAATGAATATCTTCATCGTTATTCAAAACTGCTGGAACGTTCATAACTTCACCCAAACCAATAACCATTGGATCTTGTAACAAGCGATCAATTGTGAACGCGTCAAGTCGAGCTCCGGTTGTTTCTAGCTTAGGTGAGGCTGCAGGAACACAGCTAGGAATCTCCAAGAGAATACGGAGTGGTAGCTCTCGGGCTTCTTCCATGAAGATTTCAAGACCTCGGATTCCAGTAACATTCGCCATTTCATGAGGATCAATAATAGCAGTACCCGTTCCATGTGGAATTACAGCTCGGGCAAATTCTGTTAGAGTGAGCATGGTGCTTTCGACATGAATGTGGGATTCAATAAAAGCTGGTGCAGCATACCGCGACTTCCCTTTAATGACTTTGGTCTTGTTCCCAATAAGATCTGAAACATCTCCCATGCGGCAAATAGTGCCTCAGCTCTGAAAGCGCCTCTTGAAGGGGCGCGGGCAGGGGGCTGTCCA
>CAYFXY010000067.1:5456-6636 GCA_964347205.1 uncultured archaeon
TTTGATGGCGATGCCTCCTTCGAGGATTTCCCGTGAGATCACGTCAATGGGTTTAACATCTGTAATTACGACATCGGCTTTAATGCGTCCCATACTGGCATCGATTAGCGTTTGCTGACTCATACTTTAGCCCTCCGAAATGGAAGCATAACCCCACAACAATTGTGATGGTTCTGATTACCGCTCAATTCATCCATTAAAGTCTAGCGATAGCTTATATGGTGGACCATTTAGGGAGAATCAAGTTGGTAGAATTGTTGAATTGGGACCAGTAAGTCTTTAGCGTTTTCACTTCGAACGATGGTTGTGGCTGCAGTACCCACTTTTTCATTTGTGGGATTAAATGCAATCGAAAAACCAGCTACCTGAAACATTGGAATATCATTTTGGGAATCGCCAATTGCTGTACTTTGTGCTAAGGACACTCCTACTTTTTGGGCTAGCTCATTCAAGACTTGATGTTTGTTATCATATGCTACTTGAACCTTGACACCACAAATCCTTCCCTCCTCATCAGTAAGGAGTTGATTTGCTCGGCTCAGGTCTATCCCTAATACCTCGGTTGCTCGATTGGCGAAGACTGTCAGTCCTGAACTAATGATTGCTGTTTTCAGATCATATGAGTGTAAAGTTTCTATGAGTTTCTTGGCATTTGGAATGAATTCTAATCTCTGCTGAATTGCCTTTTCTATATGAGTTAGTGGAACTCCATGCCATAATTCAACATCCAACTCTGCCCATTGGGCGTAATCAATCTTACCAGCATGATATTGATCTGCGTAAGGTTTGGCTTTGTCTTTGGTTCCCAAAAGTTGATGGATCCAGCTCCATGCACTCCATATCTTAACTATGGTGCCATCAAGGTCAAAGGCAACTAATCCGCGTGGTGACACGATTCAACCTCTATTGTCCAAATAGACGGTTAAGTGAAAAAAGCTTTGTCACCTTTAGTTTTAGTATTTTCTAACTCCAAGGAAACGTATAGTTGGGATAATAAACTGGATAGAAGAGAAACACATGGAAAAGCAAGTAGATGAAAAGTGTAAGAAATAACAGATATGATAGCTTGCGTCCCCGTCTATGCAGATCATGAAGCTGAGGTTCATTTACTTCTACTTGTTTTTGCCAATTACGATAATCTTCAAATAGTGAAAAAAAGGGGAGACCAAGAAAAATCAGT
>CAYFXY010000067.1:6646-11506 GCA_964347205.1 uncultured archaeon
ACTTAAGGAGTCCATACCAGAACAGGTGTGTATAGTACCCCACACTAATGTAAAGTAATAATAGTCCCACGGTGATAAGCAGAATTCCAAGTTTCACCGCCTTCTTTTGTCCAAGATACACTGCTGTGGTACTCACATTGGCTTTTGCATCTGCGTGATAATCTGAGGCGGTATGAATGCCGTGCGTTCCTGCATAAAATATTGCAGGACCAATTAGTAGAACGAATGGTAACTCAGGACTAAGCCCGGGTACAGGCGCAATTGTAAGGATCGACCAAGCTGTAAGTACTGACCAAGTTCCAAATCCTATACCGATAATAAGTAAATCAAAAAATGGACGATTCTTTAAGCGAATCGGTGGGATAGAATAAAGAACTGCAAAAATAAATATGAAAATCATAAAAACCAAGAGCAAATATCCGATGAACGCTGTGACCACAATTCCTATGACAATAAGGATTGCTGCAATCCGTTTTGCAACCGGGCGTCTTATTCGCCCTGCACTCACCGGAAGATGCGATTTTATTGAATGAAGTCGATCCGTATCAATATCACCTAACTGATTTATGATAAATGCAGCAGAGTTGAATAAACTCACTGCAATAAGAGCTAGCAGTAGCCTAATCCAAAGTATAGGACTGTAAAGGGTAATATTCGGCACTGAATTAAGGGGCGGTCCACCAAGAATAATAAAACTGAGAAGGAGAAGAAAAATTGATCCAATCCAAACTGAAACGCGGGTTAAGTCACTAAAGGTTTGCCACCAAGAATCGGAATCTTTTACAAAAGGAATCTCTTTTGTATCCTTTGTTTTTTCCAATGGTAGTTTAAAAAATGTGTAATTTAACCAAGCGAAAAGGGTGAATAATCCGCTCAGAAGAATGGTTGATAGCGGATTGATCGGAGGTAATATAAAAATCCAAAAAAGATTCATTAGTAGCGGGTTTGAATCAGCTAAATACAAGTATGGGTGTCCAATCTGCAATCCGAAGATTGTCTGTACTGCTGATCCAAAGAGGATAGTTGCTGCAATGACATAGATTATGCTATCGTAACGATATCGCCATTGACCAAACAATCCTCGCCGAATACAGAATAGTCCTGTTCCAAAGAATATGCAAATTAGAATAAGGAAACCTCCATTTAGGTACAGAAACTGCATAATTTCTCTTGGGAACACTGCACCCAAGAAAAATTCACTAAGCATGCCAACCAGAATTAGTCCTATTCCACAAAGCGACATTCCGATTCTCATTAATTGCATTCGTTGGATCATGACATTTACCCAAGGCTGATAACTCTATTTAACTAATCATTTCCCTATTCTTCATAGAGGAGTTTAGATTAGCTGTTGTATAGCACGAACTTAAATAGCTCCAAATATTTCTTAACTCTGATTCAGTTTGAAGGTGCTGGTTGAAGATGAAAAGAGATGCTGAAGAGTTGTTAAAAGAGCTTTGTCCGAACCTGACGATTTCAAAAAGCGGCAAAGAATGGGTTGAGCGAGCCGAACGAGTTATTGCTAAAACGACACAAAGTCGTGACATTTACCCCGTAGTTGATCATACACAAGGTGAAGGTCCTTGGATTTATGACTTGAAAGGAAATCAATATCTAGATATGACTGCAGGAGTTGCGGTACGTGCCCTAGGATTTCGACATTCGACGGTCCAAGATTTTGAACAACGAATTAGTGGCTATCTACGTGAAGTGCCTGGTCATGATTTCGATCTAATTCCCCAGACATTACTTGCAGAGCGCTTGGTCAGAATAACTCCCGGGGAATATGAAAAAGAAGTATTTTTTACAACGAGTGGCGGTCGTGCGGTCGAGTCAGCGGTGAAATCCGTAATGGATATCGCACATCGATACCGTTTTCTTGCCTTTCGCCCAGCCTTTCATGGACGGACCGGTTATGCGCTAGCTTTAACAGCGAGTAAACATGCACACAAAGACTTCTACCCGCAAGGGCTCGACGTAATACGTGGTCCCTATCCATATTGTTTCCGGTGTCCTTTTGGTCAAGAAGAAAAGAGTTGTAGTCTTGAATGTCTTCAATATGTTCGTGATAGCATTGAATATGAGGGGACGGATATTGCTGCAATTGTAATAGAACCGATCTGCGGTGAGGGGGGCATCATTCCCGCTCCCATCAAATGGCTCAAAGAAATCCGTCAACTTGCTGACGAACTTGAAACGCGACTTATCAGCGACGAAGTACAAGCTGGACTTGGGCGTACAGGTCGATGGTGGAGTGTTGAACATGCGGATGTTATCCCTGAATATATTTGTACAGCAAAAGCTCTGGGTGGTGGATTCCCATTTGGAGCAGCGATTGGGCCAAAACCACTTTTTACTGATTTCAGTCGACATTCGGAGACGTTTGCAGCTGAGCCCTATGTGTCTCTCCTTTCTTTATCGGTTCTCCGCACAATTGAACGCGACGAACTACTCGATAACGCTAGTAAACGTGGCAAACAACTCCTTAAGGGTCTTGATGAGATCAAAGAAAATAGCAAGATTATTGGAGATGTTCGTGGTCGCGGCCTTATGTGCGCCGTTGAAGTCGTTACAGATAAACAAACAAATGCTATCGATATTAAACGACGGAATGCCATAATTGAAAATGCTGTTAAAAAACAAAATCTTTGGATACTCGGAGCGGGTCGGAATGCAATCCGGTTTCTTCCTCCTCTCAATATCACAGCTGACCAAATCGAAATTGCACTCGAACGGTTTACTAAAGCGGTTAAATCAGTGAAATAGCCAAGAATTTTCCGGTGTAAAATATGGTAAAAAGGATTAATAGACTGCTCTACACAGCAATACTTTCTGCAATCCTAGGGTCTTTTTTCCTACTTATTGGTCCCTATCTTCCATATTCACCCGTACTTTTTCTAATCCTTGGTTCTACTTGCTTTCTTATTGCCTTGGTTACAGCTATTGCTTCTCTTTTTATATACCAACGAGATTTTCGCAGATTACACGACTGAGATATATTCTAAGTTTCATTATTGCATAAAAAAATGGGTTCCCTGGTTTCTCCTCCTTCTTAATGGTTAGAACGAATGCAAGAGTTTTTGGTGTTTCAGAGATTAACTGGGTGGGCTTTTTTTATTAGTTGAGGGGTTTTATTGTCCTGGAGATATGAAGGCCTATTCGGTTTCAAATACTAGAAAGCCTGATTTGGAAGCTTCATTTTCCAGTTGTTCTTCTGAAAACCCCTGGAACCTAACCTCGAATTTATACTGCCTCAATTGAAGGGCGACGCTGAGTGCTTTGTCAAGATATCTTAGTATCTAATTGTATGTAATTTTAGACTGTGAGTAGCTTGCCAACTAATACAAAAATAGGAGTAGAAGGAGTGAGAGAAAAACCACCCCTTACCCAGAACTAGGAATTCTATTGAAAGCTTAGAAAACTAAAAACATCGAACTTCGATTCGTTTAGCCCAGCTTGAAAACGCTTTGTAATTTCATGAGGTGGCTCATGTCCCCTTGAGACTTGAGTTTACCTGACATAAAAGCTGCAACGGCGTTGAGTTGCCCATTTGCAATGGCCATCCAGTCATCTTTGCTAATGGTGATGACGAGGTCTGCCTTTTCTGCTGGACCTTCGCCCCAGTCAATTTTCTGATCAGCGATGGTAATGTTGTATTTTTGATCACCTTGGATGTCCATTTCGATTACGCAATTCCAGCCAGCTGCGGCTCCTGAGTCGAAAGTTCCGACCATGGCTTCTAAGCCTTCTTTTGGAGTATCAACCAATAGTTTTCACCTTATCTAAGGATTAAGAAGGTTCTGCAAATGTTGATGTGGTTTGCGCTTAAAAGCATAACTTAACGTCAAAAACTACTCATAAAATCGGTTCTTTCATGTTCGCTCTATGACGTAGCGGCAGTGATGTGCTCCATCGGCCATGGTTTCTTCGTGGGTAATGCCTAACGCTTTGTCGTGATAATGAACCATGTAAGTGATGAAGCTTTCATGATAACGGCATATCGTCCTTGGATAGGAGGCAGCGATCCGATGGTATACGCAGTTGCTGACTTGTATGTAATACCCCTTTTCGAAGGGTGTGTGTTTTGCATAGCAGCCCTGTTGATTGAGATAGTCACAGATAGCTTGGATCATCTGTTCAAGATTTTTTGGGTGGGTCTTAGTTTGTTTCCATTCAAATGTAAGGCGTTCAACTTGGAGTTTTGCAGCACGGTTAAGCAAACTAGCAATATGTTCCAGTCCATGTTCTTGGATAATCTGTTCTACTAACATAAAAGCTAGATGTTGAAACTGGCGTGGTGGAATGAACAATTCGAGGCCTTTGTCGATCTTAAAATATCTAGCCGGTCGTCCGCGGCGGGTAGGGCTTTCAGAATCCATGGCTTCGACAACCACTCCTAGACTTACGAGACGTTGGAGGCTATTACGCACAGCGGTGTAGCTTAACCCAGTTTGATTTGCTATGCCATCAATAGTCAAGTTTGGATACATCACTATTGATTCAACAATTCGTTGATCGATTTCATAACGGTCCAGTAACCGACCGACTGCTTTTTTTGACAATTAAATACCCTGCCTTGGATTTATTGAATTGACTCCCTAAGATGACGGCTTTTATCTAAGTTAGTCTCTAGAATTTCTATTTGTTATCTTTCTACAATTAAATTCTTCTATTTTTCGAGTGGTACTCGCTCGATTTCTGATAATGCCGTTGTAATCATTTCAGGGATAGGAAGTTCTGTTTCTACTTCATGCACTTGTTCTAGTGAAGCTGCAAAAGTAGGTTGTTTTGGAACGACAAAACAACTACCAACATCCTTACTTGACGCATCGTAAGAACCAATTTGCCGAGCTAAGGCTA
>CAYFXY010000067.1:11516-12722 GCA_964347205.1 uncultured archaeon
GTCATCAAGAGCCCTAGAGAATGCAAATCCATTCTTGTCAAACCCGAAGAGTGGACGAAAGACTGGCACGGCTATTGCTGAATCAAGGATCGTTAAGTTACGCAAGGTTTGAGACGCTACCTGACCCAAATTTTCACCTGAAACTAAGGCTTGGGCTTCCACCTGAGATGCAACCATCGCGGCGATCCGGAACATCATTCGTTTGCATAAAATACAAGTGATCTTAGGATTTTTTGATTTCTGGAACTGTTTTAGAATTTCATAATAGGGGATAATGAGTAATTCGTAATGCTTTTCGGGAACCCAATGGGCTAGAATCTGTGCTGTTTCAATGGCACGAGTTCTTATGGGATGATCAGGGGAGATGGCTGAATCGAAATAAAGTGGAATAACACGCGCTCCACGTTTCATCATTAACCATTGCGCTACAGGGCTGTCAATCTCCCCTGAATGGAGTCCTATTAATGTGCCTTGAGAGCCATAAGGGAGTCCACCTGGACCTTGGATAATTTCAGTAAAGATATAGGTTGTTTTTTGTCGGATTTCCACATGGATTTCAATTGTGGGATTATTCAAGTCAACGCTGACCGATTGATTATTTTTTTTAGCCGACTTTAAGATAGCTGCACCAACTTGACTAGCAATTTCTTGGCTCGTAAAGGTATGAGTTTTGACCCGACGTGCACGGACTGCGAAGGTTTGTCCATTCTGAAGCAATTGGGGTGCTAGGATGCTCGTAATTTCAGTAATCTTTGCGGGTTTAGAAGGGACTGTCCAAACCGGGCTAGAAGAAACAACTCCAAAAACACGAGCAGTGACGCCTGCCACTTTGTGGGGGTCTGTGGTTTTGATGAATAAGCGGCCGCGTTCTCGTTGTATCTTAGAATAGGGTAGCCGTTGGCGTGTGAGAAATTCCACTAAATGTTTATGAAGGAGTATTTCGAACTGACGGCGAACACCTGGGCTTTTTAATCCTATTTCACCATAACGAACTAGAACTTGACTAGGTTTTGGGGGTTCTGACACGAGCTGAGCACCCAACTAATTACCAATTATTAAGTATGACAATCAGGATAGCTCTAAAATTAACCTTATTGTTAACCACAAGTGCATTAATTTATTTACTTACAAGTCAGTTTGTGTAAAAGACCCATTCTCAATAGTTCAATACGAGTTAATCGGCTTATCAAATGGTGGGTATATGAT
>CAYFXY010000068.1:0-402 GCA_964347205.1 uncultured archaeon
GATCCCATTCAACTTGCAGAAATTAAGCCTGTCCAAAAATCAATCCCGCATAAAGTTGCTCGGAATCCTGTAGAGGTGGATCCTCAAGAAAAAATCGCTTATGCAGCAAACTTGTGGAAAGAAGCCCAAAGCTTAGATCCGCGGATTAAAGCCATAACCGTTCGACAACGTGATGGAAATGGCACAAAATACTTAGTGACCAATGAGGGCACCCAACTTGAACAGGGTTTTGGGCATGTCCATCTTTGGGTATGGCTTACCGGGAAAGAAAACGGGAAAATAACCGGTGCTCGAGATGAGAATGGAACAACTTCTCAGGGCTGGGAATTCTATGAGGTTAATCAATCACCAACAGTCGTTGCAGAGCGATTAGTCGAACGTGTAAAGAAGCAATTGCAGGGA
>CAYFXY010000068.1:435-3779 GCA_964347205.1 uncultured archaeon
TCAATACCGAAGCCTGGAAGTTTCCCCTGTGTGCTTGGACCCAAGGTAGTTGGGACACTAGCCCATGAAGCCCTGGGCCATCTGGCTGAAGCTGATCTTACACTACAATCTGCTTTTGCAGGCAAAATGGGAAAGGAAGTTGCTCCTAAAGGAGTGACCATGGTTGATGATGGAACCATAAAAGATGGATTGGGAAGTGTCAAATATGATGATGAAGGGGTTCCAACTAGCCGAGTTGAACTCATCAAAGATGGCATGCTTAATGCACTAATGAATGATCGCGAATATGCTCATAAAACTGGATTGACTCCTTCTGGGAATTCGCGGGCTGAAGACTATCGCTTCATTCCATTGATTCGAATGCGGAATACATTCTTCGAACGTGGGACTGTCTCTGATGATGAGCTTTTCGATGGCATTGACTTTGGATATTATTGCCTTAGCGTTGCTGGTGGGCAAGCTCAAATGAATGCCTCTTTCCAAGTTGGAATTCAGGAAGCATATGAGATTGTAAATGGTGAAATCGGAAATTCTGTCACCAATATGTCAATTTCTGGAATTGCCACGGAAGCACTTCTAAAAATCGAAGGCGTTGGCAAAGAAACATTCGAGTTTGGTTCTGGACGCTGTGGCAAAGGACAGGAAGCCCTTATTAGCGATGGAGGACCGTTAATTCGTTTTGGCAGTGGGCCAATAACATTCGGAGGGAAAGCGTGATTTCTGAGGAGGTTTGACAGAACAATGAAAGACAAACAAGAACTGTTACTCTCGCTTGCCGAATCAGCAATTACTTATGGGGCGAAAAAAACCGACCAAATTGAGATTCTTATCCAAGATAACTATGAAATCGGTTGTGAAATTAATCTTGGACAAATAAACAAGGCCACAAAGTCACAAGATGCTGGAGCCTCAATACGGGTAGTTATTGGTAAACGGTTGGGTTCAGCATATACAAATCGGCTTGACCAAGCAAGAATCTGTAAAGCAAGCTATTGCTGCAGCTAAAGCAAGTACATCAGATGAAACATGGCGGGACTTTCCTCCGAAGACCAAGTATCCCCAAATAACAGGTGTTTGGGATGCATCCATACCAGATAAGGATCCTAGCGTGTTCGTTGATTTTACTACGAACATGGGTAAAGAGATAATGAAACATGATTCCAGTATCATTATTGGTGAAGCTGGAACAGGTGGTTTCTTTGGTTGGACGGCTTATGCGAATTCTAATGGAATTGCTATATTCGATCGAGGAACTGGTGTGTATGCGTACGCTGTATTGGTCGCTCCAACAGAATCAGGTATGACCCCATCAGTTTGGTCTGTCGATGTGAATCGTAAATTCCATTTAGATATAGATTATGTGGTAGAAAATACTGTCAAAGATGTTCTGCTAGCTAAGAAAGAGGCAAAGGGTGAAACCGAAACAGGTACCGTTGTGCTTGCCGCTAGTGCCTTGGGCAGTCTTCTATCCTATGCTTTTATGCCCGCTATTAAAGGTGAAAACGTTGTTCGAGAAAAATCAAAGTTAGCTGATAAGAAGGATACCCAAATTGCTTCCAAGGTTCTTTCTTTTACCGATGATGGGCTTATTGCTGGGGGATATGCCACTGGACTCTTTGATGGTGAAGGTGTTCCTCAACAGAAGACTCTAATAATTGAGAAAGGCAAACTTCGCTCATTCCTATGGAACAGCTACTGGGCCCAACGTCATGGTGAAACTAGTACGGGTAATGCAAGTCGGAATCTTCGTACAGGTGTTGTCGATATTGCCCCGAACAACATGGTTATCCCTAGCGGAAAACACTCACTTGAGAATATGATTGGTGATATCAAGTCAGGCTACCTCATCAAAGGATTACAAGGAGCACATTCCTCTAACCAAGAGACCGGGGATTACAGTGTTGTCGGAAACCCTGCATTTCGCATTATTGATGGAGAACTGAAAGGTGCGGTTCACGGTCTAATGTTGGCAGGTAACGCATTTGAGCTAATTAAGAAAGCAGATAAAATTGGGAGTGATGTTCGAAGCTATCTTGTTGGTGCAGGAGGCTCTCTCATCGCCCCTTCAATCCAATTCAATGATGTCCAAATTGTAGCTAAAGCAGATTAGATATGAGTAATCTATGAAGATTCTACTTGTCTAATTCTTTTGAAAGTTGTTCAAGTAATTTTCGTTGAGGTTCTTTGAGCTTGGTGGGTATTCTAATCTTCACTCGAACTAACTGATCTCCATTCCCTTTCCATCGAGTCCGTGGCATTCCTTGCCCTTTCAACCGCAAAATTGTGTCTGGTTGCGTTCCTGCAGGTATTTTGAGTTTCGCTTTAGATAAGAGAGTTGGTATCTCAATTTCTGCACCCAATGCTGCTTGGGTTATTGTAATCGGAATTTCAATTAGGATGTCATCACCTTGGCGTTGAAAAATCTTGTCGCTTTTTATGTGAACGACTACATAAAGGTCTCCTGGTCGTCCACCATCATGTGAAGCTCCTTGATCCTTCAACCGTAGCATGGACCCTGATTCGATACCAGGTGGAATTTGTACGCGTAGGCTTCGTTTTTCTCGAATTGTACGTCTTCCCTTGCAATTTGAACAAGATATTTCAGGGCTTTGTCCTCGTCCGTTACAGGTAGTACATGGTGCAACCCTGATAACCTGGCCAAACATTGTTTGTTGGACTTGGCGAAGTTCTCCACGACCAGCACAGCGGGTACAGGAAATCATCGGAGTTCCTGGTTCAGCTCCTGTTCCACCACATTTGGGACACTGTTCATCTCGTTTGAGATGGATTTCTTTTTCAATTCCAGTGGCAGCTTGTTTGAGTGATATCTCCATATCATACCGTAAATCAACTGCTGTCTGACGATATGTCGCTTGTTGTCCGCCTCGTCCCATCAGGAAATCGAAAATGCTGCCAAAGCCTCCTAGACCGCCGCCTAGACCAAAACTACGTAGGATGTCTTCAAAGTTGATTCCTCCGAAGATATCTTCGGTACTCCATCGTCCATGAATGCCTGCATGTCCAAACTGATCATATTGCAGACGTTTTTCATTATCAGAGAGAACCGCGTAAGCTTCAGAAACTTCTTTGAATTTCTCAGCTGCATCAGGTTCTTTATTGCGGTCAGGGTGGTATTTTAGTGCGAGTTTCCGATAGGAACGTCGGATTTCCTCTTTGGTTGCATCTCGTGCAACACCGAGAACTTCATAATAGTCGCGTTTTTGTGCCATTGTTTCCATGGCGGGAGAAACAAAATCGTATCAGTGGCTGCGGCGCTCGCCCCGTGTCAACGGTGGGCACCGCCGGCGTACGGCGACCAACAATTCGGCGAGGCCGCCAGTCTA
>CAYFXY010000068.1:3789-6706 GCA_964347205.1 uncultured archaeon
CGTTTTTGGTTACTACCATAACTCACACTGACTCACCGTATTCGTGCTACAAAATCTAAACTGGGTTTTTATTTGTTCTGTCAATTCGACCATTTGACGGTTAATCCTTATAATCTCGAATGACGCCTTTACTTCTTTTCTTCTTCATCCATGACTTCGTAATCCGCGTCGACGACTTTTTCTTTTGATTTTTTCTTTTTCTTCTTTGGTTCTGCAGTAGGTTCTTCGGGGACTCCAGCTTGTGCTTGAGATCGAGCTTGTTCCTCAGCAACTTGTTGGTAAACTGAAGCTCCGAGTCCTTGAAGGACATCAGTTAGCGTTTCCATCTCTTGTTTGACCGAAGCAAGATCTTTGTCTTGAACTGCTTTTTCTAGCTTATTGGCAGATTCTTCGACTTTTTGCCGGTCAGCTTCATTCACTTTTTCTCCTAATTCTTTCAGGGTTTTTCGTGCAGTATATACCATCGATTCTGCTTTATTAAGTTCCTCAATTTCTTCACGTTGTCGTCTGTCTTCTTCTTCATATTTCTCAGAATCGGAAATCATTTGCTCCTTCTGCTTTTCTGTTAGTTTTGTTGAGGCAGAAATTGTGATTTTTTGCTCATTTCCTGTTCCCAAATCCTTTGCTGACACGTGCAAGATCCCATTAACATCGATGTCAAATGTGACATCAATTTGTGGGACTCCCATTGGGGCTGGTGGAATACCAGTGAGGTTAAACTGTCCGAGTGAAATGTTATCTCTTGCTCGAGTTCGTTCTCCTTGTAGGACGTGTATAGTTACTATGGTTTGCATATCACTGGCAGTACTGAAGATTTGACTGCGAGTCACTGGAATTGTGGTGTTGCGTTCAATTATTGGAGTCATGATTTCGCCTTTGGTTTCAACTCCTAAGGAGAGAGGCGTCACATCAAGTAATAAGAGATCTTTGACATCGCCTGTGATAACTCCCCCTTGAATAGCAGCACCAAGTGCAACTGCTTCCATAGGATCAACGCCCCGCTCTGCTTTTTTCCCGATGAATTTCTCGACATATTGTCTAACGATTGGCATGCGTGTTGGTCCACCAATGAGTATGATTTTATCAATTTCGGTGGGTCGTAATCTCGCATCTTTAATTGCTTGGCGCATTGGGCCATCACAACGGTTGATAATGTCGCGAACCAAGTCCTCGAGTTTGGCACGAGTTAATTTCTTTTGTAAATGCTTTGGTCCTGCTTTATCTGCAGTGAGGTAAGGCAGATTAATCTCGCTTTCTAAGACATTCGAAAGTTCGATTTTCGCTTTCTCTGATGCTTCGATCAGTCGACGCCAAGCGGCTGGATCATCGCGAAGGATTATTCCATGTTCACATTTGAACTCATCAGCTAGCCAGGAAGCGATCATTTCGTCCATATCCGTCCCGCCTAGTTGGGTGTCACCTGCAGTTGAAACAACTTGAAATAAGCCACTACCCGTGTCAGGATCGGGTCCAAATTCCATGATAGTGACGTCGAGAGTTCCACCGCCGAGATCAAAGACAAGTACGCGTAAATCTTTGTCCAACTTGTCTATCCCATAAGCTAGAGATGCGGCAGTGGGTTCATTAATAAGGCGAACAACATCAAGCCCTGCCAGTTCTCCAGCATCCTTGGTGGCCTGTCGTTGGTTGTCATTAAAATAGGCTGGAACTGTGATCACAGCTTGTACGACGGGTTCTCCTAGAAATGCTTCAGAATCCGTTTTGATTTTTCGCAGAATAAAGGAAGATACTTCTTCTGGAGTAAAGGATTTATCCCGAATCTTCACTTTCTTCCGAGTTCCCATTTTCCGCTTAACGGCAGTAACTGTGCCATCTGGGTTCGCAACAGCCTGGCGTCGAGCGGGTTCTCCAACGAGGCGTGTTCCATCATCTGTTATTGCAACATAAGAAGGAAAAGCTTTACCGGATACAGTGGGTCCCTCAGCGCTTGGAATGATGACCGGTCGATCTCCGCGCATAACTGCAGCAGCTGAGTTGCTTGTTCCCAAGTCAATTCCAATAATTTTTGCCATTTATTTCAACTCTTCACTATTAATTGATAATTTATTTTTTCTTAATTGATGAATTATCGGTAGAGTTTCTACCAACGATTTTACCTGATTCTGCTTCTGGAGAGGATGTTGGAGCTACTGCAATCTTGACCATGGTTGGTCGTAGCAATATTCCCTTCAGAAGATATCCTTTCCGAAGATCTTCGATAATGATATTTGGTGGTACTGTTGTGGTCTCCTCTCGAATTACCACTTCATGGCGTAAAGGATCAAATGGGTGTCCCTCACAGTCGATTTCTTTTACACCAGCATTTGTCAATACAACCTTAAGGTTTTCAACCAACATATTGAGTCCGTCAATGAAAGGCTCGTTTGCTTTTATCTGGGGAACCATAATTTGAGCTTGTTCCAAATCATCAAGTATTGGTAAAAGTGATAGAATTAGGTTACGATTCGCTTGCAGCCGGATATTAGCTTCTCGGCGCTCCATTGACTTAACATAATTCTCATATTCCGCTTGAACGTAAGCAAGCTGTGTTTTGAATTTGTCAGCTTGGTTTTGTGCCTTCTCTAAGGCTTTCTCTAATTTCTTTTTTGACAACTTTGGGCTTTTTTTAACCTTTTTACTTATCTGAGCTCCATTTTCTGAACTAACAGCAGACCTTGTCTTGTCTACAACTGGCTTCACGACTTTGCTTCGCTTCTGCTGTTTTTGTGTCATTGACCGAATTCTCCTACTGACTCCCCAAATGATGTGAGGTCGTTGCAGAGAGATGAATGGAGCCACTGCTTCTTCATTTCCAAACCACCTAAGAGTCATCAAACAATTACTCGACTCTCTGCGGAGGTCCGGTAGCTCACGAAAATCCAAACGGAGAATAAAAAATTTTCGGACTAGCTTGAGT
>CAYFXY010000068.1:6716-11909 GCA_964347205.1 uncultured archaeon
ACCTCCTCGAAAAAAAGAGGCAGGCAGCCCATTGGGTTGGGTGTGGGTCGCCTTAATAACTTTCTAGCGAGATTGAAAAGAATGCTTAGAGAGACATTTCGAGTGCTGCTTTCAGCGGTTGATAACCTACGCCACCAACAATCCGTTCAACCATTTGGCCATCCTTGAAGATGCCAAAGGTCGGTACGCCTTGAACGCGATACCGCATCGCCAGTTCGATGTTTTGGTCAACATCAACTTTTGCTACCTTCGCTCGACCTTTATATTCTTGAGCGAGCTTTTTAACAACGGGTGCCATCATTTTGCATGGTCCGCACCATTCGGCAAAGAAATCGACTAGAGTAACGCCTTTGCCAACTATTTGATCGAAATCTTGGGTTGATAGGTGGAGCACCTCGCCAGGAGGAGTAGTTGGGGTTTCTATATCGGTTGCCATTGTTTGTTTCAAATCCTTGAGTTTTCGTTCACGTAATCGTTTAAGTTCTGGATCGGGGTGTTCACTCATTGTGATTCCTCCTCTCCATGGTTATGTGAGGGGTCGGCACAGCCCTGTTTATAGCAGCTCTTTCCACTCACGAGATTGGGGACGATATAGGCTGCCAGCACTATGATCAATCCAATGATGGCGAACCAAGGGATGAATACCAACGCACTCATTAGAACGAAGGAAAGGCCTATGATTACCATCACTATGCCAGTTTTGGAACAGAAAGGGCAGCCATTTTGTAGCAAATCCGTATCTATGTGGATTTGCTTTGTAAGGAAGGGTGTGGGAATTACGTAATATAAAGCTATCGATAGTGACACTACTGTGCACAACCGTTTAGGGTGATTTAGTTGAGTCGACCCAGTACTGATTTAAGAACTCTAAAATTTGTTGGTAAAACGATTCGAGCGCATTCTTAATGAGGTCTTTGAGGGTAGCAAGGTTAACGGCTTCGTATACATAGACATATCCCCCTTTCCGTAATGTACGAGCGCGTCGGTATGCAAAGCCGCGTTGAACAAGATTTTGGATAGCGCGTTGAACGGTACTACGATTGCGTCCAAGGGCTTCAGTGACTTCCTTAACCGTTGCTTTGCCTTTGAGTAGATAGAAATAGGTGTCGATCTCAAGAGTTCGAAGGCCCAAAAAGCAATGCATGATGTCGCTCGCTTCAACTTCTTGACCACTAATGATTTGCCTAACACCAAGCAGTTCCATTTTGCATTTTCACCGCAATTTCTTTTTCATAGGTTTTATGGGTTCTTGGATAAGAATGTTGTGGACGGTTGGGACACACACATTAACTACCGATTGCAGGGTCAGTTTAAAATAAAAAAGAGCGGTGACAAATAAAAAATAGGGGAATGATAGAATTGGGTTTGAATGTCAGATATTCAGCAATGCCAAATTCAATTGGAACGTCCCTTCGATCTTGATTTAACCATTGACAGTTGGATCTATCCGGAAATTCAACCGGTGCCAGAAATGAAATCTTCTAATCAGTTTTCGCGGTGTATACCTTTTAGAGGACTGCAGATTCCTATTCGAGTAATTCAAAAACAGAAGGGAATAAAACCAGAACTCATTCTTGAATGGCAGGCTCCCAAGGATCTAGCAAAAAATGTAATCATCCAGCGGGTTGGCTGGTTATTAGGTTGGGATATTGACACTCGACCTGTGTTAAAAGCCATCCAAGATGACCCAATCATTGCCCATCTTGCTCGACCTTTAGAAGGACTTCATCCGTACAGTCAGCCTTCGGTTTTCGAAGCTCTTGTCAAAGCCATTCTCCAACAACAGGTAAGCTATCGGTCCGCCAATCAAATTACACGCAAACTCGTTGAAGAATATGGTCCACGGTGTAAGTTAGCCAACCAATACTTCTACGGATTTCCTACCAGGGAGGGATTATCGCACCTATCAGAGGCTGATCTACGCGCCTGTAAAGTGGGTTATAAAGCACCCTATTTGGTGGGTCTCTTCAAACAATTATTGGCTAGAGATTTGAAGTTAGACGAACTTGTCAAACAAAAAACACCTGTAATACTCAATACGCTAAATGAAATCCGGGGAATCGGGCTTTGGACGGCTGAGCTAACTGTGCTTACTGGATTACGACGCTTGGATGTATTTCCGTCTGGAGATTTGGGTATTCGTGCGATAATTTCGCAATTGTATCTTAATGGAAAGCCAGTAAAACGGAAAGATGTTGAACAAGTTTCACAGCGATGGGGAAAGGTTCGAGCCCAAGTGCTTTACTTTTTATTGGGCGCCCAAGTTTTAGGTCTCGTATAGCATATTTTTCCTTAGTTATTGATATGTAAAGACTTATATTTAGGCGCGCCTAAATTTTTAACATGCCTCCAATACCATCAACTCATCCAGAAGTGCCCGAAGAAGAAACCAAAACCTCGTCTAGTACAAAAAAAATCGAATTACAGAGTACAAGTATTGAGGAATATCTCGAAGCGATTTTTCGGCTTCTCGAAAATAATAACCAGTATGCAAAAACCGGTGAACTAGCCGAAATGCTGAACGTAAAACCTGCAAGTGTCACACAAATGATACAGAAGCTTGCAACAAAGGGTTATTTGAAATACGAAAAAAGCAGGGGCGTCCGCCTTTCAACAAAAGGTCGAAAATTAGCCTTGGATGTTCTCCGTCGACATAGAGTTGCAGAACGGTTGTTAGTTGATCTTTTGGGTGTAAGTTGGGAAGAGGCACATGAGGCCGCATGTGAATGGGAACATTTACTCACGCCCGAAATGTGTGACCGGGTTCTCAATAAATTAAAAGATCCTGATACATGTCCACATGGAAACCCCATTCCAAATTCTGATGGAACGATGACTTCTATTTCGGAAATGACCTTAGCAGATTTGGAACAAGGTGAAGAAGCTGTAATTGACTGTATTAATGATGAGAATGTGAATTTACTTCGAATGATGGCGTCGATGGGTATGTTACCCGGTGAACTTGTTCGAGTAAATCAAATTTCTCCGATAGGAGATACATATAATATCGAAGTGGGTACTGCCCAATTTACACTTAGCTATGATTTAGCAAAACGTGTTCGGGTGAGTCGAGACACAATCGAATAACTCATGAAGAGCCGATGGTGTGAAAGGACCACGAGTGCTTAAGCATCATCGTCGATAAAAAGACGATAAAAAGATGTAATACGAACTGCATTAGTAGGTTAATCAAATATCAGAAAAAGTGAAATTCTTTCATTGGATAGGACTTGGGGCTATCGTTTCAAAATACCTTGGACCAACTGTAGAACTCGTTGAAGGAACTAATCATAGAATTCTTAATCGTCTTAGCCAATAGATCTATCAACACCCTGATGACTATTCGGAGTATCTTTGTTTTTGCTTTTGTTACAAAAATCTATATTCCCTGTATAGCCACTCAAGCAGTGCTCAGATGCGAAAACAGATGGAAGTTCACTCCAATTCTTACCTTTACAATAGTGACTCTATCATTTCTTTTAGGAGGTGCTGTGAATTGGATGCTACCGTATCTAGGTATACCATAATCTTCAAAAGGTGAAGAGCTCGTTGAATTCATATATAGTTTAACAATTGTGGAGGATTCTGATCATGTCTAATTATCGATGTCCAATGTGTGGCACGGTCTTTGAAAAAGCCGAAGCTAGTGGATGTGCTGGCTGCATGATGGCACGTTCTTGCGGTGCTATCGCTTGTCCAAGTTGTGGTTATGAATTTCCTGCAGTTCCAGAGGAAGCATAGATCTGTCCTATTTTTAGCTTATGCAGAAGTTTCAGTTTCTAGAAGGAGGCAAATGCTTCCTTCGAATACTTTTTCTTATCATTCTCTTATGAACAGCTAGAGATGATTAAATTGAAACGGCGTTTTGGAAAATCTATCGTTGTTTCATTCTTATGCGTTCTTTGTCTCTCTGCGTTTGTTCCCTTACTCTCTCACCCACTTAGTTTACCCTTAATGAATCGACCAACTGATAATAAATCTACAGCAACTACTAGTAAAGGACAAAGCTTTGCTTCTGAAAATGGATTTCTTGCCCCTCTCAACGCCCCTATTCCAATGACAAATTATACAATCAATGCGTATCTACAACACTCAAGTCAAATTGTAAACGGAATCACTTCGATAAATTATGTTAACCATGCTGATATTGCGCTAGATGAAATTTATTTTCGGATTTATCCAAATGCCTTCAGACCACATGGATGGCTTGATATCACTGAAGTCTATCATCAGGGATCGCTCCTTTCTTATTTCGTGACTGGTGTTGATCAAACCATTCTCATTGTCGACCTCGTTGCTGGATCAGGTCCTGGTGCCGTGGTTCCAGGGGCTAACGTAACATTAGTCATTTATTGGCAAGTCAAAGTCCCTGAACGCAATGATCGGTTTGGATGGAGTAATTCCTCTGACCCCGATTTTCTCGCATATAACATGGGTAACTGGCATCCGATTGTAGCAGTATTTGATGAACGAGGATGGCATACTTCTCCCTATACACACATGGGTGAAAGTTTCTATAGTGATGTTGCCACCTATAATGTCTATATTACAGTTCCTGACAATTTCATTATTGCAGCCACAGGTCAACTTGCCGCAATCTCCGTTGGGTCGGGTGTTAAAACTTGGCAATTTCAAACCGAACCAGTTCGGGATTTTACATGGTGTGCTAGCCCCAACTATCAAACCGCGAGTATTTTGACGAATGGAGTGAATGTAACAAGCTATTTTATCGCCGATCATTTCGCGGGTGGTCAACGAGTTCTCGAGGTTGCTGAAGAATGTCTGACAATTTTTGGTGGCTACTTTGGGCTCTATGCATGGGATAATCTGCATATCGTCGAAACAGACTTTTGGGCTGGAGGTATGGAATATCCCCAATTGATTATGATTGGTTCAAGCCTATATGGTGCTCCAGAAGGCTTATCCTACCTCGCTATTGTTACGGCACATGAAATGGGTCATGAATGGATTCCATTTTCTTTTGGAACAGATAGTTACACAGAGCCATGGATTGATGAAGGATTTGCTTCTTTTGTTGAATATATTTGGGTAGAAAGTATCTATGGTACAACTGACCAAGAGGAGTATCGATTAGGAGATTTCGATCGATATTGGACTTATGTAGCCGAAGAAAGAGGTGTCTATTATATAAAACATTAAACCTGATCTGCATGTTAAACACACAATGAAAAT
>CAYFXY010000068.1:11919-12695 GCA_964347205.1 uncultured archaeon
TGTAGCCGAAGAAGGTGATAGAGTTATTAATCAATCAATGGCTTTCTGGGAAACCACTGATTGGTATGCCTATGGTCGAATAGTTTATGCAAAATCGGCTTTAGTCTATGAGATGCTCCGTCACCAATTAGGTGATGAAACGTTTTACCAGGCTTGGCAGAATATCTACGAACAAGCACTCCATCGAAACATTCGGGCTCGAGCACTACAAGAGTATTTCGAAGCTGCTGCCAATGAATCTTTAGACTGGTTCTTCAATCAATGGGTGTATGGTAGTGGAGTAATTACACTGAGTTTAGGAGCTATTTCTGTCCAGCAAGATTTCGCAGGGTGGACTATTACTTTTGAACTCCTTCAAGAACAATCTGTTCCCATTAGGTTACGAGTTCCTGTAGGTATTACATTTAGTACAAGAGCTGAACTATTTTGGGTGTGGATGGAGGCTGATTCAACCTCAACTCATGTTATTACGGTTTCTGAATTCCCGCTTATGATAACGTTAGACCCTCAACAGTATCTTCTTTGTCAGTATGGAATCAGTTCTGTGAATTTGACTATAGCTCCTGGGTCTCCAGTGGCTTTAGTTATCACTGGAGTTGCTATCGGAGGAATTATTGTTGGGGTGGTTATTCTCCTTTGGAGGCGTCGCCAATCCATGGGCGGTTCCAGTCAAAAAATGAGAACGCATGTAATTATGTGGTTCTAGGAAATTTGTGATTTGTTCATTTACAGCTTTAATTTCTCTTTTACTTGATAAGGGATATAGAGTTAAGTGT
>CAYFXY010000069.1:0-5640 GCA_964347205.1 uncultured archaeon
TGCCGAAATTGCCCCAAAGGGTCTAACCCAATCATTCATTGTCAATAGTGGATCAGAAGCTAACGAAAGTGCACTCTTTATGGCGCGGAAATACAAGCGGAATCCCTACGTGGTTGCCTGTACCCATGCGTACCATGGACGGACATCGCTAGCCCGGGAACTTTCTAGTGCAGGATGGCGGACTGTTCCTGAAGCCCATCCTCCGGGTGTTCGGTTTCAACCATATGGATATTGCTATCGATGCGCCTTTGGCAAGGAATATCCCGATTGCGACATGCAATGTGCCCGATATCTAAGAGAAATAATTCGCACGCAAACAAATAAGGCCCTTGCAGCCTTCATTGTTGAACCTATTCAAGGGGTGGGAGGAATCATTCAACCTCCACCGGAATTCTTTCAAATCACCAGTGAAATCGTTAAGGAATTTGGAGGATTATACATTAGTGATGAAGTACAAACTGGGTTTGGACGAACGGGTACCAAATGGTGGGGCATCCAACATTCGGGTGTGACCCCAGACATTATCACCATGGCTAAGGGATTCGGAAGCGGTTTTCCGATAGGTGGATTCATGACCCGTCCTGAATATGCGGAAGAATATACTACGACTGATAGCTTTGCCACATTTGGAGGTAATCCCCTCTCCTGTGCTGCCGCGATTGCGGTTCTTGATATCATCCAAGAAAGTAACTATTTGGAACGTGCTGTAAAAAATGGAGCCTATTTAAGAAAACACCTAGATGCACTTCAGGAGGCACATAAAATTATTGGCGAAGTTCGTGGACAAGGTATGATGCAAGGCATTGAACTCGTGCGAGATCAAACCACAAAGGAACCAGCACCTCAAGAATTACTCAAGATCATGGAAATTTGCAAAAGGGAGGGGTTGCTCATTGGTAAGGGCGGAATCGATGGAAACGCCATCCGAATACAACCACCGCTAGAACTCACCCTAGAGCAAATCGATAAAGCATACCAAATCTTAGACAAGGCCTTTTCAGAGGTTGAGCGGACTCTTTAGCGATCACAAAGTTGGTTGTATAAGTCCGGACGACGGTCGCGAAAGAATTGCCACGTGGTTCGAACTTCTTTAATCAAATCTAAATCTATGTCAACTATTAGGAGTTCGTCCTTATCAGGTGAGGCTTTTTTGACAATTTACCCCCGAGGATTAGCAACATAGGAACTCCCATAGAAGGTGCCCATTTTCCAAGGACTTTCGCCCACGCGGTTGATTGCACCGATGAAATAGCCATTGGCAACAGCATGCGCGGGTTGTTCAAGAGTCCACAGATGATCAGAAAGTCCAGTAACAGTTGCCGAGGGATTGAATACAATCTCAGCACCGTTTAGCCCTAATGCCCGAGCGCCTTCAGGAAAGTGGCGGTCATAGCAGATGTAGACCCCAATTTTTCCATACATTGTATCAAAGACAGGATATCCTAGGTTGCCGGGTCTGAAATAGAATTTTTCCCAAAATCCAGGTCCTAGATGAGGAATATGGGTTTTGCGGTACTTTCCAAGATACTTTCCGTTGTTGTCGAGTACAATTGCGGTGTTGTAAAAGACCCCTTTCATTTCTTCTTCATACATCGGAGCAATAAGAATCAGATTGTGCTTGTTCGCAAGGTGACTCATTCGATCAGTTAATGGTCCAGGAATTGGTTCTGCAAATTTATACCAGAGCGGTTTTTGTTCTGCACAGAAATATGGACCAAAGAAGAGTTCTTGAAAGCAAAGGATATGGACACCCTCTTTGGCCGCGGTTTCCGCATAGGCTTCGTGTTTCTGAATCATTTTTTCAATATTTGTTCGAATAGTCTTCTCATCTGAGATTTTACCTTCCCACCGTGCTTGTACTAATCCGATTCGGACTTTTCGCATCGTTGCCTCACCTGAGAACTAACAGCATAGACATAGTTTTTTCGTGATTTAGGCATTTCCCAAAGCAATAAAGGGTACAAGTGGAATGAAAAATCGGAGTTGTGATGCTTTTTGACACTAGATTTGTTGGTAAAAGATGGAACAATTGTCACTGCAACTGAAACACTTCGAGCAGATATCGGTGTAAAAAGCGAACGAATCGTGAAAATTACCAAAAATCTTGAGCCGACTTCTGAGACAAGAGTCCTTGATGCGAAAGGAATGTACGTTTTCCCGGGTGCGATTGATGCGCATGTGCATTTTCAACTGCCCTTTAGTGGGACAATTTCAGCAGATGATTTCGAAAATGGAACAAAGGCAGCGGCAATGGGAGGAGTTACAACTGTACTTGATTTTGCTATTCAACAAAAGGGTCACTCGATTATGGAAGCAGTTGTAGCTCGGCGAAATGAAGCTGACAGCAAAGTATGCATTGATTATGGATTACATGCAGCCATCACCGACTGGAACCCACAAACTCAAGCAGAAATAAAACAAGTCATCGACTATGGAATACCCACTTTCAAGATGTTTATGATCTACAAAGACGAAGGGTGGATGGCCGATGACGGCATGCTCTTTCAAGCCTTGGAGGAAACGAGAAAATTCAATGGAATGATTGGAGTCCACGCAGAAAGCGTATTTGTACTCGATATGCTTGTAGAGCGCTACGCGTTAGAGAAGGAAAAATGGGGTGCCTATGCACATGCACTCGCTCGACCAGCTTTTACCGAATCTGAGGCCGTTCAACGAGCAATCAAATGGGCAGAAGTCACTGGTGGTCGTCTATACATCGTCCACATGTCTGCGGGGGAAAGCGCACAATATGTTCATGAAGCAAAAAAAAGAGGAGTAGACGTTTACGCAGAAACCTGCCCGCAATATCTCTTATTGGATGATTCGGTCTTTAAGGGAGAAAATGGACACCTTTACGCAACCTGTCCTCAAATAAAGAAAAAGGAAGATAGTGCACGACTTTGGCAAGGGCTGATTGCGGGTGACATCCAAGTTGTAGCTACAGATACGTGTACCTTTGATACAAAACAGAAAGCTATGTGGAGCGGCGACTTCCGCAAAATTCCATTTGGGCTACCTGGTGTTGAAACCATGTTACCGCTCCTCTTCACGGAAGGAGTGGGTAAAAAGCGATTCTCGGTAAACCATCTTGTTAGTCTTGTTTGTACAAATCCAGCGAAAATTTTTGGAATGTTTCCACAAAAAGGTACCATTGCAATTGGAAGCGATGCGGATCTTGTTGTGTTTAATCCCAACAAGGAAATAACCCTTCGTGCAGAAGCCCTTCAAACAAATTGTGATTGGAGCCCCTTTGAGGGGTGGCAATTAACAGGTTATCCAATTACTACAATCTCGCGAGGACAAGTAGTCGTCTCGGATGAGAAATTTGTTGGGGAATGTGGCCAAGGCAAATTCCTAAAACGCCAAGCTGTGAGACAATTAGAGATATAGGCTTTATTGTGAACTCTTTGAACTTGTCTTCTCTTTAGCCATGATAATGGCTTCTTCTTGTCCAGTATTCGCTTCAATTGACCCCGCCCGCAATGCGCGAATCTGCGCAATTGCAGTATGCGGTTCTATGCCATGCCGTTGAACAAGATAGATTGCAAGAATCATACCAGTGCGCCCTAAGCCTCCTTGACAATGAATTAAGGTAGCAAGATTTTTTGCATAAAAGTCATCGATTGCTTGAATCACCCGGTTGCGTTGCTCTGGTGAACCAGCAGTAAAATCAGAAATCTCGACCGTTAATACTTGAAATCCTAACCTTTTAGCGCGGTCCAAATCTGGAGGTTTGAGGGGTTCTAAGGAGATTATGGCTCGAATTCCTTGTGTGAGATAAAGCCATTCAAGACAACTTCCAGGATAAGCTGATCCTGCAAGACGTCCGTGTTCAAGCCAATAAAATCCACACGTATTCGACATATGCCAACACCCATGCTGAAATAAGGTAGACGCGTAAATAGATTTTTAGTTGTGCAAAGATGCTAAGTGAATCAATATCCCCTCAGGCTTGAGAGTGGAACTCATTGGTAAAAGTTGCCCTTTTAGAATTAGGTGATGATGTCATCGCTTCCTTTCAACAGGCCATTAACTTGATTGGAGGTATACCTGATCTTAATACCCCAGAACGCGAAGTATTAGTCAAGGTAGGTGTCTTTGCGCCAAAACAACAGCAACATACAACGCTTCCAGTAGCCGGGGGTATCATTGAAAGCTTTCCACAGGCACCCAAGATTTGGTTTATTGAATCAGATAATTATCGCGGAACCGGATCAGAGCGGCTAGAAATTTGGCGTGACCTGTACTCACACCGTGTGAGACCCTTTAATCTCTCAGAGGATTCTGAAACACAAAAAGTGACCATTGCGGGAGACGAAATGGAGCTATCTCATCTGTTGTTTGAATCCCGCGTGCTAGTTAGTTCCCATACTTTACGTTGGTATGAAAAAGGCTCAGTCCTCAAGAATCTCTTTGGATTACCACCTATGCCAAAAAAAGCAAAATACCACCAAAACTTAGTCCCTGTGATTTTAGATTTGTTTGAAGTCATCGGAGGTATTGACCTAGCAGTCCTAGACGGGACCTTCGCATATCCGGGTCCAGGTGCAGGTATCAAATCACGAATTCCAGCGAATGTATTTCTAGTTAGTCGCGATGCTGTTGCAGTTGAAGCGGTGGGTGCAGCGTTGATGGGTATGAATCCTGAGAAAATGCCAATTCTTCAAGAGGCTCTGCAACGCGGATTAGGTGAGAGTAATCTGGATAAAATCAATATAGTTGGAAACGGGTTTGAGGAAATACAAGACAAAATTAAACAGAGAAAGAAAAAGTAACCGGCCATTAGGTTTGGAGTATTGAACGAAGGATGTTGAAAGTTTCAGTAATCCGGGGACGCCATTCGTGAGAAAGTTCTAACCGCCGTTTTTCTGCATTGAGAAATTTTTCTACCGCAGGTGATTGCAGGATCTGGTTCAGTATTAAGGCTTTGTTGAGAAAGGGAGTAGACTGATCTATAGCAGAATTCCATAAAGCTAGAGCTTCTTCAGCCTGCTGCAAGGCAAGTGGGAGTGTAACTGTGGGAATGGGATCAGGAATTAGATCATCAACTGATTGAGACGGGTTTAGTCCCATCGTGGTAATTACCTGACTGATAGGGATTTCGGGAGGGAGAACCGAATGCCAAAGCGCAGATAGTTCGTTTATCAGCACAGAGTAAATTTGTGAGCGAAGTTGTATGAATTGGCGAAGCTGATCAGCTCCTTCTAACAAATTCTTAATCATCCTTTGATTTGAACGAAGCATCTGGGGAGAATAAGTAGCGATAGATGAAGTATCAGTGATAAACATGGGCATAGTTGAAACCGCTTTTCTGATTGTATCTAAATAATTACTAAATTGCTGCATGGTGTATGAGGAGTCCCCAGTTGTGTCAACTTCTTGTAAAATTGTTGAGAGGGGAACTAGAACATTTTTCCGTGCATGTTCCACCCAATTTTGCCCTATTTTCTGAATGCTCTCAAAGAACGGGCCTTGAAATTTTTCCGTTAACCTCTTCAAATCAGAAAATTGAGAAATCATTTCATGGACTCTTGCAATGAGGCGATCTAGCTCTTGTGCCGCATCTTCCAAAACCCAGCGTAAATATTTTTGATCAAACTTTTTGGTTCCGAAAATTTGAGAAAACTTTCCCAGGCCGCA
>CAYFXY010000069.1:5650-12541 GCA_964347205.1 uncultured archaeon
GAGTGGCTCTTATTTCCAGATGTTCAAATTTCTTAAGTTCTCGCTGGTTTGCCCCTAAATTCTTTGCAAGACCCAGTGTGTGTTCCACCCAGAGCTGGATTAGCTGAATATATTCTTGGACATAGGAGAGGGCTTGAATAAGTGATTGAAGCCATTCAGATTCCAAACGGACAGTTGTGTCAGGCTCTTGCAGGATGATCTTGAGCTGGTCGATGCTATAAATTCCTGAATCGACTTGTATTAAAGCGACAAGATAGTCACGAACGGTTTCAGAATGCTGGGAAAAGGCCTGACGAATTGATTTCATTGTTTAATTCTTTGAGGGGGTATGTAAAGGCGTTTCGGATAACACGTATAAAGATATGCGTGCCCTGAGAAGACCGCACCCACTCGTTCTAGTCCTAGCCCTAGACATTCTCACGCACCTAGGTAAAGAACGCTTGCGTTGGTATTTATTGAGGTGCCTTATCCAACAACTTAATTGATGAAATTCAGATAATAGGGAACGAGATTCTAATGGTTCGCAAACACTTGGAGCAAATTACTGATGGCATTTACCTGTTGCATGGTAATAACGATGGCCGTTTTCCTCGAGCTCATTCACTTCTGATTGAATCGAATAAGACGGTGCTAATTGATACTGGCTGTGGAATTCGATTATTGCAGCAGCTCAGGAAACAATATGAATTAAGTTACATCATCAACTCCCATACCCATCCTGACCACTCTGCAGGCAATTGGGTGTTCCCTGATCACCGCATCTTCGTGCCCCAAGAAGGTTTTAGCACAAGTGGTGATCTTATCGGTCTTTCAAAACGCTTTGTGGGAGACGTCCTTGCACCAATTTGGCAGCAATTTGCACAAACAACTATGGAGTTTCAAAACTGTCGACCAACCCATAGTTTTACTGAGGATACGATATTTCGCATCGGAGAGATACAACTTACACCAATCTTTACTCCAGGTCACACCAAAGACCATTATTGTTTTTACTTTGAGCCAAAAAGCATCCTCTTTTCCTTTGACTATGATTTGACCCCTTTTCCATGGTATGGACATAAAGAATCTAGTCTTAAACAATTCCGCCAATCAATTCATCGGTTAAGGAACCTGCCCACAAAGATGGTCGTTTCGTCTCATCGTGGAATTATCACTCGACAAATCAATTCAGAATGGGACCAATATTCCCAACGACTTGCTGCTCGAAATAAACGTATACTTGACCTACTCGAGACGCCAAAAACAGTTGCCGAACTGATTGAGGAAAAGCCCATTTATCGGATATTGGGAGGGCATAATGATCCAACTTCATCTAGAAGAGCTCCAAAATGAAGGAATTGTTAATCAAAAAGCTGAAAGGTACGAGCAGGCGAAAAAGTGAACCGAGGGGAGGTTTGAGCTCCCCTCTAATTGTTTGATTCCTTGGACTAAATGAGTCTATCTACTGTGGTGTTATGCAATATCGATATAATACCCAATGTCAATCATTGGAGTTCCAAATCTGGGTAAAATCGCATGGTTAAAGTCGGTTTCCAGATACCCGGCATCAATTTCGATAAGACCATTTCCTGGTCCTGCATCCGGTTCGATATAAACTATGCCTGCAGCAAGATCACCAAGAGGTGTTACCAACATAGCAAAAAGGAAGACAAGTCCGATTCCAAGAAATGCGATTTGCTTTCTTTTCCATTTCATCTGTGAATCCCTCCATTGAGTTGCCCCGTTTCTCCGAGGCAACCCCTTTGTAAGG
Source organism: uncultured archaeon (assembly GCA_964347205.1). Classification (GTDB taxonomy): domain Archaea; phylum Asgardarchaeota; class Hermodarchaeia; order Hermodarchaeales; family Hermodarchaeaceae; genus Hermodarchaeum. The sequence goes on from CAYFXY010000069.1 coordinate 7,401, forward strand.
TGGATAATCTACCTCAGAATCACATATCAATCGACGGGAGCTAATCTGTGCAATAATTGGCAGAAAAACAGATGAGGCGGACTAATTTTGCACTTGCAGGTTAAAAACCCGATTCTGCATACAAGACTTCGAATTAATTATACTAGCCACAGCATGTTATTATTTCAGAGGTTATTCGGTGATGGAGTGAATTTTAGATGAATGAATTTACTAGCTCGAAACCAGTCATTTAATCGCATCATAGCCCGGGTTTTCCATTTCCATTTTGGATTACGTGGAGTGTGGGCAAACAATGGAAACCAGTTTATGACTTTGAGCATGTTGGACCATTTAGGAATTTGCTTCTCTGGATTGCCCATTCCGAAATGAAGTGTGATATTTTGAATTCCTGTTGATCGGAATCGGCGTTTAATCATGCTATTCCCTAAATTTGAAGGCATATCAAAGAGGATTTCTCCGCTGGGAAACTGTGTTGCCATTGCATGGAAAAGCGTAGCAACCTCCTTCTCAGGAAAATAGAGGAAGAGCCCTCCGGCGATACAAAAAAGCCCTTTTTTCTGATTGAACGAAATCTCATCAAACCAGCTGAAATCAAAAACAGACTTGGCTATATTGTAACTCCGAGGTGTTGAGGGAAGTAATTCTTTACGATACTCGATGGCTGCAGGCAAATCCAGGTTAAACCATATTATTCGCTTATTATCGATACGTGAGAAGGTCGTGTCGAGGCCACAGCCAATATTAATGATTGTAGCCCTTGGAAATTGGCGGATAAACCCCTTGATAGCATCATCAAAGGTTCGAGCCCGTACCAGAAAAACTAGGCCATAAAATTCATCAATAAATTTCTCTAGAGCCGCAAATTCAGTGACCGCCTCTGGGTGTAATGCCTTGATTTTCTCAATTAATGTAACTGCATGAGTATCTGATAGTATCTCTGGATACCGTTGCCCAAAGGTTGCACGGGCCCAAAGTGGTCCAATCATGGTTGATTCTAATGCCGCCTTCTTTGAGCTTTGCTGTCTTGACATAATTAATTCCACGGTTGCGAATGAAATCTTTGTGCTGTCTCAACGGATTATGTAAACGAACAGGTTCCGATTTTCGTCCACTTTCACTGGGTGCCATCCATTAAATGTGAATCGACGTGATATAATGCGTGTCCCAGTGTTTAGCTCTTTGAGAAACTTGTCTTTTAGTCGCTGGTTGATTTTCTGTCCTTGGAACACAGTCACCACTGAAGCAGGATTCAAACCAACGTTGAAAAAGTTTGCGCGGATAATCTTCACTTTATTGCCTAGTCCTTCGCGTTGAATTGTTTTCTTCGACCAAAATGCCCTCAAGGGATCTGCTTCGATACCAACGCTGTTTGCTCCAAATTCTTGAGCAGCCATTAAAGGTATCCGTCCATCACCAGATCCTAAATCATACACCGTATCTTTAGAAGTCACTTCAGCGAGTTGGAGCATTTGACGCACCGTTTTAATCGGGGTAGGTGTATACATCGCCCCAATGACACTTGGCCAGACTCGCCAGGCAAACAGAATTACAAGACATACCAGAAACCCAATCAGCCCCACTCCAAAAATTAGCCAGATATCCACGTTAAACGCATCCTGTTAGACTACTTTTCGGATCCTAAAAGCTCTTTACCATCTGCAAACTCGTTTTTACACCCAGATGTGCAAAATCAGGTGGAAAATGGTTCTTTTATGTCCATTGTTGCACTTCCTAGCTCCCGTCGATTGATATGCTTTACCACCAGTTGATTACATGTTCTCGTGAACAACACAATTGGTGGTGATTAAAAAATGGCAACCAATGAAGCGAACCCAGAACCAAAATCAATAGGCGATAATAAAAGTTTTACCGGAAATCCAGTTTATCATTGGGTGTATGAAACCCCACAGGGTCAAGATATCGATATTCTAGTAACTCCAACGGGATTAGGCAGGTATTCAATTGAAACTCCATGGTACAGAGCGCAAATGAAAACCTACGACATCCTAGACACAGCTGTCCGCTTCTGTCGGGCAACGTATGGGGAAGGCAAACTAATTGTCGATCTCTCATAACACGTCCGGAAACAGATAAACCCAGATGGAAAATTCATAGGAAGCCTGTTGGATAGCGAAGAAGCAAGCCTTTTTATAGTCGTGAAACGGGTGCTGGTATGTCAGCGCCGATAAGCGAATTGTGTTTGGGCTAGATTCCTGTCATGGTTGATTCCCGAGTAACATTCTCTTTTTGGAAGCCTGATTTGACATAGATAAGTGGTACCGAAAATGAGTTATGATCCAGAGCCTATTGAGGCAACTGTCGCAGACTTGCGACCACGTATGAAAAGTTTGAACATCTCCTTCAAAATCGTTGAGAAGGGCGAAGAACGTGAAGTCACCTCACGTCGTGACGGTGAAACCCATCGTGTTTTAGATGCAGTGGCCGGTGATTCTACCGGGACAGTCATTCTTTCTCTCTGGGACGACATGATTGACACTGTAGAAGTGGACAAGAGCTACCGATTAGAAAATGGTTACACTAGCCTCTTCCAAGGCCATCTCCGATTGAACATTGGTCGGTATGGCGAACTTAAAGATGCAGAGACTAGTATTAAAAAAGTAGACATGGATAACGATCTTTCTTCAGCCGAACATGAACGCCCCCCACGTCGGTCTTATGGTGGTTATGGCCGAGGCCGAGGTTATGGTGGAGGCTATCGCCGAGGTGGCGGTGGTTCCCGCCGTGGTGGCCGAGACCGAAGTCGCGGTCGCTACTAACACAAGAACACATTCTCTCTTGGAGGTTCTGCCATTTCAGTAAAACTGGCATACCCTCCTCCTTTCTTTTTATTTCGAAATTTAAAATCAATAAAATTCCATAAATCCAGTTGAAAGTCGACATATGTTCAAACTTAGCAACAAGCAGAAGCTTAATGAGTAGTTTTTATGTCAAATCACTGCGAGAGTTCATCATCTATTCGCTGGTTTTCCCATGGGTGAAGTTACCATCCCAACAGAACATACTCATCGATTTGGCATGGACGAGAAGCAGTGGGTGGCATTTACTTCCGTGATTGCGGCATTCGTGCTTACTCTGTCGAAATTACTAGTAGGGCTGTGGACCAATAGTTTAGGTATCCTCTCTGAAGCGCTGCATTCGGCGCTCGATCTTTTTGCCGCAGGAATTACCCTCTATGCTGTACGAAGAGCTGCAAAACCGCCTGACCCAGACCATCATTATGGACATGGACGCGTTGAAAACCTATCCGCTCTTGTTGAAACCCTCCTCCTCTTGGTTACTGTGATATGGATTATGTATGAAGCGACTCGCCGCATAATCTTTCAAGACCTCATTATTGAGGTTAACCTACTTGCATTTGGTGTTGTACTTTTTGCTATTATAGTGGATTTCTCCCGCGCTCGAGCGCTAAATCGGGTCGCCAAAAAATATGATAGTCAAGCCCTAGCAGCGGATGCGCTCCATTTTAGTACAGACATCCTAAGCTCAAGCGTAGTTTTCGCTGGATTGCTCTTCGCTTACTTTGGGTTCCCACTCGGCGATCCCCTAGCGGCCATCGGTGTGGCTATTATTGTTCTTTACCTGACCGTGAAACTGGGACGCGAAACGATTGATGTCCTCTTAGATCGTGCGCCTTCAGGACTAGAGACTCCGATTCGACGTGCCATTGAAGACATTGAAGGAATAAGGGAATGTGGTAGGATTCGCCTTCGCAAAGCGGGACCAACCACATTTGTGGATGTTGTCTGCTACGCTGAGCAGACAATTCCCTTAGCATCAGCACATGAGATTAGTGTCCAAGCACGACAAGCCGTCGAACATATCGTTAAACGAGCTGACGTGGTCATTCACATGGATTTGGTAGCAAAACGATACCCAACGCTCACCCAAGATCTACGAAAGGAGGCCAGTAAGTTCAGCTGGATTACTGACGTTGATCACATTGAAGCCTTGGAAACCAACGACCATATTTCACTCGTCATAGATATACATACGGATCCTAACACATCCCTTGCCGAAACCCATCGACTCGTCTCCGAATTTGAAAATCATATTCGAAGCCAATATCCAATGATACAAGAAATAATCACCCACATCGAGCCCAATCGAAAAATCAAAACTGCTCACCGCGATACCACGAGAATTCACAGACACCTCGAACACCTTGTGGAACAAAACCCAGTCCTACACAACTGTCATAAAATTCGTCTCCATCCTATAGCACCAGACCAGTATAACCTCACCTTTCACTGCGAGGCGAACCCCAATCTTTCCGTTGACGAAATACATCAAGCCACTACACTACTAGAAGATGACATCCGTGAAGAACTTGACATTTTTTCAAAAATCTCCATCCACGTGGAACCACTGGGCAAAAAATCAAAGGAGAAAACCGACTAAGAATCCGCCAAAGAGACAGCGATCGACTACCCTAGTCATCTGTTTAATGTACTCTACTTTTTAGTACTGGATGAATTAAAGATCTGATAAGGAGGTTTGAAAATAAATGGCGGTGATTAAAAATTCCAGACGAAAGCAACCACCCATTTGGCTCTTTCTCATTTTAATGTTTACGGTGTTTACCATTGTTTCTGTTGGGCTTACTATTGTGTTGGCATTACCTTGGATTCTTCCCATTCCTCTAATATGGAGCCTGATGTCAGGAATTATCTTGTTAACCATCGGATTCATTCTGATGATAGGAGCGTTAAGAGAACTTGGGATTTTTCGTGCCTTAGGAAGGGAAATAAATGCTCCCAGAGAAAAGAGCCAACTTATCACGACAGGGGTCTACGCTTATACACGCAACCCCCTATACCTCGCAACTACCCTTCTTTTTATGGGATGGCTTCTTATCACTCGCCTCACCGTCTTATTCATTTTGACCATCCTTTTTCTCATCCTATTCCTCTTCGCAGCTAAATGGGAAGAACAGGAACTCACCAAACGCTTCGGAGATACTTATAAGCAATACAAAAAGACCGTTCCTTTCTTCATTCCATATCCAAAACGCCAAAAAAATCTAGAAGCCCCCATAACCCAAAACGAGAGATAGAGGTAAGATCTTCATCAGTTCCAGTTTCTTATAGTTAGCATTTATCATTGACACATTGGTGAAAAAA
>CAYFXY010000070.1:0-3633 GCA_964347205.1 uncultured archaeon
GAGTTTATAGAACATTTTGTTATAGTTCTAAGTATGCCCGACTGGATTCCTGTTGCACCAGTTATTATGTGGCAGGGCTGCATCTACGCACATGAAGCCCCCTCCGGCTTTGTAAGAAATTCACCTGCATAAGGGGCAGGTGTGGGGCGGAGCAGCGTCAGAACCTGGTAAGTTTCGGGCCAAACGCGCCTCGGCGACGAGCGTAACTGTAAGGAAAAGTCCGAAGCCCATTTCCTCGAGGAAAGGGAGGATGTCACTCATTTCTTCGCCTGCTTTTTTATTCGTCAAATCTGGAAAATGTAAATTGGAATAGCTACAACGAAGCAGAGTATACAAAAGAGATACACGGTAGATGATGAAACAAGCCCGAGAAAGGGATTTCCCAGTAAAGGCCAAAACGGTTGCATTTCCGAGTACAAGAATGCATCCAAAAATATATGCGAGTATGCTCCCAAAAGAGCTGCAAACGTGATATTCAGCGGGGAGGCTATTTGCGGAAGCTGAAACGCGGTCATAATTTCTCCTAAAAACCCTCGCAATAGGTAAACAAAAAACGCAAGAATTAGCGCAGAGATTGTGGCTCCTAAAAATGTGTGAAGGAATAAGTGGAGCACGGGTAAACCAAGAAGAAGGAACGATAGAGGTTCTAAGTCCACAATTACACTTCCAAATAAGATTGCAGGCAGATACAACAGAGGAAAGAAAATCAAGCCAATAAGTAGACTAGGACCGAAATGGAACGGCGTAAAGGGCATAAACAATCACTGTTGATTAAATGCTTTGTGTTGGAAGGGTATGGCGCCGGGGACGAGATTTGAACTCGTGAGTCCAATGGACACAGACTTAGCAGGCCTGCTCCCTACCAGGCTAGGATACCCCGGCATTAGTATGTTGCTCGTTGCTTTCACACGCTTTTATAAGTTTATGTTGGGGTTTTGGTTCAAATCGGTCACGACGAATTTTGTTGATGGTACTGATAAAAAATAGGCAGAGACTGTGAAATATGTCCTCGACGAGTTCCATGTTGAGCATAATTAACCACTAATTCTCCAAAAATTGTCAACCTTTTGTGGGTTGTGTGGTGGGCCGAGAGGGACTCGAACCCCCGACCATCGCGGTGTAAGCGCGATATCATAACCTTCTAGTCTACTGGGATTGAATCCTGGTAGAAAGCTAGACCATCGGCCCATCTGTCCTCAGTTGTAAAAAGCTTCCCTAAAAATCTCGTGGTATGAAAGACGTTTGTAAGTAGCTAATTGTGTTTTATTTCTTGTTCTAAGATTTCTATTTGATTTGTTAATAGATTGATGATTTGAATATTGTCAACATGGATCAATTGATTACTACAATTAGGACATTTAAACGCGTTTGCCATTGCTTCTTCGAAGGTGTGACGCGGACAGCCATCATGGTTACAATGGTAGAACGTGTTTTCGCTCTCGAATTGGAGTCGTTGCCTAAGTCTTTCAAGAACGTTCACTTTCTTTTCTTGGAGGAGGTCGTGGATGCGCTGAGGTTCCAATATCCAGTAGTAGACAAACCATCCGGTTTGTTTATCGCGGGTACGGCGATATGACGCAAGATGAAGATCATAGAGCTTGTAGAGAATTTTCCGAACCACATTGAGGCGCATGCCTGTTTCATTGGCAATTTCCTCATCTGTTGTCTCTTTATCCTCTTTCAAACGGGTTACTACTTCAAATGCGTCTTCACCGGCGAATTCAATGACAACCTGCTTAATTAGCATCTCACGTCCGGACATAGATTTACATATTATCTAATCCTACATGGAATAAAGACCTTTTTGTTTCACAAAAAAAGAATGAGATGAATTATTATCGTGTATCTCTAATCCGGTTTCTTAACCTGTTTTCCTTCTGTTGATGGTATGATCTGGAGTTGAGCATCAGGAAATTTTAGGTGCAGTTCTTGTCCTAAGAAAAGGCGATCTAAAAAAATTGAGAGAGCTGCTACTTCGCTATGTGGTTGATGGCCAACAGCAACGTTATAGTCAGCTAATTTGTAAATTGCTGCGGGAACTTTGGGACCCCCAACTACAATGAGTTTGGGTTGAGAGGAATTCCGTATTTGCTCTATCGTGTCATCCACATGAATTCCATACATTGTTAGGTGAATGACTTCTCCGTCGTTTTTCCAATTTTGAATCCTTTTATGCCATTTCACTCCGGTTTCTACTTTAAATCCCGGATTTCCCCACTGAGACGATACCTGATGTATTGTTGTAGCTATTTTCGGATCTCTAATTCCTGAGGTCCAAAATGCGTTTGCCCCAAAGGCTCGCGCGGTTAATCCAACATGAGCGGTGAGGCGTTTATCACGTTCAGGGCGATGATCAAATTTCAGAACAACAATTCGCCACTTTCCTAGATTCATATGGATATCATGCCCTTTCAATTAGATTATTAATTACTATTCGGTCGAGGGCTTTTTTCGTTTGATTTGGACGACATCTCCTAATGTTGCGCCACTCTGTGAAGGAACAGGTGAGAGGTCAACGGATTCTGCTTCTTCTAGTAGGGTTAATTTAAACAATCGTTCAAATTTTCGAGCAAGACTGATAGTGGGTGCCATTTTCCCGCTTTCTAGTTTAGCAATAACAGAAGTTCTTTCTTGAAGTTGCCTGGCTACATCTTTTTGTGCCAGTCCTCTGTCTTCTCGAGCATTTCGAATTAGCTTTGTGAAATTCTCAACGGGGATTAATTCGCGAGTTTGAGGGCGTGGTCGTCTTGGAATGTGTCGGGGTGAGGAGGACGGACGGGGAACTGATACGGGTCGGCTTCGGGGTGGTGAAGCAGACTTATATCCGGTTTTTTTTCGATGAACTGGTTCTCCAAATTCTGCACAACGGCTACATGCATGGAGATTTGCACCTTCGAGTGTGATTTCTCTTGTCGAATTGCATTCACGACCACAGATTTCACAAGTTGGCATAGCGTTTATCACCACCAATTTACACATTACCCGCCATTATCTAAAAAGCTGTTTTTATTCTAACCAATTCTTAGCGTTTCTCGATGTTTCTGTGGGGGAATAAAAAAAGCTTTTAGCGCGTTTAACTCAGAGAACTTGCAATGACCGATTCAACAGATCTCCGCAAGAAAGAAATCTCCGCAGATGATTACCTTTCTTTAGCTGAGCGCACACATCAACTTGAGCAACGTCTTCGAGAACTTGAGTTAGAAAAGGAGCAAATAGCAGCTGAACGCACGCGCCTTGAGAACGAAGTTCGGATTTTACAAGCAGAATTGAACAAATTACGACAACCTCCTCTTGTTTCAGCAACCGTAATTGATGTGCTTGACGATGGGCGGGTAATTGTCAAAAGTAGTACAGGTCCCCAATTTGTTGTCAATTATCCAGAATCGGTAATTGGTAGCCAACTAGAATCAGGAGCGAAGGTCGCTTTGAATCAGCGAACTCTCGCTGTTGTTGATGTTTTACCAATTTCGATCGATCCCTTTGTTCAAGCAATGAATGTTGAAGAGAGTCCCGATGTAACGTATGATGATATTGGTGGACTCGAAGAGCAGATAGCCGAGATTCGCGAGACCGTTGAATTACCACTCCTTCACCCAGAACCTGCGACGGTCGTGAAGGCAGGTCACGAAGTAG
>CAYFXY010000070.1:3643-5486 GCA_964347205.1 uncultured archaeon
TGATAATGCTTCATTTCTTCGAGAAACACGACCCAGAACTCTTTGAAAAAGTTGGCATTGAACCTCCTAAAGGCGTTCTCCTTTGTGGTCCTCCTGGTACAGGAAAGACCTTACTAGCTCGGGCCGTAGCGCATGAAACAAAAGCTACCTTCATTCGAGTCATCGGCTCGGAACTTGTCCAAAAATTCATTGGGGAAGGCGCCCGGATCGTTAGAGAAATCTTCTATATGGCACGTAAACGATCACCTAGTATTGTCTTTATCGACGAACTTGATGCTGTTGCCAGTCGACGTCTCGATATCGCCACAAGTGGGGATCGCGAGGTTCAGCGAACACTCATGCAATTGTTAAGCATGCTCGATGGCTTTGATCCGCGAGGTGATGTTCGAATCATTGCTGCCACCAATCGTCCTGATATCCTCGATAGTGCCCTAACACGTCCAGGACGTTTTGATCGAATTATCGAGTTTCCGTTTCCTGATAAGACGGCTCGAATTCAGATTTTAAAAATTCATATGCGGAATATGAGTATCCATTCTGACGTGGATGTCAGTTTACTGGCCAAGAAAACCCCTGGTGCCTCTGGCGCTGATCTAAAAGCAATTTGTACTGAAGCAGGCATGTTTGCCATTCGCGAGCTGCGTGATGTCGTGTATCGCGAAGATTTCGACAAAGCTATAACCAAGGTTCTTGGAGCTCTTGGTGATCGAGGAGAAGCCACAGATATTTATGGATAGGTCATTAGTAGAGAAGATGAGGCGAGCCAAATCGCAAATTAGTGACCATTTGTATCGAGCAAGAGGCATCGCCAACTATCAGTTTAATGCTCCAATTGGGCAGAAACTGTTCCCAGATAGCTGTATTGTGGAGCTTTCGAAAAGCTCGGGTCGAATACGGCATATTCTTTATGATTCAAAGATGTTGGCAACAATTCGAGCATCCGATGGGCGGCTCGTTCTCACAATTTGGGGGGCTCAACGATTACATCAAATCCTTTCTTTTCCTAAATTCAGAGTAGTAGTACACAAAGAAATTGCATCATTTATTGCTGAAGGACGAAGTGTGTTTGCAAAACATGTTCTGAATGTAGATCTACAGCTTCGAGCAGGTGACGAAGTCCTTATTGTGGATGAAAAGGATAAACTCCTTGCTGAAGAATTTAATTATCCCTATAGCACTTTTTATGATGATTCGTTCATAAAAAAAGCTGTAAAGCGCACTTGAGTCCTCAGGAAATGCTTGACCTTAATCGTGGTGTAGCTGTTAAAACCCGTCATTCCATAAAAAAACGGAAAACCTAAATTATCACAATCGATTATCGACCTTGCGGAAAAACTGAGGGCCTAGAAATGGTAAAAGTCAAAAAAGTCAAGTCAAAGAAACGTTCAATGGAGCGGCAGATGCGTCGTATGGGCGTAGATTTTCAGCAATTAGATGAGGTCACTGAGGTGCTTATTCGGTTTCCTGATAGAGAACTTGTTCTCACTGCACCCCAAGTACTTATGATGCAAGCGCAGGGTGATAATATCTACCAAATTGTTGGGCAATCGGTGGAGAGAGGGCTAACTGAATCTGCTGAAACAGCTGAAGGCGCTCCCGTAGCTACGACGCAATCATTTTCCGAAGAAGACGTGCAACTCGTTTCCAGTCAAGCCAATGTTAGTGAAGCGGAGGCTCGTGAAGCTTTACGTGCTGCAGATGGAAATCTTGCTAAAGCCATTATTGATCTTACAGAAAGTTAGTAGTTACTCGGCTGCGGCTTTTCTTTCTAACATAGCTTTTACACGTTTCATGCGAAAGAGATCCTCTCTTTCTTGTTCTTCAAGCATGAGTTCAATATAAC
>CAYFXY010000070.1:5520-12522 GCA_964347205.1 uncultured archaeon
TTTTTGTGTAGCTTTATCAATACTCGCAGAGGTTCCAGCTAGACTATAGTACAGGAGTATGGCCTCTTTTTGCTCCGATATTTGAAAAATGGGTACAGAAACACCCATCATATTCCGTGTTTCCACATCAAAATCTAGTGTGCTTTTTGCTCCTAATGCGAGCTCTTCAAGTTTCGCACTTCCTTCAAGGAGTTTGGCTTCCATGAGAGAAGTAAACGCTTCGCTTAGGGTGGTTTCCATTTCTTCTCGATACTTTTTCGCTTCTGAAAGGATGTTAAAGAATTCGCGGACAAGCGCATCTTGTTTTTCTCTGAGTAGCTCATATCCTCGGGCGGCTAATTCCCGGCGTTCTTTCAGAACGATTAACTCCATTCGGGTTGGGCGAATACCTGCGATGATTCCTGCTGATGCAGACAAGATTATCCCTCAAGGAAGAAATGCGTAGACTCCGACTACCCAGAAAAGGATGGCAGCAACAACAATTAGCCATTCAACAAACAATTTTCGAATTCGTTCAGGATTTTCATTCATTAAACCTGTCATACCGAAACAGAGCCCACATATCAGTAAATATGCTAGAAAGATAATTGCGGCTGTTAAGTCCCACGGAATATCCAAAACCAAATTTGTAAGAGCTACAAATCCTGCTGCTAGTAGAAAAAGAAATCCAAGAACTTGGAGGATTCGAATGAGCTTTGTATTTGGTTGTGCCACAAGAACACGCTCGCAGAGAGGTTAGAGTCGAGGCGAAACTGCGGGGGCTCGCTATTTAAGCATTGCTGACTTGACAGGCTTTTTCACTGCTTAAAGTTCATTGAAAGTGTGAATACGCATTTTTGCGGGTTTCTTTACAATATTGCCAATTCGCACGCCAATTATTAATTCAATTCCACGGTTCTCAGCAATATCCAAGAGGCGTTGAGTGACCACCCCGTCTAGGATAAGCACGTTTGCTTTTTCGAGTTCCTGCAAATCATTCGCAAGTTCTCCGACATGGGTTTCTTTGAGTTGTTTGAATCCCTCGTCAAGAATAACTGCCATCATTGTTTGCTGAATCTTTTGCGCTGAGTCCAGTACTTGTTTGGGAATACCCAAATCTTTCGGTTTTGATACCGCCTTCACTGGCCTCTTTGCTCGAGTTGTGGTCCTTGTTCTTCGAGTTGTAGTACGTCGTGGTTCTTTCTGCTTTGTTGTTCGTCGGGTGCGTTTCGCTGGTTTTTGTAGTTTTGACTTGGTTTTAGTTACGGTCCGTTTGGGTTTACTAATTGCCTGTTCTGCTGGAATCTTATTCCGGAGTGCTTTGGAAACTTCTTTATGAGTAAGTTCTTCGACCTCTCTTCCTGTTGGGGCTCGTGCAACGTAATCCACATTGATTACTTGAGACAATTCTCTGAGAATTAAATCTCCACCACGATCTCCATCCAAAAACGTAATTACTGTTTTGGATTTGGTAAGATCAACGATTGATTTCGGAATCGAGGTTCCTTCCACCGCAACAGCATTCTTGATGCCTGATCGGAGGAGTGCTAATACGTCTGCTCGTCCTTCAACAATGATAATCGTATCAGAGGATTCCGCCTCTGGACCAGCTGGAAGTTTATCTTTTCCAATCTTTGTAATGCCAGCAGTTCGAGCTTCTTTAAGAACAGTATCAGTCATCTCTTGCGAATCAGGAGAAACTTCAATTTCCCAGTCACGAAGAAGATCAACTGCCCGATCAATAATGTGTTTTCGTTTTTGTTCACGGACATCTTCTAGTTTTTCAAGAGTTATTTTCGCTGCACAGGGACCCACTCTGTCAACTGTTTCCATGGCAGCTGCTAAGATTGCTGTTTCTGTTCGATCAAGGCTGCAGGGAATTGTGATTACGCCATGTGATTTTCCGCTTTCTGATTGCAGCTCAACTTTTATTCGACCAATTCGCCCCGACTGTTGCAATTCTCTTAAATCCAAATCTTCGCCGAATGCCCCTTTATATCATTGATATAAAGTGTAGACCCTCAGTTTGGCCAAAGAGAGCACCTACAACATCGGGGGTTTCAACAACTCCATCAATTTCGATTTTTCCACGAATACAATACTTAGTAGTACCAGTGCTTTCTGCATTTGCTCCCATAATCGTCACCTAATAAATGTGATTAGTAATGTTCTGATTGTAACACGCGATCTTATTTGCGCGCTAGTTTGTTATGTTTTCAAGTGTTCGTTAATGCTAATTATGTAATCTAGTAAGCGTGATGTAAGTAGTGTCATGAAGAAACAACATTAAAACTTTGTGCCTTTCGGACTCTTTTCTAGGGGTTTGAGCCCTTCTATCACGCGGACATGCCAACAAAAGGCTTTTCGTAACTGCCTTCGTTCCTTTTGCATAAGTTTTACTCCTCGACCTTTTAATTGATGAGTTAATTGACGGGCAAGCTGTTCCCCACGTCGGTCAAAATCAAATAAAACCAGTAAGCGTTCAGAATCCGCAAGTTCGTCAGCTAAACTTACGATACTGTGTCCAGCTAATGTGTGGATAGGCCCAGTAACCCCCAATCCACGGAGCGCTGTCATGTCTTTAATTCCCTCGACGGCAATGGGAATACCCTGTTTGGAAAGTTCCAATAACAATGCGATTCCATTCTCAAAGCGTTTTTGAAACTTTTCTTCTGGTTTTTTAGCCGGTTTTTGTTGGGGAGCCATTCTGCTTCGCCGAAATCTTTCTACTAGATCAATCTTAAAGCTGTCTTGGTGCCTTACTTATATGATTCAGGCTATTAGCGGTTAACTTTTATATTACACTTCATATGCACGAGACATTTGGACGTGTTATGAGTGGCTGATCTCTCGCCCGATGCACAAAAAATAGCTGAGAATACAGAAGAAGTGCTCACTCTCGAAGACCTGACTAATATTCTTTCGCGAAAAGAGAAACCTCGCGGTTATGTAGGTGTCGAACCAAGCGGTCTGTTTCATATCGGTTGGGTTGGATGGGTTCAAAAACTTAATCAACTTGTGGATAATGGCGTTCGAATGGAAATCCTTCTCGCAACATGGCATGCACAAATCAATGACAAACTAGGTGGAAATATTGAGCGAATTCGACGATGCGCGGAGTATCTCAGGCATTGTTTTGCTGCGCTTGCTGTTGATTTGCGGAAGGTTCACATTATAACAGCTGAAGATTTAATGCGGCGTCTTGAATATTGGGAGAAGGTTTTACGGGTCGCGAAAAGCTTGACCTTGGCCCGGGTTCGTCGGTCAACTGATATTATGGGTCGATCGGAAGAAGAAGCCACCATCGATTTTTCCAAACTGATCTATCCATGTTTACAAGTAACTGACATAATCGACCAACAATATGAGGTATGTCTTTCGGGTATGGATCAACGCAGGGCTCATGTTCTTGCTAGGGAAGTTGCAGATAAGCTAAAATTAGGATGGAAACCGGTGGGCATTCATATGCCCCTCCTACCTGGGCTTACTGGAAGTTCGCGAATGGATACCGGAATTGAATTCTCTAAACAAGATTTAGCTATTGCTACCAAGATGTCAAAATCTCAACCTGGTGATGCGATTCTTATCCATGATTCACCGAAGGAGATTACGAAGAAAATACGGAATGCGTTTTGTCCTGCACAAACGATAGAGGGAAATCCAGTGTTAGCATATTTACGAAATCTTCTTTTTACACAAGATGGCTTTACCTTGCACATTGAACGGGCAGAAAAATTCGGAGGAGCCTTAAGCATAACTAGTGCTGATGAACTCGAGAAATTATTTGCTGCAGGAGCAGTTCATCCCTTGGACTTGAAACAAGCTGCTTCCAAAGCGATTGCAGACTACCTTGAACCTGTTCGGAAGTATTTTACCGACAATCCAGAGGCGGCTCAATCATACCAAGAAATTGCTGAATTTCAAATTACGCGCTAATCTCGAATTATTTCGGATGAATTTCCGCATCTACAACGAAATGATTATACTGGGGATTGTAGGTTTTGATTGTACGTGTATTCTGTGATTTAACCTGAAGGTTCATCGATGAAGTGATTTTCTCTAAATTGGCAAGAAGTTCTCTGTTTACATTCCCTCTTGGACCAATCTCATGAATATGGATGATTCCACCTGGACGGAGACAAGAAATCCCTTGTTTCAGATACTGTGAAGTTCCTTGTATTAACCCCATTATTACACGATCCGCTTGACCTTGACTGATATTGGGTGCTAAGATGCCTGCATCTCCAAAGTGGGGTTCGACCCAATCTGAGACTTTATTCGCTTCAATATTCTGTTTTAGATAATGAAATGCATCTGGATTCCATTCAATGGCATGAACTATTTTGGGGCCGGCATGTACTGCTATTGGAAGCGAAAAGTATCCGATTCCCGCAAACATATCGATAACAAATTCACCTGACCCCAGTTTACTCATGCGGAGGCGTTCATCTTTATTTCCTAGAGAAAACATCACCTTCATGGGATCTATATGAAACGTTACTTTATTTTCTCGGAAACTTGTTTCCGTTTCAGGTGAACCAGCAATCAATTCCACCGCTGGTTGACGATAAGGACCCCTAATGGCCGCGGTTCGGCGTAACACAGATCGAATCTTAGTATTGTATTTCAACACCGCCTGACCGACCAAATTCTTGTAGTGCACGATATGTGGATTCAACCACAGAATTGCTACATGACCTATGACACGTAGGCGACGGGGGAGTAGTTTAGGAGGTATTTGTGTTCCCAACTCGTTTTGGAGAAACTCAGCGAAAGATACTTGCTGACGATGGGAGATTTTCTTCACCTGGATTTTAAGGGTGTGAGAGAAGTGGTGGGTCGCCCAAGCTCTGTTGACCGATACACTAACGCCCAATCATCATAGGTGGGCAGATCGCCGTGATACCTCCGATAGGTCCTCTCTTAATATGTCGGGCATTTTGAACTCTGCGACCCGGCGTTGAAGTGTGGACATCGTGGGTTGCCCCCACAGTCACCTCTTGACGACACGTCATAGATCTTGCAGGAGCCTGTCACATGCCGCATAACCTTCAACGCTGCTCCAGTGTCGCTGCGATTTTGCACGAATCTTCACCAGACAACGCTTCAGATTCGTCCTCGATTACAGCTGTTATCCTTTCATAGCAAAAATCAAAACCGCAACGGTACCTCTTAAAAGCTTCCACTACGAACTCGCTACCTCGCGATAGATTACTCGTCCCTCTTCATCAATTATCCCGGCTCGGATTCGGGTCGAAGATATTGTCGTATGATCTTCAGCCATAACCATTGTCAACACAGCAATATGCAAAAGTGCCAGTCCCTGTTCTTTTCGGATTTCGTTAATTTCCTTGGCTACGGGACAAGTTTCTTCACTGACGACAATGAGCTGTAATTCCGACATTGAAATTGCTGGACCAAATTTGTCATGTAAGGGTCTAATGGCGTATCTTTCACTATAGCCTTCAGAGTCAAGCCATTTTTCGAGTTCATATTTTCGTTCATCGTAGCTGGCAATATTCTTCCAATCTGGTTTGTGGGTGATCATTTCTTGTGTGGTTAATCCGATGAGAACCTTTTTTCCTAATTCAAAAGCACGACGAAGGAGTGTCTTGTGTCCTTTGTGTAACCGATCAAAGGTGCCACCAATAGCGGCCCAATCATAGGGTTCTTTAGACAAGACTCAGTCCTCATGCCTTGCTCTAATATTCTGCTGAAAAAGCTTTACTCTAGCCTAGATTAATACCTGCCTTTCTTTTTAGGCGATACCGATTGTATTACCAATACCCGCAATGATGAGCGTATCACCTTTCGCAGTTCGTTGAAGAATCGCATTTTTCATTTTTTCAATGACTTTTGGAACAGCGTCAACCAAGGATTTCTTCATTGGTCCCAGTGCGTCTTCTATTGATTCCTTAATGACAATGGCATCGATCGGAATATTGAATTTGACACCGGAATCTTCCATCTTGAATTTCTCGGGTCCTGGGTCACCAATTGCAGCACCAACACCTTCGATTACTTGTCCCGTGTCTTCTCCCTCTAATTTTAATCCCGCATCGACGGTGATAATTCGCGCGATTTTACCCTTATGTGTCTCAACGATTTTTTTGATACCCTCACCTGGTTTTCCGACATAACTTCCATGCCCTTTGGCTCGTACAAACCAAATATTTCGCCCTTCAAATTGTGCTGATTGACTTATTGTCCGTGAATCGAGGTCTTCGGGTTGATTGGCTCCTATTTCACGGGCAAAATGGGCTATTGCTAATGGACCCATTCCATCCCCAATGGGTTTTCCATCAGCGAATGCACGAACGGCTTCAAAATAGGCTTTCGCCATTTGGATAATTATGGGTAATTGCATTTGTAACTGCATGATATAATAGATGCTTTTCGTTTTCTTCCCCAAGATTAGGAAGTGCCGGACCACTCGATAAACATAATGCAGTGCCATAGCTCCCGCTAACACACTTTCTGCATTTGCTGCTTCAACGGGTTTCGCTTTTGGTGCAATTCGAATTACATGATCTTCATAGCGGTTCGTTCTTACATCGAGCAGATGTTCTAGTCTTCCTAGTACTCCCGCAGGGTCCACGTTGACAGGTTCAATAATAAAGAACTCTAAAAAGTCATCTACAGCTGTTTTAAGGTCGTTTTCTTTCACTTTTAATTCTTTGAAAGCTCGGTAGGCAATTTGTTTGCCTTGTTTCGCTAGTACTTCAAGCTGTTTAAGCCCAGCCTCTGCCTGTTTGGTCCACATGTAGGATTGAAGGCGGGTGCCATACAAGTACATGAACATAAAGAATATGATAAACACAATGTTGATGATCCAGTTAAAGTCCGTGAGTTGCATCATCCTCTGTCACAAAGTATTAGCTACTGCCCGAACGGTTTCAACATGAAATAAAAACCTTTGCTTACCGTTACAAAGCATCTTTGGTTCACGGAACAGAAAAGAAGTGGCGCAGTTCACACTTTTCCCGACCCCTCTCGGAGATCAGTACTCAGCGCGACGAAACC
>CAYFXY010000071.1:0-2718 GCA_964347205.1 uncultured archaeon
ATTCCCCTTGAAGAAATCGAGGAAGAAGAGGAAACAAAAGAAGAGTAAACGGTAAAAAACCGTCCACTGGCTTGCTAGTCACAAAATCGGCTGTCTCCCACTAGGGAGACGGCATTTACCCTTTTTCTTCAATTTAATAAGAGCGTTGTTAATTCACTTATCCTTCCGGAGGGGAATCACCGGCTAAGATCTCCCGCCAAAGTTCAAGACTTTCTTCCGCCTCTTTTTGATCCATTTTTTGAATCGCATAGCCTGTATGTACAATGACGTAGTCTCCAGGGCTGATTTTTTCAAGCAGAGCCACGGATACAGAACGTTTTACACCTCCAAAGTCAACGATAGCAGTGTTGCCATCAACGCTAATAACTTGGGCGGGAATTGCAAGACACATCGTTGTTCACCAATGAGTATACGGGTTATGTGTTGGAGGCAAATGCTTCTTAAGGATTCCCGCATTGCTAAGAACTAATGTGGTCAGAGTGCAAAATCGCAAAGCTGAGCGTTTAGCAAAAAAATATGGCTACCGGGATTATATGGTAGAACGCTACCTGCAACTCTTTGGTTCACAAACAGAGCAATTTCTTCAGGGCAATGAATTGGTTTTTCCGAAGACGATTCGAATCAACACGATAGCTGCATCCGTGCAGGAGGTCGTTACGCGTCTCGAGGAAAAGGGGTTTGAACTCGAACCCATCAATGATTTATCATACGCTTATCGTGTGCTTCAGGCACCTCTATCGATTGGGGCTACCACCGAATATCTACTGGGACAGTATATGCTACAGAGTCCAGCTTCTATATGGGCCGTTGAAACATTGAGTCCGCAAAGTTTTCAAGTGGTTGTGGATATGTGCGCAGCTCCCGGAGGAAAAACGACGCTCATTGCACAACTCATGGAGAATCAGGGAGCTCTGGTAGCAACAGATATTAATCGGAATCGTATGCGGAGTCTCCGCTCTAATCTTTCACGTATGCGAGTTGAAAATACAGTCGCAATTCGGATGGATGCGACACAGTTACCTGATATTGGAATACAAGTAGATGCAGTCTTGTTGGATGCTCCATGTACTGGTGAAGGATTAATTCCACTGGATCCATCACGGAAAAAAAGCCGAACGATTGAAGATATTAAGACACTCACCCAGGTTCAACGGAAATTAATTGTAGCAGCATCCCAGTTGCTTCGAGAACAGGGATTGTTAGTATATTCCACATGCTCCTTTGCACCGGAAGAAAACGAAGAGATTATTGATTACGCATTACAACAATGTCCCCTTCAGGTCATCGAAACAGGCTTGCCCATTGGCGATTCTGGGTTCACGGTCTTTTTCGATCGGAAAGTCAATCCATCCTTAAAATTAGCTCGGCGTTTTTACCCCTTTAAGCATCAGATGGAGGGTTTCTTTATTTGCAAGATGAAAAAACTCGCCGCCTAATATTCACTAAGCCCACCAAGGAAGAAGAACAGCTAATTCGTCAAGGTTTAACGACATATATTTCTAACGAGTCTGTCACCCACCTTTTCGAAGAAAAACAACTGATAATCGGAAAAGGACGAAGACAGGAAGTATACTTAGTATCTGCTGAATTATGGACCCTCTATCAACAACTTTGTCTCCAGCGTCATCCCTATTTCATAGGTTTATTCCTCGGTGAACTAACAAATCGTAATATGCGACCCAGCCTGCATGTGCTTCAATACCTAGCAAAAGCTGTGCAAGTCACAGCAAAATTAATGATAAATTTCAAAGGAGAACAGCGATTTCTTTATGGTCAGTCGTTAGAATCTGAACATCTTGTGAACCTATCTGTAACTTCGGAGAAGGAGAAAGAGGTCCTTATAATCAATGAAAAACAAGAGGGGTTAGGATATGGTCGTGTGATGCGACCAAAAGAGAAACCTGTGGTTGTAAAGAATCAGCAGGATTTAGGTTGGTATTTGCGGCAGGGTCGATAAATCCAAATCAAACTTGAAATGCCTTAGGTAGACTAGCCTGGGTAAGAAATGGGGTGAAGAAAAATCGGTTGATGCCCCTGGAAGTGTCTAGCCAAAGAGGGCGCCTAGCCCTGCAACTTCCTCTGGTTTTTCTTCTTCCTCTTCTTTCTTTGGTTTCTTCTCTTTTGGCTTTTTAGCTGTTTCAGTCGCGGCTGGTGCGGCAGCGGGGGCAGCGGCAGCGATGGGAACGGCTTTAATAGCTTCGTCTATCTTGATATCTTTGAGCGTCGCGACAAGGGCTTTGATTCGTCCCGCGTCTGGTGTGACGCCAGCAGCTTCGAGCACCTTGGTTAAGGCGGCGGCGTTGATTTTTTTACCCGCTTTGTGAAGGAGCATTGCACTGTATATATATTCCATTTTGTTATTGTCCTCCAAGTTTCTTTGGGAAGACAGGGGCGTTACCTGTAAGGGAAAACGCTTCCGTTGAGGCGTATTTTAATCTTTTGTCTTACTCACACCAATTTTAGTTGGGCATGGCCTCTAGGTTCTTATTTCGAACCACTATTGCTAAGGCGGTTGCACTTTGTTCGGCTTGTGCAAGGATCTGGGCAGCTGTTTCATCTGATAGGATAGCGGCAAAGAGGGATAGACTGCGTGCTTCTTGAGCTGCTTGTTGGATGAGCAAGGAGAGGGTTTCATTGGTGATGTAGTTTGCACTTAATGCGAGAGCGAGCCCTTCTTGTGCAGCCTGATGGCAAACAAATCACGCAGAAGCCCGATAA
>CAYFXY010000071.1:2728-12412 GCA_964347205.1 uncultured archaeon
GTGAGGTTGCTAACAACAGTACTACGTGAGATTTCAAAGACTTCAGGAGAGAGAAGGATGCCATTATCATAGGCGACTGCTAACTTGAGAAAGATCTCATAAGGCTCCAATCCTAACCGCGACATGACGAGAGCTTGAGAACGGGTAACGGTTTCTCCAGCTTTGACAATGGTCAAATCCTGGGTGATCCAAATTGACCCGCCTTGTATTCGAGTTTTGAGCCCCACTTGATTTAGCTCAGATATGAGAGGTCCCGGGGGAAAGCCCGTGTTGCCCGCTTCAATAATGATATCAATGGGAGAGACCGAGCCCGCTTTGGCAGGAGCTTTGGCCCTGTTTTGTTGTAGTAGGTCACTGAGTTCGAAGGGGCTGATATCGGTGAATGCAAAGGCACAGGATCCTTGAACAAAAGGGATGAGTTTGTCGAGATTCTTTTTACTTTTGATAGCTTGCTCTATGGCAAGAATCATGAGCGTGTTGCGAGACATGTGAATAATTGCCACGTTGCGAAGAGCCTTTTTGATAGCTTGAAATTGTTTGGATCCAATTTGCTCTGTTCGGAGCAGGGAAATGTACTCATACTTGTTTAGGAGGGAAACAAGATTAGCAACCAGGTCAAGTTTAGCCTGGGGAACAGGGCGTCCCTTCCCTGTGAGGGGACCTTCAGCTTTTACCGGGGTTTGTTGACCTGAACTCATTGGATTCACAGCTCGTTACATTTCAATCGTAATACTTGGACCCATTGTGGTTTTGGTGAAAATCTTGTAAATGTTTTGAAACCCGCGGTAAAGATTCTCTTCAAGTGCAGTGACGACAGCCTGGATATTTTCAGCAAGAAGTTTGGCTTCCATAGAGCGCTTACCAACTTTGGCTTGAATGACTAGATTTTTCCGCATTCGTAATTTCACGGATGTGGAGAATTCTGAAAGTAATTTCTTTACGTCCGTATCGGGGGTTACAGGGCGGGGCATCTTTCCACGGGGACCAAGATAGGGTCCTAATACCCGACCAACCAGGGGCATCATACCTGCTATTGAGATGAAGAAATCGTATTCTTCAGCGATTGCTTTGGCTGCATTTTTATCGGCTTCTAATCGTTCGATGTCCGCCTGTTCGAGGACTCGGGCAGCTCCGGCTTCAGGGGCACGAAATGCAAAGTTTCCTGAGCCGATAATACAGACTTGGACGCCCTCACCTGTCGCATGGGGTAATGTAACATCTACGTTGAGTTGTCTACCACCTTTTTTGAGAACAATGCCCTTCAGGTTGACGATAACTTCTATGGCTTCTTCAAATTTCCGTTTTTTTGATTTGGTTTGTGCGTCTTTCACCGCTGTGATAATATTATCCAGTTTCAGTGTCATTTTTGTTTCCACCTAAGTTAGTCTTGAAGTTTCTCTGCATAAAGGCCATCATTGATTTCTTTTTGGATTTCTCGTGCGTCCTTTCCCTCAACGGTGACCCCCATGCTCACGCATGTTCCAAGGACAGATTTTACACGATTAAGAAGTGATCGGCCTAAGAGATCTTGATCCTTTGCTCGGGCCACAGCTATGACCTGATCAAGGGAAATATTGCCTGTGACTTCTGTTCCGGTAGCACCTGTACCTTTCTCAACACCAACTTCCTTAATAATAAGTGCGGAAGTGGGAGGAAGCCCAACTGTTATTTCAAATTCCTTCGTATCATCGTCAACAACAATGGTGACCGGAACCTTCAACCCCTTCAAATCCGCTGTCAATTCATTAATCCGGGTCACTATTTGGTAAAGGTTGGCCCCAGTGGGTCCTAGAACTGGTGCTATAGGCGGTCCGGCGCTGGCTTTGCCGCCTTCGACGAGGGCTTCGCAAACAACTTTTCCCATTGTTGGTGTCTCCTCTGGTGAAAGGTCAGCTTGATGAGCTATACGCGATTTAAAAATGTTCTGCCTCTACTTCGACCTCGCAATGGTTTCGGTGTTATAATTCGAGGAGTTCCTCTTCAGGTTCTTCACGTTCTGTGCGTTCAACAATTCGGATGAAATCCGCGTGAACTTTTACTGGAATTGGAGAAGGGGCTTCGAAAAGTTCGAGGGTGATTTCATCCTTGGAGGTGTCGATACGCATAACCCGAGCACGTTCACCTTTGAATGGACCACCGGTGATTTCAACGATGTCACCAAGTTCGAGATCTTCAGTTGGAGGCCGTGGGACAAGGATATGTTCGATTTCGTCAATGAGGATTTTACCTGGAATGATACCCTTAATGTGAGGGATTCCTGCAATAGCGATCTCAACTTCTCGGGGGCTGCGAGCTTCAATGAAGATATAACCTTTGAGGGGTTCAGGGACAAGAATAGCTTTCAAATCCACTTGGCGTTTGCTGACTCGACCAGATATGACATGGGCAATGCCCTTTTCCTGTCCGATGGTGGTCCTGACAATGTAGATGTTTGTGCTTTCAGCAGCCATTCTGTTCGCCTTCTTGTTCGTTATGCCCTCAATTGGAGAAATTACCCAGAGGGAAAGACACTCGTAACGACGATCATGATGAGGCCAATGAAGAAACCCACGGCTCCCACGGCAAATAGGCCCAGCATGCTAATTTTAAATTGCAACCAGATTTCTTCGCGTGTTGGCCGTTTTGAAAGTTGGACAATACGTTTGGTATTTTCCCAAAATACCGCTACTCGGCTAGACATTCATTTCACCTTTGGTCAACTAGAGGTCTTGGGCAGTCTCACCTTTCTTCTCCTAATAAGTCTTTTCGCATTGCACATCAGAAGTTCAGGATTCAACAGGATGTCGGATCAGACTGCGAACCCGTCTGGCTTGAAGCCCCAAATTTTCAGCAATGCGAATCACTTGATCTCGTTGATCACCTTTCATACCTTTCCAATCTAAGGCCGCAATAGTAGGTTGCGGTAAGCTCCGGTTAATTGCCTGTTGAATCAGTGATTCTGAAAGATGATCCAAATGATATCTGGGTAAAATATGTGATACCGCAAATGGTGACTCCGCGTTAAGGCGATTAAAACTAGGGCAATAATGGGGACCCCCAAAGCCTAGGACTGTGGGGTAAAGTTCCTGGAATCGGTGTGCGACGGAGACAATAGTCTTTGCGACAATTTCTGCGGCAATTTTATTTTGCCATTCCTGTTCGGAACTGCCGATTTCGATGTAAAGGACAGGTGTTGACTCAATGAAAGGTCCATGGTGCGTGGCTTCGAGTCCGCATGCCCAGTCAGAAAGTCTTAGACGCTTACTTTCGGTTATTAGGGTTTGATAAGCAATTTTTATAGCTGTAGGTGGAGCAATGCAAAGCGTGGACGCTTTTCCACCAAGATCAGCATCGGCCCAGTTTCCAGGAACATGGGTCAGTAGTGCAGGTTTGAAAGCTGCAGATTTGTGTCTTGATGCGAAAATGAAAAGATCAGCGGTGAAGTTGTCATCGAGGTTGTCTGCATAGATGCTATCTTTTTCAATAGTAACCAAGGAAAGTTGTTCAAATTGATAAATCGGAAACCTATCATAGGTTTCAGTAGTTTCGGTAAACGGACAAAGCGTTAGGAGATGGTTTTTGATATTTTGAGCTGCTAAATCTTGTTGGGAACAGAAACAAATTGCGGACACTGTAATTGACCCCGTAAGGGGATTTAGAGAAGCAGGGCAAGCACAGCTTTAGCTGTGTGAAGACGATTTTCGGCTTGATCCCAGACAACGCTGTGTGGACCTTCAATGACACCATCCGTGATTTCCTCACCGCGATGGGCGGGTAAACAATGCATTACAATGCAATGAGGTGCTGCTAACTTAACGAGAGCTTCGTTAAGTTGAAAGGCAGGAAGAAACGCTGCAAGGCGTTTCTTACGTTCAGCATCTTGCCCCATGGAAACAAACACATCCGTGTAGAGGACATCTGCCTCTTCTGCAGCAGCCTTTGGATCATTTGTGATTTCAACTTGTGCCATGTTTTGTTCTGCGCGCTCTCTAGCGATTTTTATAACTTTGGGATCTGGTTCAAAGCCTGTTGGTGTTGCAACCGTGACTTCTAAACCCATTGTAGCGCCACCTAGCATTAGTGAATGGCACACATTATTCCCATCGCCAATGTAGGCTAGCTTGAGCCCATCTAATTCGTGAAGTTTTTCACGAATAGTAAGCAAGTCAGCTAGACCTTGACAAGGGTGATACTTCGGTGTTAAAGCATTAATCACTGGTACGGTGCTATACTCAGCGAGTTCCATAACATGGTCATGGCTTGTGGCACGAATTACGATACCATGAAGATAGCGGCTGAGCACACGAGCAGTATCAGGGATAGGTTCTCCACGACTGAGTTGTAATTCCTGAGAACTCAAAAAAAGTGAATCGCCAGAAAGCTCGTTTATTGCCACTTCAAAGCTAACACGAGTTCGAGTGGAGGGGCGTTCAAACACCATACCCACCGATTTTCCAACGAGACTAATCCCAAGGTCGCCACGATAGCGGTGACGTTTTAGCTCAGCAGAGGTTTCGAGAATGAGCTGAATCTCTTCACGGGTGAAATCTTTCAGGCTTAACAAATGGTGCCCTTTCAATTCCATCGTTACCACGCACACATATTCCAACGTTTGATTCAGCAAGCGCGCTGCTTTTTAGCCTTTGCGTCCCGTGAAGTTGCAGCAAAAATTAGTTGGTCGGAGCAATTTTTTGAGCAAACCAATCAGGATTGAAGGCTTTTAGGTCAGAATATTCCTGTCCTACACCAATGAAGATAATGGGTTTGCCCGTGGCAAGGGCGATTGAGAGGGCAGCCCCACCTTTGGCATCGGCGTCTACTTTTGTGAGTATCGCCGCGTCAATCCCTATTTCTTTGTTGAAGACCTTTGCTTGTTCGATTGCATCATTTCCAGCAAGAGCATCTCCAACAAAAATTACCAGATCTGGCTCTGCAACACGATGAATTTTCGAGAGCTCTGCCATAAGATTCTTATCGGTATGCATTCGTCCTGCAGTATCGATTAAGACAACGTCAATACCTCGAGCACGAGCATGATTGATTGCATCATATCCAACGGAGGCTGGATCAGATCCATAGGGACGACTTAGAACTCGTACTTTGAGTCGATTACCATGTATTTGAAGTTGTTCTGCACTCCCCGCACGAAAGGTGTCAGCACACGCCAAAACAACAGAATATCCCTTTTTTTGGAAGAGATAGGTTAGTTTAGCGATTGTTGTCGTTTTCCCTGTTCCATTAACGCCCAAAAACATGATAGTGAGGGGTTCTTTGGCTTTTTTCCGTTGCTTTAGAA
The DNA here is from genome assembly GCA_964347205.1 of uncultured archaeon. GTDB lineage: Archaea > Asgardarchaeota > Hermodarchaeia > Hermodarchaeales > Hermodarchaeaceae > Hermodarchaeum. Next base: position 8,004 of record CAYFXY010000071.1, read on the forward strand.
GTTCAAAAAGGTCGAGGGAGGTTGCAGGTGTTAAGGCATCTAAAATGGCGTCATAAAGAGTTTCGCGGATAGCGTGTTTCTTTCTCTGCAAAAGACCGATTTGTTCTCCTTCAAGTCTTTCTTTAACACGATCACTGATGCGTTCTGTGGCTTCGAAAGCTACATCATTCGATAACAACGCCATTTGAAGGTCAGAAAGAGCATCATCAATATTTTTTTCGCTAATTGATTTATGGGTAACCTTTTGAATAAATCCATCAACAGCATTGCGTAGTTTTTCAAACACCTCAAGTTCCCCAATACGTTATTCGTTTCATTTTGGTTGCTGCGTCTGCTGTTGGGTGGCTTGAATAAGTTGATTTAGTTGGCCACGATATTCTTCAAGCCGAGCTTGAGAAGTTTGAATTTGCTCTTGTTGTCGTTGCGCAATATCAGTGAGTTGTTTTTGTTGCTCCTCGAAGCGTTTCAAAGCCTCAGCGATGGTTCTTTCAGCAGCAAATCCTGCCCCAAGAGAGGTCACCACATGTTTGGGATCAGAGAGTTTTACATGAATATGCACGCCCGAGCCAATATTAACCATGATTTCATCTCCGACTTTATGATTTTTCAGTTCTTGAACTGCAGTAGCAGTTTCCGCAAGGCGTTGCATCTGAAGTTCAATCATCTGGAGGTTGTTTTGCCCACGAGATATTTCCTCCTCAAGGGCTTGAACGGACAAAATTAACTGTTGAGCTAATTGCTCTGGATTAGGAGGTGTTTTAGCCATGATTTCGTTTCCCCCAAGGGATCATAGAATGTTAACCCAGTTTCTATTCAATACCACTTAATTCACGGATTAGTGGTTTTTCAGCCTCTTCTGGTGTGATGATTTCTATTTGATTAATTGTAATCGCTTGGCGTTTAACCCGATGAAAGGAGCCTAAAAGTGAATAGAGTTGTTCTCGAGCGTTGTCTTCATTAATCGCACGGATTTCTTGAGAAAATCGAAACTTGCGTTTATTGAAATAGTAGGTTCCTTTTAGGCGGAATATGTGTACTGACACTCATATCAACCTTATTGAGTTATGCAGCCAACCATCGAATGGTTAGCACTATTTTAACTCTTTCCACAGGTATTTCGTTTGCTGGTTATCAGAAGAATGTCTCAGTAATACGCATTAGCTCAGGTCCGGTGGTTTCAAAGCCTGCAGCAATCGCTTGACTTGAAGTAAGAAGCCCAATTGAAACATAAGGAACTCCACAGTTGATAGTGCCAATCTCAACGTGTACGGAAAAGAAAGATGCTAACCAGTCAAGCTCTTCTTGTATAATTTCTGTATGTGCTAATAACCCGTGATTGTTGACGACACAGAAGGATCCTACCAAATCAGACTCGGCAAGTGTTTTGGCTTCAAGCTCGACTCCCAAAGCGTCTCGAATTGTCTGAAGGTCAGTTTTTGAAAACTCAGGGCTAACAAGCGCAGCTTTATCATTAGTTAGGATGAGATTACCCAGGGCTGTAAGATTTGATTTTAATGAAAAAATCGGAAGATTTAGGCTTTGGTGGAGAAATTCCTGCTCTTCATCTAGAATGTAGTGGGGCACTAAAAGTCCGTTTTTATTGCCTGCAGTAAGAATGCCCACTAGTGAACTTTGACCGATTGTGGTGGAAACAGGTGGCCTTTCAAAAAGGTTGGTGAGTTCTTTGTGAGTGGGTTGATTACTGGGAGCTTGTATAACCCAATGATCGGTAGCACGGCAAAATGCACCAATATTTGAGCTGCCATCAAAATTAAATCGTTGAATCTTGCCACTCATGAGGAAAGCCACACAATTTGAATGCTCGTTTTGGTAATCGGAGAACTATTTTCCTTCAACCAAAAACACTTTCACAAATCCGTCGCGATCTTTGGTAGCGCGCACTCGAACTCGACGTGGAGGCTTTTCAATACCTCGCGTCCAAAGATACTCGTTTAGACCCGGATCGATGGAGAGTTCTTCTTCGTTCTCCAGTTTCATATGTCGAATAATAAAGGCCCTTACCATGTTGACGGCTCGTTTTGCACGTTTTTTGCGCACGGCATTGTAGGCTTTACCCAGGGGTATCGTATAAAGTCGTTCAACTACAATTTCTTCAGTTACTTCAGGCACACCGATTGGTTCTACTATTGCATCATCTTTTTCTGCCATTCCTGGGTACACTCCCTTCATTATCAAGGTTTAAGCTTAGATTGGCGCCAATTTCGACGCTTGGGATGCGTTCGGATATTTCCGTTCGTTTTGACCATTATCCAAGCGGGAACACCTACATTTGATTTAAGTTGACGACCAAGTCGTATTTTTTTCCCTAACGGTTTGTTTCGAGCCATAATTTGTCACCTTACATATTTCATTTAAACTGAATTTTGGTCTCTCGTTGGCGTGCCCGTAATTGTGTAAGCATATTCTTTAAGGTATTATCCGAAACTGGAAGTTCAGGCAACCGATTAATCTGAGCGAGACGAATTAGTTCGTTTTCGAGTTGTTCGGCAAACTGGGGTTTCACCATGCGTAGATTTGTCAAGCGTGAACGGGCTTCAGGGGAGAGAATTTGACGAAGGACAGCTGCACGTTGGGCTCGAATTTCTTCTTCTTGAGCTACTTGCTGTTCTGCCAGTGCTTGCTAACTCTTCATCGCTCACTAGCGTGACCCTCCTTTTGGGGTTATCCTGCACCTGGGGTTCGCATCATATGTGCCAATTTATCGAGGAATGACCTACCTTTGCTGGATAGCTTTCGTCCAGTCCCTTTTTCGTGTTCGACCAATCCCGCAGCCTCTAATTGCTGGAGTGCTGTTCGGATGATGGATCCACTGCCCTTTGAGAAGCGGTTGGGACGTACACCTCGGCGTTTTCTTCCTCCGTAAGCGGTCCGTAGACGTGCTACTCCGGTTGGACCCTTTACATAGAGTCGACGGAGAATCGAAGCACACCGTGTATACCACCAATCAAGATTGGTAGGTGGTTTTTCCTTATGTGCTCCAGACTTGACGTAGAAAGCCCATTCAGGTGGCGATACTTCTTTAGCCTTTTTGAGCTCCTCGGCAATACGAGGGATTATTTGGTCTGCAGGAACATCGTAGACAGTAGACACGTTAAAGACCTCACGGCGTACAGAGAAATTGACCCGCCGACGAGTCGGCTGAAGTACTCGATGAGCACCTTAAAATTCTTTCGTAGTTACTTTGACAGCTTACGATTACTTCTTCGCCAGGATTACAACAAAACCACGACGCCCCCAAACTTCACTGGAAGTTTGCACAGTAAGTTGAGATAAAAGCTCATCTAGATTCACAGTGGTGGCTGACGATTTGAGGAACTTGATTTTGATAACTTTGGCTTTTTTGAGCTGGCGTTTGACTTCTTCAATCGTGCCTGCGTTTAATCCCGCTTTCCCAATACGCACAGCGGGTTTTTCATCGGCCCAAATTCGGGCTAAATCAGCTTTCGTTGGCATATTTGATCCCATTCAATTATTTAGCGATTCTGAGAGTCCTTTTCCGTATTCCTGTGGACGCGATTCCAAACGATTTTTCGGCGATACCCACAACTCAAACAGGTAAGCACGATGGAACTATTTCGACCGGCAGTGCGAAGACGAAAACGTGAGTTAATCCCCGGTCGCAGATAATTTTCACAACGATGACAGTATCGAATGCGTAGGTCAGCAGGTAATCGCACGCGTGTCCGCATCACAATACGACGGGCAGTTTGAATGTAACGCTGAGCTAAAGCCGGATCTTGTGGAGCGACCGTCTCGGCCATCTGGAAAAGATTCCGAAGATGCTTCATTACGGTTGCTCGCCACCGACGGCTTCCTCGCATTGACATTTTCGACACCGACCTGGAAAAATTGGAGAAATGGTGCGCTGTCCGGGATTTGAACCCGGGCACCCAGCGTGGCAGGCTGGAGTCCTAGCCACTAGACCAACAGCGCACGGAGCTTGTAAAATCCGTCACCCTTTTTATTGGTTTTGGCTATTGCGGTTGAAGCAGTGAACAAGGGGTTGACTGGGAATGGAAAGACTTAAGCGCGTCGATGTCTCCCCTGCGGTTTGTAGCGGTCGTGGTCTAGTGGTTATGATTTCGGCCTTCCACGCCGAATACCCGGGTTCGAATCCCGGCGACCGCACCACTTCTTCTTTTTGAGATTAGTATCGTTTTCTGGAGAAATATTCTGCTTTGTAGATGAACAGAAAGCGGGGGAGACGGGTTTTACTCTTCGTTTAATCGAAAATATTCGTCATATGTCTATTTGTATTACGTAATAACAATATTTATAAGTAAGTATTGATATGTATAGAATATAGTAAAAGGTTCCCGTTCACCCCACGAACGCTGGAGCCAGTGACGCTCCATTGGAAACGATGGGGTGGGAGAGCTCACCTAACT
>CAYFXY010000072.1:0-2422 GCA_964347205.1 uncultured archaeon
ACTCCTCCCTCTAATTGAGGTGGTTCTAATGGGTGTTAACATAATAAATAGTTTCTTTACACCAAATTCCTGCCAGTCTCCATCCAACCATCAAATGGGGAGGACAACCTAAGTAGGCCTCTGCTTTTCGGTATTATCCAATAAACTCTTGATAAACTAACTTAGCGGAAAAAAGTGACCTTGGGACCAGTTTTCAGCTGTCGTTGATGAGTAGGGGTATTTATGGAAGGAGCGCGCCTATTAGGGGTGAACCGGAAGGTTCTGTGACTGGAGGTTCTTTCAGTTGAATGGTAGAGGACTTGCTGCTATTCTGTTGATTGTTGGTCTAGTGATTGGGTTTAGTGCTGGGTTCTTTACACCGATGTTGTTGCCCCCAGCACCAATGCCCGGTCTAAGCTCGTGGTACACTGATTGTCGGAACGAGTTCAGATTATCCTCCTTTTGAAATCTACAATACAACTACGGATCAGTATGAAGGCTTTGATATCGATCTAGCCAATATGATCGCTGATCACTTGGGCGTGACCGTAACCTGGAATGACATGGACTTTGATGCCTTGATCGGGGCATGTACGGCTGGGACAATCGATATGATTGCCGCGGCGATGTTTGTCACTCCAGTGCGGGCTGCACAACTTGCCCACTCAGTACCCTATATCCGCACCAATGAAGTCGTAGTGGTGAAATCTATGGATTCAAAACGATTTTCACAGTGCCTGCGCCACCTACTGCACTCTTCTGTCGTTGGGATAGTCCGGATTTAATGCAAGCTATTAACACAGTGATCTTGAACGCGTTTGCGGATGGAACACTGGACACCCTTATCGAAACCTGGTTTGGGTGAAATACCATGCAGGCTCCGGACCTCCCTTCCATCTTTTTTTACATCCTCATTAACGGATTGCCAGTAACTTTGCAGCTGACTGCTCATGGATTAATTTGGGGGTTTGTGCTTGGACTGGGGCTCGCCCTGATGCGCGTTTATGGCGGACGAGAGTTGGGCTGGATTGCGAATGGCTATGAGAAAGTGTTTCGAAGTATCCCCCTGCTGGTGTTGATCTTTATTTTTGCCTTCGGAATTCCGGGACTGTTTTGGTTCATTGACCCCGTGCAACGAACCCTCGCGGCGGTGATTCTCTCATTAGCTCTTCGGAGTGCAGCATATCAATCCCAAATTTTACGCGGAGCGATTCTTTCCGTGCATTCTGGACAGCTTTTAGCTGCTCGGGCAATCGGAATGAGTCGAATCCAGGCTTTCCGCTATGTCGTTCTTCCTCAGGCGCTTCGGATGGCGGTGCCTAGTTGGTCAAATGAATATGCAGTGGTCATTAAGGATACCACCTTTGCGTCCGCGATCGGAATTGTCGAAATGCTGCGGGTTACTCAGCGTGTGGTGGCAAATAACCCAGAAATTTTGTTTCCTCCCTTGGTAATCCTTGCATTACTCTACTTCATTTCTACCTATCCGGTCACGCGATTTTTTGGTGAACGACAAACTCAGAAACTCAAAGACCTAGGATTAGGAGGCTAATAGGCATGGCCGAGCTGTTACTACAGGTAAAAGATCTTTGGAAAGCATATGATGAACTGCAAGTACTCAAAGGCATCTCGTTTGACGTGAAGGAAGGTGAAGTGAAGGTCATTTTTGGTCCGAGTGGATCAGGAAAAAGCACCTTACTGCGGTGTATCAATATGCTAGATCCACCAGATAAAGGAACGGTGATTCTTCAGCAAACGAATCTCATGGGTGAGGATGTCAATCTGAATCAGATGCGAAGCGAGATCGGCATGGTTTTTCAACATTTCAATCTCTTTTCCCACTTGAAAGCCGTGGATAATGTCAGCATCGGACCTCAACGGGTCCTTGGCTTATCCAAAGAGGAAGCCCATGAAAAAGCTCTTGGTGCATTACAAACAGTAAAGATGGAAAAATGGGTCGACCACTATCCAGCACAACTTTCAGGCGGGCAACAACAACGGGTGGGAATTGCTCGTGCGTTAGTTATGGATCCGCTCCTTATTCTGTTTGATGAACCAACCTCTGCTTTAGACCCTGAACTGATTGGAGAAGTATTGCAGGTGATGTTGGATATTGCCAAGACTGGGACTACGATGATCGTGGTAACTCATGAAATGGGGTTTGCTCGTGCGGTTGCTGATGAAATGATTTTCATTGACGAAGGGGTCGTCGTGGAACGAGGGACGCCTCGACATTTTGCTACCTCTCCGAAATCAAACCGCGCTCAACGGTTCCTGGAACGGCTGGCTATCCTGTATGGGCACCATGATGAAATAATGAAAATGGAGGGTGAGGAGGAATAACCTGAATGATTCAAGTTCTCCCCAAGTGGCTTGAAGACCTTCTTACCGTCTTGTCATTCGGAAATCAGATACTTGAAGGATTAGTCCGAACCCTTTCTTT
>CAYFXY010000072.1:2432-11405 GCA_964347205.1 uncultured archaeon
GGAGTCATTCTTTCACGAATTTCCACTAGCTACATCGAATTTATACGCGGTACGCCCTTGTTGGTGCAACTATATCTTTTCTATTTCTTTCCTTTCAACTTCAACATGGTACTGAATCTCCTAGGGCTCCCTATCTTGCCCATCGATTGGGGCATCCAAATTCTTGATCCCATGGGTCGCGCCGTTACGATCCTCAACCATCGCATTTTCAGCTGTTATTTGATTTTAAGCCTAAATAGTGCGGCATATCAGGCAGAGTATCTTCGAGGGTCCATCGCCTCTGTCAGTGCGGGACAACTCATAGCGGCTCAATCGCTGGGGCTTTCTAGAATAGGAGGCATTCGACACATTGTCTTACCGCAGGCACTACGCCGGGTCATTCCGTCATGGTCGAATGAAGCCGCGTATTTGCCAAAATATACGGTAGTAGCCTATTTCATTGGAGTCGAAGATCTCTTTGCTAAGGCTCATCTCATTGTATCCCGAACCTTTCTCACATTAACTACTTATGGTCTAATTGCTTTGATTTACTTGGTCTTGATTTCAATCATCTCCAAGATTTTAGATTACGTGCACGATTGGAGCAAGATTCCTGGGCTGTAGCCGGCTTCCTTTCTTCTAGCCTGATCTGGGCATAGAATCAAGAAATACATTTGAAACTAAGGCATTCAACTCAGGTTGAGAAATTGGAGCCTGAAAATTAATATTGGCTAATCGACTAGCTTCTAGTGAGGTGGTTCGATTGGGTAAGGCGCGATGTTTTCAATGTAAACGGCCTCCCGGGAAGGTTTTGAATCGTCAACCCTTGCTGCAGACTGACCGGGTAAATGAGTGGTTAGGGCATCAATTGTTTCCGCCTGGTCACCTAGTCTGTCGGCGGTGTGTTCGCAAAGCGGCTCAAGAGGCGCGTCTAAGTGGTTTAATTGAGTATGTCGCCTTTTGGTCTCACGCCTAACCGCGACATCTTTCTTATTACATTATTATGTGAGCTAGTAAGCTGATGAATTTCTCATAGGACCTCTTCTCGACGATAGTGTTCAGAGCTTTTTTGCAGAGGTGAAGTAAGCTTGAACGGGTGGATCATGAATATTGGAGAGCATGATGGCGTCGCGGATATAGTTGATAGTAAAGGAGGGTGTGAGTGTTTCCCGGATTTCTTGTTTGGAAATCCGTCGAGGTCCGCCTGCGCGTTGTTCTTTCTCGGAGAAGCAAAGCATGAAATAATGACCTGCCTCATGGAGAATCTGGACGAGCTGATTGATGAAGTGGATACGATCTTCATCGGTAAGGGTGTGGAAGAGACCCGAGTCGATAACATTGGCGAAGGTCGTGGAAGGAAAACGAGTGGTAAGGTTGAGGGCATTGTCAGTATGAAAGGTCACCTGAACCTTTTGTTGCTTGGCTTTGTGTTTGGCCAGTCGGATGGCAGTGGGGGCTAAATCGATGCCGATGACAGAGAATCCATGTTGAGCAAAGAAGATCGCATTTTCTCCCGTACCACATCCGACATCTAACAGGGCTCCGTGGGGCACTTCTCCTCGTTTTAGGAGCTCAACAAAGGCGGGTTGGGGTTGACCAATATCCCAGGGGGGAGTAATTTCATAGATTTGGTCCCACCAGCTCATCGATTACACCACCAGACATAGGCGCCTTTATAATACTTGTACCTCGGTGATGGCTTTTCTTAGAGGTTTCTCTATTACTACGGTGTGCACACTTTGGGCTTAAGGGTTTAAAGAAGAGGACAGCATACAGGATTTGGCAAAGCAAGTGTTTAGGAAGATCAGAGACGTGTCAAAAAAAGATGATAAGGTTCTAGAAGATCGGTTAGCATGGGAACGAGTCTATGCGAAGGGGGAATATTTACAACAGCCGATTCATCCTGAACTTGTTGAAGTTATCAAACGGTTTGAATCGCAGGCCGTGAAACATGTTTTGGATTTAGGGTGTGGAAGTGGACGCCACACCGTGTTCTTAGCCAAGCACGGATTTGAAGTATTCGGGTTAGATATTGCCCCCTCCGGATTATCTGCCACGCTACAGCTACTAGCTGAAGCTGGTTTGACAGCGCAAGTTGTGTTGTCGGATATTCAACGACTCCCCTATGAGGACGATTTCTTTGATGCAATAATTAGTGTTCAAGTGATTCATCATAATCGCCTTCGCGATATTGAAGCCACCGTTGCTGAGATGTGGCGCGTGTTAAAACCCCATGGGCTCGTGTGGGTCACAGTACCTGTGCCCGACAATCATCCTTCAAAACGTGGGCAAGAAATTGAACCCGGGACCTTTGTGCCCTCTGAGGGTTGTGAAAAAGGGTTACCCCATCATTTGTTCACAAAAGCAGAACTCCAAACACTTTTTCATCAATTTTATGTATTCGATCTTCACGTCATTCAAGATTGGCAATATTCACTAATGGCTGAAAAATTGTAAACTAACATATTGTGCAAAGTGTTGGTGACATGGATTTACTCCACTTTCTTTGGTGAAATTACACAGGTAGGTATCGAAATGGCTTGTTGAAGATTAAGTCATTGGCAGCAGACTTATTTTGATTTAGTGCGGGGTTCATCAGTATGGAGCGTTTTCCACGAGTAGTGTTACCTTCAAGTGCACCGTATGATCCGGTTGAATTAGCGGAGGTAACGCAGGAAATTGTGTGTCGTGGAACAGATTGTGCTCGAAAATATACGAACGTGTATGTTGCGGGAGTTTATGGTGGGATTGCGACGGCGTATGCGGTGGGCTGTCCTTTACGGTGTGTTTTTTGTTGGGTGGATGATTCACGGGAATATCCGGAGCAGCGCGGACGGTTTTACACACCCGAAACTTTAGTGGATGCTTTATGGGATGCTGTTCGAGAAAGTAATATTCGGAAGGCGCGGATTTCGGGGGCTGAACCGATGCTGTGTAAGCCGCATTTATTGGCGGTGCTTCAGCTCATTGAAGAATCACCCTTCAAGTCCTTTATGTTAGAAACAAACGGTATTCTATTGGGTGTGGATCCCGAGTATGCACGGGAAGTAGCTCCTTTTGAGAAGATTCATATTCGGGTGAGTCTAAAGGCGGCAACACCCGAGGGATTTCAGCGACGGACGGGGGCATTAGGCGACGCCGTTGAGTTGCCATTCAAAGCGATTCAAAATCTAATACAAGCCAGGGCAAGTTTTCATGTAGCGGCCATGACCGATCCGCGGTTAATGCCGCCCGCCGAACGGGCACTGTTGATTACGCGGCTAGCTGAACTTGATATGGGGCTAGTTGAAAACCTCGAAGAAGAACGATGTGATCCCTATAAATCTACACTCCGTCGACTTGATGCCGCTGGGATCGATGTTAAAACGTTCTTTTAGAGAACCGGATGGACGCTTGGGATTTTTATTGGATGGATTACCTGTTGGGATACATGAGTCTTCTCTTGGATCCCTTCTTATTGCTAATGTCTGGCGCGATCATTGTGTGGTTAAGAAACCGATGGTTGTTTCGTGTGACACCACATGCAACCAAGATTCTAGCAATAATAACCGTGGTGTTGTTTTGGGTCATTGCCGGGTCGCTATATTTGAATTTGGGCTGGTTTGATGGCTTGTGGTTATGGACCGGTCGCGCAGTGAATGGGCGGGATTTTATGATCAATAGTGGGGTTTTCCATTTTGAATACACCTTAACAGTTGGATTAATTGATTCAATTGCGTTGGTGTTATTTGCCCTCTATCCATTGTGGCTGTACTGTGGAATCTTTCTGGGCTATTTGCTTTTTGGACGACATGAGAGGCAAACAGGAATTGTAGGACTTTTATGAAACTAGAGGAGTAGGAATCTCCGTTGAAATCAAGAGTGTTAGTAACCGGAGCGTGTGGGTTTGTTGGAAGCCATTTCATTGATCAGCTCCTGGCACAATCGAATTATGTTGTTCGTGGAATGGATTTACCCCAAGCAGATTCCGTGTTCTTGGATCGAAAAGCTGAGTTCATTCCGGGAGATTTACGCGATCCAAAGACACTGAATCGGATTGTTGACGGTGTGGACGTAATCTTTCATGTTGCGTCAATATTTCGCTTTTCAGCAACCTATGACGACCTGTATGCGGTTAATGTTGAAGGTACGCGGAATTTGTGTAAGGCGTGCATCGCCGCGAAGGTTTCCAAATTAATACTCATAAGCAGCGCTGGTGTGTATGGAATTCCTCAATCGTTACCAGTTACTGAGGAAGATTCTCCAAATCCTTCCAATGTCTATGAGCAGTCCAAGTTCGAGCAAGAACAAGCCGCTCAAAAACTTTGTACAGATAGTGGTATAGGGTTGGTGATTCTGCGACCTGCCCCTATCTATGGACCCCGAAATCGGTATGGGATTGGTACTATTTTGCGTATGATAGCCCTAGGGCAAATCCCTGTTATATCAAAGAATCTCAACACTTTGGTGCCGTTGGTTCATGTTGCTGACGTAGTTGGTGCGGCACTCCACCTAGCTTCTAATCCCACATCTGTGGGACAACTTTACAATATCGTAGATGATTCCACTTATCGAAAGTATGATCTCTTTTCCTATCTTGCCCCGTTTCTGGATACTAAAATCTATTATACTCGGTTTCCTCTTCTTCCCCGTTGGCTTCTTAACGCCATCGCTTCCTGGTCTGAATGGAAAGCTCGCCATTTTACCCACAAAGAACCTAAAATTGAACAGGCCACAATTGATCTGATGTATCATGATTATTGGTATAGTAATGAAAAACTCAAAAGCAGCGGCTATCAGCTTCTTTACCCAGACTCGCGGGATGGCTTGGTAGAGACGATCGAATGGTATAAACAAGTTAATTGGCTCCAACCCTAAAAACAAACTCATGTTTTAAAAAAAGACAGCAGGGAGGTGCCATTCGACACCTCCCGATTGCTAGAATTTGAATGGGCTACCAATCTTCTTCAGGCATGTCTTCGTCGTCGTCTTCTTCATCGTAATCTTCGTCGAATTCCTCATCTTCCCATTCTTCTTCTTCCTGTTGTCTTCTTTGGCGGGGCGGAACCATCTGCAATTCACCTCGAAGGTTGAAGCCTTTTGATTTTCTGTAGGTTGTTAAGTTTTCGACAGTCTAGATTATCCACGAGTAGGAAACATCCCTACTCATTTCAAACCCAAAAGATACCAAAGCAGCCTAGGAAGGAGATACTATTTGTTACCCTTCTTTCCTTTTCCGCTGCTCTTGGCACCCGATTTCTTTTGTCCCTTTTTCTTTTTGGCCATGGTAATCACGGCAACAAAGGCACCCCTATATGTTGCACTTCAAGATGACTTGTTTTGAAATGAAGCTAATTACAGGCTGAAAAGAGTAAAATGGCACTTAATTTGGCATTTTATGAAATTCATGGAGAAATAACAACGATATACATGAAACAAGGTGTATTTAGGGGAGAAATGGGTAAGCGGGGTATTTTGAGTGGATTTTAATTGTCACAAAAGGAAATCTCCTGAATTCGGTGATCGGTTAAGTTTAGCTGTTCAAAACCTTTTGTCGTACACGACTTACTTTAGCTGCAGCGCGAGTGACAATTGAAAGGTAGTCAAAACCGAACTCACGTTGAAAAAAAGCTGACTTGGCTCGGATTTGTCGCAAGAGTTTTCGAAGCAAATTCAATTTGTGTCTGGCTGACCGGGCCCATCCTGGTTGGTTTGAAAACTCTTGAGCTTCTTTGAGTAGTTTGATACATAATCTGCTGATGAATTTAGCGCGTTCTTCAAACATATTCTGAATTAATATTTCGAATGTCCGTTCTTGATTAGGATTTAATAGTTGAAGTTTCGGTGCATACCAGACGGTTTTTCCGAGTTCAACCACTTGTTGGACATATTCGCTTGGACGAAGTAAAATCCCCTCGTAGCGTCTGAAGCGGCTAATTCGGATATGAGGGGAAATCATCAATCCAGGTCGAATCCGTATCAGTGGTGTTTTCCATACTAAACGATTTGTATTTTGACGGAGGGTAGCTTCTTTGAATGGATAGAATGTAATTAAGACATATCGTCTTTCACCAATGCCTGCCGTAGTGCCTTTCTGACTCTTAACCCGTTGCGTGAGTTCTCTTCTTGGAATTAGAACGATATCCTCTGATTTGGATTCAAGTTCAGGAATTGATAGCCTCATTTTCGTCTGTTTTACGCCATACAATCCTGGTCGTAGATGACTTAAAACTAGTTTATTATGGTGTTTAGGAATGGGAGTTTTTGTAAGGATGAATGCTCCAAATCCGATTAGTCGGACACTAGCTGGTTGGATTGATTCCTCGAGGGAATAGTTCAATGAATTATGCGGTTCATTATGGGCAGCATCCACCATCGTTTTTGACAATCCTATTTTTAGTCATTCCGAGAGTTGAAGTTGGATACGTGAATAGATTGCATAAGCTGCTCCTAAAGCATTCCTGAAATAAAGTTGTTTGAGATTATAGATTCTCATTAGGTGATTAGGCACAGAAGCTTTTCACAAATTTTTTCAAACTTGGATTACTTGACGTTAGGGCGCAGGTATTGGAAATATTACGATGCGGAGAAGAAGATAACCAGTGCTGACAAGAAGAAAAACCAAGGTCAAAATTATTCCTGTTCGAAGGAACGTATTTTTCGGGAGAGGTCGTTCTTCTTTCTCTGCTATCGTGACAGCTAAAACATTGGCAGCGCTAGCAATAGGTGTAAGGCAACCTCATAGAACAGCGCCTGTTATTAGTGCAGCCCAAAGATTACCCGCAGGAAGAGCAGGTGGTCCGGTTGTTAGAACCTGAACCACTGGAATCAATGTGAGAGTGACTGGGATATTATCGACAAATCCACTCGTTAGTCCTGATATCCAAACCATTAAGAAGGTCGCAAAGAATGCGTTTCCACCCGTTAGAACTAATATACCGTGCCCAATAGTTTCAAGAACACCGAATTCCTCCAATAGACCAACTAGAAAGAAAAGTCCTAAAAAGAAGAAGATCACCGACCATTCGATTTCTTTGAAAATTTCACCTGGTCGGAATCCACTTAAAGTGACGAATGCTAATGCGCCTCCAAGTGCTACGAGAAAAGTCAACCCTAAAGAGCCTATTGTAATGAATCCCACAATAATCACAATAAGTAAGATTGCTGTTCGGTAGAAGACTAATCGATTTGGCACTAATTCCCATTCATCAATTTCTAGTAAGTCATCAATTCGAGAACGTCGCGGAATTATGAAGTCCTTTCTGAATAATCGTAAAACAAGGAATATCGTGATTGCTAATAGTGTGAGACCAAGGGACATCATATTCAGGATGAACCAATCGAATGTATACAGTGTAGCTCCCGCAATGAGCATCGCAGGAACACTAGCAATTAGTGATGTAATTCCTCCGACATTCGTAACTAAAGCAACAGAAATCAGATAAGGTGCTGGATTCGTTTCTAATGCATCGCATGCTAAGAAAATGAGAGTACCCATAATAAGCATCGTTGTTATTTGTGTAAGAATCGTTGTCATACCAAAGCTCAGTAGACAAAATATGATGAGAAGTTTTCGAGTGTCACCTCTACTGAATTTAATCGCTTTGATCACAATAAATTGGAATACTCCAGAATCTTTTGAGACCTCAGTAATGACTAACATTGATAAAATTAGAATTAGTGTCGGAAGATCTACCCATTTATTGAAGAAGAAAGCAAATACAGTTGAATTGAATTGTTCAGGTAGGAACTGATAGGGTGAACTTGGATCAGCTAGAATTACAGCCTCTCGCCATACGGGCCAGATTATAGCGAGATAGAAAATGGCTAATATTCCACCAATTAAGGCCGCAGCAGTATGGTCTATCACCTCTAACATTATTAGAAGAATAATCGCAATGAAGAGAATGAGAGCAAACACTGCCGGAAACATTGATTGGCGATGTCACCCCTTAAGGCATTTTATTTGAACTCTTGAAGCGTAAAATATGCAAATAAACGTTTTCTCGGTGAAGGGTGCAAACCTAAATCTCTTCAACAATAATTATATTACCTTTACAAAATCAATGGTATTTTCACAATAGCTGCTGGCTGCTCAAATTGAATGCCTGAGCTAAAACACCAAGAAAAGAGTTTATTAAACATAGGAATCCAAACATTAGTGCATTTTAGCGAATAAATTAACACCTAGTCATATTTTTCTGATTTTAAATCCACCGTTTCTGTCTAAGGAAGAGCAGCATGAGGATGAATATTGCTAGGATGACAGGGATTGATATTAGTGGGGATATGGGAATACTGAGACCAAAAACCGCTACTAAAAGAGACATTGGAAGAAATATGGTGGCAACAATGGTGAGAACCTTGATGATTTCATTAATTTTATGACTCACACTTGCATAGTAAATCTCAATCATTACGGGTATCTTATCTCGATAAGTTTCGATTGTCTCATTTATTTGGACCAGATTTTCATATATGTCATGAAAATAGACCCGCAGAGGTTCCCGAACCAACGGAATGCTGCCACGTTCAAGTCTAATCGCCACCTCTTTCATTGGACGTAGAGCTTTACGTAACCGAAGAACCAGTTCTTTAAGTTGATGAATTTCATGGAGGGATTCTTTAGTGGGATTGTCGATTAATTTGTCCTCAAGTTCTTCAACTTGTTGGTCAATTTTCTCAATGACTTCGTAGTAGTGATCCACAACAACATCGATCAGAGAGTAAGTGAGGTAGTCACTTTTCATTGATCTGATTTTTCCTTGGTTGCTTCTAATTCGTTTAAGAACTATGGCAAAAATATCGCTATCGCCCTCCTGAAATGTAATAACAAAATTAGCTGCCAAGATGATACTAGCCTGTCTCAGAGTGATACCCTTTTCCTCTTGAAAATCAAGGGTTTTGAAAAGAATAAAAACATAATCTCCAAAATCCTCAACTTTTGGGCGCATTGTGGTATTGAGAATGTCTTCGAAAACAAGGGGATGCAGGGCATAGTTTTGGCATATTTCA
>CAYFXY010000072.1:11415-12246 GCA_964347205.1 uncultured archaeon
GTTAATATATTAATAGAGGCAAGGCCCTCGACTTTTATCCAAGAAGTTGTTGGCTTCGCAGTATATTCGGTGCATTCATCAACCTCTTCTATCACTTGTTCCTTAAGTGACTTTGCATCATAGTCAACGATTCGAATTCGTGTTTTCTTAGGTCGTGTCTCTCCGACATAGACGGGCGTTCCAGGTGGTAAGCCGGTGGTCTTTGTTCTTCTTTTAAATAACCGTGACATTGTCTCACCAAAGCACAATCAATTGGTCCAGAATCATTTCCGGGTTGCTGACTAAAAATATTTAAATAATTTTCACTCCTCATTTTTTCTCACTATTAATTATAGGATTTGTTATTCTTCTAAATCTTTTCTTAATATTTTCAAGGATTTGTGAAAATGCTTTTCCTCCACCCAATAAGCAGAAACCTAGAAGGCCTGCAATCAATAAGGCTGTTATAATTGCAATTTTGGCAGTGTCCATTAAAGGAATTCCTCTAAATGCTAAATCAACAATGAAAAGCGACATTGTGAATCGTACCCCAGCTATAAAGCTTATAACATGTATCTGGCGCTAGGTTAAATCCATAGGCAGTCTCGCCACTCCTGTTCGAACGCTAAGCCATGAAAACAGCAGGATTCCAAGTTGTTTTCCAAAAATCAGTCCCATTATGATTCCAAGAGTCACTGTTACTGCTCCAGGAATGGAAAAATCGAAAGCTAGCAACACACCTGAATTTGATAATGCAAACAGAGGAATGATGACAAAACCCACCCATGGTTGTAGAAAGTACTCCATTCGCTGAAGGGGGGTTTGTACATCTCTGCAAATAGCTTGTAAGCC
>CAYFXY010000073.1:0-3822 GCA_964347205.1 uncultured archaeon
TCCCAGCAAAAATAAGAGGAGATTCGATTAACGCTACTCGACTCCCACTTATTAGGATAAAGCTTGTAAATTGTACATGAGCGAGTGGAAAATTGTACATAATTAAAATAACGGAAAATGGCCATGCAGCAAGCGGTAAGAATGGATTTAGCATTTCATTGCTAAGATATGGTTCATAAGGCTGTAATACTACCACAAGAAGTGTTTCTGTGAATATGGTAATGAGTAGAATCAAAAAGGTCATAAAATACCGGTGGGCGATTCGCCATCTTGCCCCTTTAATTAGGCCAAAAATTACGATTCCAATGAATAACGAGAATATCATGGTATCTGACAGCCAAAATAGTATTTTTTATGTTGCTTGAATACTATATTGCTCTCCCTAGTTTTGATAAAAGAAAGCATTATATTAACGGGTTTTTTCGATTCGAATGTCGATTTTTAGTATTGGGTTTTGATAATTGTAAGAAAAAATAGTACGGCTCCCTGGACACCCGAGCTCGGACCAAGAGGTTGGAGGGGATTGGAGTTTTTTGGTCCAAGGTTTCCAATATTTTTCCAATGCTTGGGGGCCTACTGCTGGTGGACAACGGATTTCGGAAAGTAGGAAATTCGGATGTCCGTGGGGAGCCGTTGGAGGAGATCACCTTCAAATGGTTTTGATTCTACGTCGCCGATATATGATGTAGAAACTGATGACAACCAAAGGAAGGATTATGGCAGCGGTACCGAACATGATCGCGGCAATGAGTGCACTTGAACCGGGAGGAATACTACCCGGAAAGATTCCCGCTGCAGGTAAGATGAAGTTTTCAATTAGATATTGGTCGTTGAGGGAATTGGTGGATGCGGTGAAGACAACAACCATGTTCAATTCAGGAAAGACATAAATTAATTGACCATTGTACCCACGTGCAGAGTAACAAGACCATTGGGATTGAACCCACCATTGATAACCATACTCAGAATTTTCATTAAGTGTGATGTGAGAGTAATGAGCTGTTGTAGTCCATTCGGTGGGCACAACTTGAGTACCATCCCAATTTCCGTGATTTAAGAACAGGAAGCCAAATTTTGCCATATCTCGAGGTCGTAGTTGGAGACTAGAACCACCAAAAGCGGTACCTTGGGGGTCCATGTCCCATCGATATTCGGTTATACCTAATGGTTCAAACAGGCGATCTTCAGCATATTCATGTGTGAAAATGCCTGTTGAGATGTTCACAATGACGGAAAGGAGGTGAGATGCTCCCGAATTATAAGCCCATCTTTCGCCAGGATTACTGGTCATTGGCCTGTCAAGGACAAATTGAACCCAATCAGAACTACTGGTCATTTGATTGTAGGGGCTTGATGGTCCATAAGGCCATTCATCCCAGTCGAGGCCAGCGGTCATGGTGAGTAAATCCTCAATGGTCATGGCTTGTTTTCGCGCATCCATATTTGCAATGATTCGATCTGGAAAGAAATCCACTACCTGCGCTTCAACGTTACTAATATGCCCCTCTTCGATGGCAATTCCTACGAGTGTGGAGATAACGCTTTTGGTGCAGGAGAAGATATTCCTTGCATGACTTGCATCCCAGAAATCATCATAATATGTCTCATGGATCAGATACCCATTTTTCACGACGAGTGTAGAGACCATCGCGTTGCCCCAGAGTTGATCATTGATATAGTCGTCTAAAGCGGTCAGATAAGCAGAGTTTAAACCGTGGGATTCCGGTGTAGATGTTTGCCAATCTACTGTGGGCCAATAATCTGGGATCCAAATTGTTTGACAAGATGCAGAATTCCAGGGAAGGATCACTAAACAAAATATTAGGATTGGTAGACAAACGATTGGAGCAAAACGCTTGAGAATCATCCGCGTCCTTCCTTAAGAGACACCAGCTGATTGGCAGTTCATATTTCACGGGTATATAGTCGTGGAAACCGGCAAGTTCGAAAAGAGGACACACAATGAATGAGTCAGACAGGAAACCGAACTTGGTGGTTCATTATTACTCCGATTTGTAAAAATGAGTGTGATAAGATTTTTTTTATTGCTCATTCAGAGCAAGCATTTCTTTTAACCGGATTTCTCTTAATCCTTTGTAATGCCGCATTGGATACAAGACGAGTGTTTGGACTTGTTCAATTAAGGGTCCTTGTTTTAGTCCTAGATGGATTTTTTCAAACATCCCCATGTCTTCAACAACAAAGGTGCTGAAGAGGAAAGGTTCAGAGGCGGAGGCATAGGAGTACCAGTGTTCTAGTGGGTACTGTTCTTGAAGCCACCGTACTACATCAGCAGGATTACCCTGACTTTCCTCATAGGTGATGCGGACAGCGTATGAGATGTTTCCACCCGCATTCAAGTTCCAGAATGTTCGAAAGTGCACTGGTTCATTGGTTGCCCGTTCCTCAGGACGCATATCGTCTCGAATTACAAATGCCCTTGTAGTAGGTTGGTTCCCACCTAGTTGATTAAGGGTACGTCTAATAGTACGTGCAGTGAGTCCTGTTTGTTGGGCAAGGTTCACGATGGACATTCTGGCATCTTCTAGGAGTGCACGTAAGACCTTTTTTTGGATCGACGTGAATTCGATTTTTTTACCCTTTTCTGTGAGCAACGTATGTATATCAACATTGATGACATTACTTTGTTTACGGATAAACCGACCCAGCTCCGATAGCCCAGTTGCACCATCATATTCGCCAAATAATATGATACTTCCACTAGAGAGATACGCAGCGCGATGGACCATAGGGTGATTACCGATGGTATTGATTAAGGCGTCATATTCTTGACCACCATCAGTATTGACAAAGGCTACAAGCATTTCAGCATCAATCATTGCCAAGCTCAACCAAACACCAAACCCTTTGAGAAAGCCACTTGTCTGTAACTTCATCACACGTTTTTTTATTGCATTAGCGCTGATCTCAAATTGTCGAGCAAGTGCTTCATAAGACATTCGACAATTTGAATCTAAGGCATAGAAAATGCCTTTATCAACTAGGTCCACAGCAGACACCGCGAAACTCTGATTAGGCTCCAACCGAGTAGGGAAAGCTAGCTAGCTGATAGAGTTACTATATTAAGCATTTAGCTCTACTCGCACGCAAAAACTTTGAGTAAGTTCCCTCTTTTAAACTAAATCATATCTGCACCCAGAATTTAGATTATATTAAGGGGGAAGGAGTAGCTCAAACATTTCTCGACTAGGAAGCTTTTCAAATGCCTGGGAAGCAGTCCAAAGACAATCATGCTTAATTACATCAAGCGCAAATCCTGCTTGATTTAAACGATGCAGATATTGCAGATAAGTAATCATCTGTGATAAAGTGCTACTCAAGTTCTCATTTTCCGGACTAGCACCAGAATGATTTGACTTGATGGAGCTATTATTTGCATGACGACCGGGTAACCACACTTCCACTTCAACAGTAACAACATCTGGTTCGGTGAAAGTTCGGATTAAAAGTATTCGAAGAGATGTGGTTTGGATTAAGGGAGAAACGAATTCTCCCGATTCATTTTGCATCGAAGGAGAATCCAATGGTTTGTTAGCGAGCTCTTGGTATCTTTTCATTAATTCTTCGGTATTCATTTTATATTCCTAGAATATTTCCCCTGGTGATGTGTTATTTATTCATGGCAACCACGGGGTTCGGAAAACAGACAAAGTGCAATGGGAGGATGAATAATAATTATACACGAGGTTCAGATTTCAAACGCGTATCATTCGTAGATGATGATGTGCAGAAACTGATAATTCTGCAAGAAGATTCGACAACTGCTATCAGCGGGAAGACACGGTGCGCGACATTGGAGCC
>CAYFXY010000073.1:3832-5301 GCA_964347205.1 uncultured archaeon
TATTAGGAGGCAAGAAACTAATTGTGACAACAAGTGGATGTTTTGAATATGAAAAGGAAGGACACCGTTCCATTACTTTTTGTCACAATCTTCCTTGTTACGCCCTTCATGCTTAGCCCTTTTGACATTAAACCCGAAATAGTAGATGTCTCTAGTGAAATTAGAGAGCGTTTTCCAGAAGATGTCTCCGTTTCCTTAACAGGAAGATTCGAGGTTATGACTCCGCGTACTATAGGCCTTAATCGAATGTGGAACCGGACTTATACTAATTCTGTGTTTGATTTGGGCTATGCTGCTGTTGAATGTCGAGATGGTGGTTATGCAATAACTGGAATAACAATCCAATCTGGATATCAAATTCCAGCGTATGATCTCTGGATATTGCGAACCGATTTTGAAGGGAACCCTTTGTGGAATGCCAGTTTCGGGGGTACTGGCTGGGATATGGGATTTGACATTGTAGAATGCCCAGATGGGGGATTTGTGGTGATTGGATACACCGATCTTAATCAAATGGGAGCAAAGGTGTATCTGATCCGCACCGATGCCTGGGGGAATTTCCTTTGGAACCGCACCTACGGAGGAGACAGACAGGAAATGGGATATTCGATTATTCGTTGCCGAACTGGGGGATTTGCAATTCTATCTTTAATCGCTTACAAATCAACAAGGCTTCTTCGAATCGATGAAGAAGGAAATCCACTCTGGAACCAAACCTATGATATCACTTTATCGCAGGGAAACAAAAACCTAATCGAATGCCAAACTGGAGGATTTGCTTTTACAGGAGGCTCAAATCCCTACTACTATTCTGATGTTCAATTAATTCGCACAGATGTTAATGGAAATATCCTCTGGAATCACACATATGGAGGCGCAGGAACCTATACCAGCCGTGGCCTTGTTGAATGCAGGGATGGTGGATTTGCGTTTGTTGGGGCAATTCGTAGAGTCGGAACTCATGACTGGGACATGTGGCTTGTTCGCACCAATCTTCTTGGCGATTTAAGATGGAATCGCAGTTATGGTAGTCTTCATGGAGAGGTAGCAACTTCATTGAGGCAAACTTGGTCAGGTGGATTTGCATTCACAGGACTAATCGTATTTCCTGGCGGGCTTTATGATATCAAATTCATGTTGGCTAGTCCAACAGGTGAAATTGTCCTGAACTGGACTCTTGGGAGTAATAACCATGATAAAGTATTTTCAATCGTAGAATGTCATGACCGAGGATTTGTGATAGCAGGTGGAACAAATGATGGTGACACGGGATGGAATTTCTTGTTAATTCGGTTATTAGGTGATAAAACGCAACTCTTTGTTGAGCGTAGTACTTGGGTAGGTTTTATGTTTGTTGTACCACTCCTGACAAGCATTCTAATTGTTTGGCCTGTACTTCGTTGGCTTAAACAAAAACAATCTCGAAGGGATTAATGGCTTTAGGAGGTTTCAATTGACGCCTCAACGTT
>CAYFXY010000073.1:5379-7222 GCA_964347205.1 uncultured archaeon
CCAAATTTCAATCTACTTTTTCATTCAGGCTTTCATCGCCCAGATTCCCAGTTTTCCGCCTGATATTCAGGTACTAGCGGATCTGGTGGTCCAGATGTTGCTGATTGCCGTTGTGGCAATAATTCTTTGTGGAATTATCATGCTTTCCTCAGGTCTGATCTCCGTGTTGCGGAGTGGTATGATTGGTGGATTTCTGGCACTTTTTTTTGGTATCCCAGTAATTGCGGTGGGTGTTTGGATGATATTTGGAATCGCTTTTTTTCCAGGAATCGTTCACTTTTTAGGTGCTGTTCTTGCAATGGTTGGAGGCCTTATGAGCATCATTCCTTCAATCAAACGTCCCAGAAAACCCCGAAGCCGAAGAGAACATGATATGATGAAGAAAAGATGACCAGATTATCAAGAATCTATGAAAACAGTGTTCATTTAGAGAACTAATCTTACCGAATGACAATCTATTTTTATTATTGAGGGATATCAACAGAACTTATTCAGGATCGATTATCTAATTCGATGAGAAACTATGAGTTTAGATGAGTACAAGAAAAAGCGAGATTTTACCAAAACTCCTGAACCAAAAGCGGTTATTGTACCTGGGGAGAACACTATTTATGTTATTCAACGTCATCAGGCTCGAACACTTCATTGGGATCTAAGATTAGAACGTGAGGGGGTATTAGTGAGCTGGGCTGTTCCAAAAGAACCGCCAACTGAGAAAGGAGTGCGACGATTAGCTATTCAGACTGAAGATCATCCTATTGAATATCACACATTTTCAGGAACCATAAATGAGGGGGAATATGGGGCAGGAACTGTGGAAATCTGGGATTCTGGCACTTATGAAACTGAAAAATGGGAAGAGAAGGAAATCATTATTAAAATTAACGGAGATCGGTTACAAGGTCGGTATTGTTTGATAAGATTTCTTAAAGTTAAAAACGGGTGGCTTTTTTTCCGATGTGGTGTATAGTCATAGGAATTTTAGTCGGTGGAACTTTGATAGAGAGACAATCTTTTAGGGTTGAAACGAGGAGTTATTCCATTCATCAAAGTCACAGTTAGATTGGAGAGAATCCCTCAGGTGAAGCTGGTCACCTTTGATACAGATGCTGGTCCTCGTGTTGGTTGCCTTGATGATGGAGAGATAGTTCCAACGCCAGGAATTCCTGATATTATTTCACTCTTTAAAGATTCGAGTCTCGAACAGACAATCGAGGCTGCTCTGCGAGGTCGAATAGATGCCCAGCCTATCAGTAATTGAATTTTCGTGATCATGCTGAAGAAACTGGACAAAAGCTTCCAGAAGCCCCAATTTTATTTTCAAAACCTCCAACTACGACCATAGGCCCAGATGAGTTCATTGTAATCCCTGATGGGGCATCCCGAGTTGATTATGAAGTCGAATTAGGAGTGGTTATTGCGACGGAAGGGCGAAATATTCCTGTAGAACAGGCACTCGAGCATGTAGGCGGTTATACGGTCTTTAATGATATCTCAGCTCGTGACTTTCAGTTTCGGGATGGACAATGGTTTAGGGGAAAAAGCTTCGATACCTTTGCGCCTATGGGTCCCTGTTTAACGCTTCCAGATCAACTTCCAGACCCGCAGAATTTACGGATGCAGCTTCGCCTTAATGGTAAAACGCGACAAGATAGTACAACAGCAAATATGGTATTTACGGTTGCTGAATTAATTGCTGATATTTCCCAAGTGATGACCCTCGAGCCTGGAGATGTTATTGCAACGGGAACCCCATCTGGTGTTGGATTTGTGTCCAAACCGGACCCTGTATTCCTACAGTCAGGAGACATCCTTGAAGCAGAAATTGATGGGATTGGAATTT
>CAYFXY010000073.1:7375-8455 GCA_964347205.1 uncultured archaeon
AGATATGAATCAAGCGCTTTTGATTGGTCGCTAGGAAAATCAATTCCAAGTGGTTCCAGTACTTGTTGAAATGCCATTTCGAGTTTGCGGATATAGTCAGGTACATCGATTTCTAATTTTTTTGCAAGGGTGGTAGGTTTGACCGTGAAAGTTCGACCGCGATACTTGAAAGGTTTTACTTTCACAAATCCAACTTCATCTCGTTTCTTAATCTTGAGTCCTTTATCAGTTAATTGTTTGAGAGCTTGGTATGGTTGCGCAAGTGCTGCAGTCTTTTCACGTTCTTTATCCGCTTTCCATACCTTGACGCGGTATTCCATCTCTTCGACCGTAAATTCGTGTTGGCGAAGAGAGTATATTGATTGTCGCAAAATAGTAGTTAGTTTCTTGACGGCTTTCGCAAGGTCTTTTGCATTATCGACTCCGGCTAAAGGCTTAATTGTTTTTAGAAAGATTTGACGAAACAGTGGGGGAGTGCTTGATTTTCCCAAAGTTATGCCTTTGATGTCTGGGGTTCCATCAGGTAAAATTCCAAAATATGCTTTCTTGGCTGAGCTAAACACACACAAGGGATAGACGACATCAACAGCGAGCTGCAATCTTAATTCATCTTTAACTTTAGCTATCAGCCAATTGATTTGTGATTGAGTAGGGCGGTCAAGGAAGAGAGAATCTGTATCTCCATAGATTGGTCGCATCCCTTTCTCGACAGCAAACTCCCAGCTAGTGCGTAACGCCCATCTCCCATAAGCCATCATAGATTCAGCAAGGGGTGGACTGGCTAGCCCATGAATCCGTATTGTGACACCTCCACTACTCACTAGAAGGAATTTGAGTAGATCAGAAATAATCTTTGCTTTATTTCGTTGTTCATTCGATAGATTGGCCTGGCGACTTTGGGGTTTAAACCAGTGGATGCGGAGATCTTTGAGAGCACCAATTAGGGCACTAAAGATTCCTCGGCGGTGGATACAAACATAATGGGGTTCATCGGGGACAATATTAGTTTGACAGTCTGCGTGGTCACAATCCATCGTTTCGTAAGAAAGATTGTAGTGATCTATAAGACTTGGATAAAGG
>CAYFXY010000073.1:8465-10563 GCA_964347205.1 uncultured archaeon
TTGCATGGAAGGGGAATCAGGATGGGAACGATTTAATGGTGGCAAAGAGGGCACGCTTTGGTATTACCGGAGCTTGATAAAGGAATTCGAAATCCAAAACCGTCATGTGATAATAAGCACCCGGTTTGGGTGCAATAGTGAGGGCTCCTTCAACGCGATGTGGGGTATGTCCCTTTTTAAGTTCCTCAGGGTCGGGGATTAGGATGCCAAGTTGGCGATAACTTGTATGTAACATTGATCGGATCCAATCTGAGACACTTCGACTTTTGAGTGCACGGAAAAAAGGGATGTTTGCAATCCGGGCCAACATTATGCCCCATTGTAGTTGGGTGTCGTCATATTTGGCCTCGAGTTTAAGGAGGTCTCTAGGAAGTG
Source organism: uncultured archaeon (assembly GCA_964347205.1). Classification (GTDB taxonomy): domain Archaea; phylum Asgardarchaeota; class Hermodarchaeia; order Hermodarchaeales; family Hermodarchaeaceae; genus Hermodarchaeum. Next base: position 8,841 of record CAYFXY010000073.1, read on the forward strand.
GAGGGAGAGGTTGAATTGTATATCGAAAGAAATTCTTCAGAAAGTCAAATTTTACCGGATCCTGTTGTGCAGTCGAAGCAAACCGAGAGTTGAATTCATCTAATTGACTGTTGGGAACCTTCAAGTCAATGTGGATTCCAGTTTCTGTTAACCGGTGTGGACATCCGAACCGTTGGTCTTGATCATATATGTAACTCATTGCGGGGTTGAGGTTTTGCTCCCATTCTCTTTCAGTTTTTACCGAACTATTGTGTGGCAACTTTCCTACAGAAATTATTTCGTTTGTCATAAGGTCCTTTCGTTGAACAGCTTCCCCTAAATTTGCAGGTAATGCATAATAGTAGGGGATAAACTCTCGTTTTATAGTTTTGAGGGTGTTTTCGGGTGATTGGAGATAGGTAAGTTCAATGGTGTTGTCTCTTTCCTTGAAAGTAGCATCTAATAACCATAAGTGATTATCAGACATTCATATTACCCTAGAATCTTGGATGAACCCCACGATAGCAATAAATCTGCTGGTTTAGCATCAACGAACTGGCGTAAATAATTCCACTTTTTACAATAACGTTGGGGATGGACATCGAATCCGAGTATCAAACCCTAAACAGCTCCATTGTTTGATCATACAAATGAACAAAGCTGAAGGGATTCATCAAGAGAAGTATTAGATATAAATCGGGAGGATGCTGGCCATAAACCACGCAAAAAGAAGTGCATTAAAGATGACAGCAATATAGAAACGACTGCTGATTCGATAAGACCAAGCAATAAACGTTGTCGAGATTGTATACATCGGAATGAAGACCCATAAAAAGAGAAGATAGAAGCCAATGAATCCGGAAATGAATGGACCTCTAACTGCAATGCTCACAATGGTTTGAATGAGAAGAAGAATGGCTAAGATCAGCACTTTGATAAAGATGGCTCTACTCGTCCACCAGATTTGCGTTTTCAGCCATGTGTTCTTGGATTTGGTGCGAAGTAAACCCATGGTCCAGAGTCCATCTACGAGAAAGACTGGGAGGAACAACAGAAAGTATAGTGGAACAAAGGATGCACGTAGTGGAGAGAGGGCTTTGAGAAACGGGAGAAACACCCGAAAATCGAGAGCTAAAAACACATCAACCCCGAACACCCAGATTGAGAGCCAAGCAATGCCGAGTACCCCAAGCAAAAAACCCAATCCGATTGTTTGAAGAAGTTCTTTAGAATCTCCTTTATTGGAGCCATTGAATCCACCATAGTCGTTCCAGGTTATGGAGTGTCCGTAACGGGTTTGAAAATATTTGATAATAAGTAGTAGGAAAAACAAGACTACGCTGCTAGTAAATAGACCAAGGATTATAGGTAGCCCAAGGGTTTGTGGAAAGAAGAAGGGGATATCTATTAGGAGAAAAACGAAAAGCATGAGGAAACCAATTGCACCATACAGGATACCGAAGCCCCAATAGCTGCGTTTACTGGCAAAATTTCGTGACCGAGGGGTTCGATGAATGAATTGAAAAACACCTCTCTTGATCAGAATCGTAAATATGGCAAAAACAGACATAATTGCCCCAAGACAAGCCACGAGTCCGCCGAGAATCCAGACAGGATATAGGAGGTTTTGAGTAGGTATCCAGTACATATCGGGTGTCCCTTTGAGACTGTGCATCAACCATTCAACGGACTGGCTAATTATCATTGAGTCGATGGTTTCAAAGAGATGATTTGTTGGTGGCGT
>CAYFXY010000073.1:10573-11945 GCA_964347205.1 uncultured archaeon
GAGAATAACCCGTAAAGTTGACCTGGAATCACTGGACCAGATGTGTTAAAGGTGCCAGCTAATGAGTTCAAAAGCGAAGGAATGTGAAAAAGCTCATCATAAAGTCCAACAGCTATTAGCATATTTTGGGGAAACGAAGCGTTAGCTTGCGAGCTTGACCCACCAACGAGTACTATGCCATCAACTTGGACAGAAGTACTGTTTACGGCTTGAAAGGCAATCCCTGCACCCATACTATGACCGATTATACCGATGCTGCTTACATAAGAAAGGCTATCAAGGAATTCGAGGGCAACGATTCCCCCTGAATCTGAATCCGATCCGCTACTAGGTCCTGAATTGCCATGACCCGTTGCATCTATTGTCAAGACCACAAATCCTCGTCGAGCAAATTCAATTCCAAACGCCATGACCCATTCTTTGGATTGGATTACACCATGAATAACGACAATCCCAGGGAGTGGTGTTGAGGGTGTTGCACCGTGAGGTCTCTGTAAAATTCCAGAAATAGGGACGCCCTCAAAGGTTGTGAGAGTGATTTCATTAACTTGAACTGTGCCAAAGTTGTTTTGGGTGCCCCAAGCTAAAGAAATCCCAGTTATCATCATGATAAGACTTGCAAGAAAAAGGATATAGCGAGGTCGAAGATGAACCATTATCTGACACCAAATCGGATGAAACAACCAGTTATCCTTCTACTTTTTTTATTGTTTACGGATAATTGAACACTTCTCCTAATGGAATTCTTGACTCTCTCGAGTTGAGAGTCATCTCACCTCAGTAAAACCCGATAAGTCTAAATAAGATTAGAGGAATCATGATTTCTCACTTATTCAAACTGGACTACTTTGAGCTCGAATGAAAATCCGCAAATTAGAGATTTTTATATTGAAGATGGTTTGTTTTATAACAGCAATTGGACAAAAGGAGCCCGATTAGATGCAACCCTTAGAACACCTTGCAAAGGAACACCGCCTTATTTCCAAAGCTGTATCAATTACAACTAGGTTTCGCAAAGAAGTTGATGAAGGTGGTCCCATTCGACCCCGGCGATATTGGATGCTTGTTGATTTCTGGAGCACCTATGCAGATATTATTCATCATGGTAAAGAGGAGCAGTTGCTCTTTCCTGCTATTCTCGAGCAAAAGGCTTCTTCCGAGTATGGCACTCTCATTGATAAGCTTGTTGAAGAACATATGTATCTCCTCGGTTACATCTCTGAGCTCCGAAGATTTGCACGTCCTATGTTTACTGGTGATCGGTCCGCCCGAGAACGTGTCATAAAGTGTTTAGATAATTATATTGAGTTGATTCAACCCCATGTCAAATTAGAAGATGAACAACTTTTTCCAGCAGTTTTGGATTTGATTT
>CAYFXY010000074.1:0-472 GCA_964347205.1 uncultured archaeon
CCCGTAGATTCTGGGTTCAAATCCCAGTGACCCCACCAATCCCCCATTTTTTGTTCGCAAGACCAATAGCTACTTAAAACTGAATCTATCATTTGCCATCATCTCTTATTGGAGGATTTTACCAAATGGTTAAAGCAATGACTGAAGAGAATCTTCGCAATGCATATTCTGGTGAAAGCCAGGCACATATGCGATATATCATATACAAGGAGATGGCAGAGAAAGAAGGATTTCCAAATGTGGCTCGTCTCTTTCATGCAGCAGCTTATGCTGAGCGAGTTCATGCGGCAACACATTTCAAACATATCAAAAGTAAAGGCGAATTCCAAACCGTAGGTGGTGCTGTTTTTGGCACAGAAAACACTTCTGAAGCGTTGCAAGCTGGAATCGATGGAGAAACTTTCGAAATCAACGAAATGTACCCTGCTTATCGTGTTGTAGCTCAAGCTGAGGGTGAAAAGGGGGCCGATGT
>CAYFXY010000074.1:482-1660 GCA_964347205.1 uncultured archaeon
TATGGGCACTAGAAGCTGAGAAAAACCATCTGGGCCTCTATCAACGTGCAAAGGATGCAGTTGATTCCGGCAAGGATGCGGATCTAGGTCCACTCCAAGTTTGTCCCGTTTGTGGTCATACCGTCGAAGGTAACGCACCCGATCCCTGTCCTGTATGTAAAACACCCGGTTCAAAATTCAAATCATTTTAGTTCATTCTACTCAGAGTGCTAGCTTGTCTATACAAGCTAGCAATGACTTATTTTTCCGATACCTTAACCTCCGGCTAGCTTATAGGCTCTAAGCACCCACAAAGTAAGTTGCTTTAGGTAGTTTGATGGAGGTTGACACACGTGGTTTTCTTTGATCCACAAATTATTCTTTTTCTCCAAACTGTCTTACCTTACATTGCTTGGGAGATTTTGAATCTCTTCGGAGGTCAAATCGTCTATGTAATGCTGTTGGGTGTTGCCTTCTGGTGTCTAAATAAACATGAGGGAAAAATTGCCGTCATGTTGGTGATGTTTTCCAGCTTCATCAATATCTTTTTGAAATATGTTTTTGGCATGCCTCGTCCTCCTGTAGGCCTGCGCCAAAACCCTGACTATGCCGCGGATCAATCCTATGGACTTCCAAGCGGGGCAACCCAAACCGCTACCACCTTCTGGGGGTGGGCAGCGATCAAATTCCGACGATGGGCAGTCTATCTTGTAGCCATAATTCTAATCACTACCACAGCGTTAGCTCGAATGGGACTCGGCATGCACTTTCTGGGTGATGTGATTGGCGGTATTATTATTGGTATCATCATGGTTATTTGGGCCTATTTTCTAGTGCCTTACATTCAAACACATTGGAAACGTATGCCAACTTTCTTTCAGAACTGGTTGCTTCCCCTCATTTCGTTGATATTCTTCATAATCTATTCTGCTTTCTATTTATTGGGGCTGCCTTATTTTCCATCAGAAAATATCGCTGTGTCAATGGGCGTGGTGTTTGGATTCAGTGTTGGACTCGTTTTGGAAAAACGATATGTGAATTTCAAAACCGAAGTTCAGAAAAACACCAAAATTTTGCGAGCGATGATTGGGATTCTTTTAGCCCTCATTGTGTATTATGCGCTTGCTATGCTATTTTCTTTACTCCCAACTTTTCCACTTATCGAATTTACAGCACGCTACCTTCGCTATAGTACTGTC
>CAYFXY010000074.1:1670-3032 GCA_964347205.1 uncultured archaeon
TTCAACTATATTGAACAACGAGGAGTCCGGGTTCAAATAACATAGATATTGACTCGGTCTTAAAGGGTGTGCGTTTTTTTCGGTTGCCCTTCACTGTATTTTGAACTTTGAGTCCAGCACAATTTGTTCAAACATATCTTTGCTAGCTTGACAAATTGGACATTTATGCGGTGGTTCTTCACGAAATGTCAGGTAACCACAAACCTTACAATAAAAGAGTTTCCGGTTTGTATCTTTGGATTTGCTTTTTTCTTTTGCTGAAGTGGGTTTCTCTGGTGTTTTACCTAGTGCTCGATCAATTGTTTCTTGGGAGCGACGTTCGGGAATTGGTTCCATCGGATGTTTCCCTTCTGCTACTTCCTTATTGATATAAAGAGCGCAGAAACACTGTCCGAATTCTTCAATATCCGCATCTCGGTAATCACAAGGACAAATTATGTCCCGGTCCCATTCAAAGTTCCCGGAGGCTAGCCTGCAAGGACAGGATGCATAACCATAACGCTCTTCATTTGCTACTAACCCTTCTAGGAGGTCTTGAAGAAAAATTGGTTCAGGATTAAGATAATAGCCATGAGTTTTAGCATCAGTTTCCGTTTTGCGTTTCATGTTCTCGTACGCGGTCATATTCCTAACGCCTTACTCAGTTGATCTTTCTTGAAGCCGGTGACTACTATCTTATCATCTATGATAACCGTTGGAAAGGCGAGTCGCGATCCGCGAGCCTTAATATCCTGATTGACGGTGTTCCGATCAGCACTTTCGAGTTTATCAACGTCAATGTATTCATATTCTATATTCTTATCTTTCAGAAAGGCTTTGGTCATCTTACACCAGCCACAGGTACTAATGGCATACAAAAGGACTTGGTGGGCTTTTTGCGCCCCTTCTACTTTTACACGATCCATAGCTTATTGTCCCTCGGCTCTCCCTTTGCTTTTAGCTTTAAAAGAGTTTTTAACTTGCTTACAGGCAGTTCAATCATAAAATGAATTGGACTAGGTAACACGATAAATTCAAAATGAGGAATCAACACTAAGCACAGTGTTCTGATGATGTTGAGTTATTTGAGGTAATTAAGATGAAGCTAGAAGTAATTAGTTCCCCGGGGATTGCTCATCTCAGCTATTTCTTTGCTGATAAAGGTGAAGCTTTCGTGGTGGATCCACGTCGGGATGCTCGTATCTATAAAGACCTGGCAAAAGAGGCCTGTGCTGAAATTCTCTATATATTTGAGACCCATCGCAACGAGGATTATGTAATTGGTTCCTTAGAACTTCAGAATCTCTCGGGCGCTGAAATAGGTCACAGTGGGCAGACCGCTTTTAAATTTGGTGAACACAAGCTCAAGGATGGCGATAGTTT
>CAYFXY010000074.1:3042-5075 GCA_964347205.1 uncultured archaeon
TCAAGGTGAGCCGTTTTCGGATTGAAGTCCTCTTCACTCCTGGTCACACCAATGATAGTCTCTGTTATGCGATTACCGATACACAGAACAGCACGACTCCCTTTATGGTTTTTACTGGCGACACCTTATTTGTTGGTGAAATTGGTCGAACTGATCTCCTTGGTGTAGATGTTTGGCATAACATGACAGAAAAATTGTATCATAGTCTGCATGAAAAAATTCTCCCTTTAGGGGATCATGTTCTCATTTATCCTGCGCACGGAGCTGGTTCAATTTGTGGGCATAAGCTCAGTGATCGAAATATCAGCACGATTGGATATGAACGTCAAACCAATCCCATTTTTGGTCTTGATAAAGATGCTTTTATTGATTTCGTGATGAGCATCAAACTCCGTCGTCCTCCCTATTTCAAGAAGATGGAATCCTATAATCTTAACGGAGCGCCGTTACTCAGAGATGTCCCAGTTCCACGAGCTTTAACAGTTCAGGAATTTGAGAAAACAATGCAACAGCCCAATAAGGTTATCATCGACACTCGAAACCCAGGTGCATTCGCGGCTTCGCACCTCCCTGGTTCCTATAGTATTTGGTTGAACGGGTTATCTTTCTATCCTGGTTGGGTGTTGACTCATAACCAACGCATACTTCTGGTATTAGAGCGACCTGAAGATATTGAAAAGGCGAAACCGTTTCTTTGGCGGCTCGGGTATGATAACATCCTCGGGTATCTTTGTCCGGGCATTGATGCTTGGCGAAACAAAGGAAAACCAACAGACCAAATTGGAGCTATCACTGCAACTCAATTAAAGGAAAGAATTGAGAGGGAAGAACTCTTGCTTCTCGATGTCCGTGAAAAGTATGAATGTGAAGCGGGATTTGTTGAAGGCTCGAAGTATATCTACGTTGGAGAGCTAGCCAATCATGCGGATGAGCTCCCTCGGGATAAAGCCTTAGCAACTACGTGTGGGTGGGGTGGTCGTGGAAGTCTTGCTTCAAGTATTTTACGAAGGCTTGGATTCGACGATGTCACCAATGTTTTGGGTGGACTAAATGCTTGGCACGCCTTAGGCTATCCTCTTGTGGAAGACTTTTGTATTGAATAATAGAGTACTTTCAAATATAAGGTGCAGTTTCATTTCCCATTGTCTAAATGTGGAATGTCGATAGGTTTCTTGGGGTGTCTGATATCGGAACGAAGCTGTTTATTATTACGCGAATCCTAATGGTTTTAGCAATCTGTGTATTGATTGCTACTTTTATCGCAATCTTTTGGATCCCTTTAGGTCAATTCTTTTACATCTTTGGCAGTGCAATGATGCTTCTTGGGTTAAGTCTCATCATTCTTGGAGGTGCGATGGGTGCGGGGGGCTTCTTCAAAGCTCTTCATAGATCTTGGGTACGATCACAGAGACGTGCTTTGCAAGGAGAGATGAAAAATTATCACAAAGATCGAAAAGAATACACTACTTATGGCTTTTATTTAGCACTTTCAGGAATTTTAGCGTGGGTTATCGGTCTGATTCCTTTTTTCTTCTAGCCTCTACTAGGGGATAAAATATCCCCATACGAAAGCAAGAATCGCCACCGCTAGTGTAACTAGTAACACGATTGGGATTGCTTTTCTAAGGACTTGGCCTTCAATTTGTTTCACACCTATAACTGCTGCTGCATTTTGCAGTTTTGCAGGGGAGAGGACGCTGGCTAAGCCTCCACCGATCCCACTACTTGCCCCAATAATTAGGGGTTGAACATTGAGCAGTTGAGTAGCTGTGAATTGGTGATATGGTTGAAACATTGCAATTGTGGATGTTTCACTACCACTCACGAAGCCACCAATAAGCCCTAAGAACGCTGCAGTCAATGGATAAAATGGACCGAAAGATATCGCTGTCACCATTGAGAGGACAATAATCATATTCCATTCGGGTGTGAGAATCCAGGTACTGTCAGACGCTAGATTGTATCCTGAATAAATCAGGACATAAGCAAGTGCAAAAAAGATAGCTGCTGAGATAAACGGTCGCCATGTTCGA
>CAYFXY010000074.1:5085-11773 GCA_964347205.1 uncultured archaeon
CGATAGAGCCAGGTAACCACTGACTCATTAAGCTGTTGCTTAAATTTAGATATCTGTTTTTGAGATCTGGCAATAACAGCGTCAATGAGAATGGCAAAAATGGTTGCGATGAGAACCCAAAAGTAGGCGTTCCAGAGGAATCGTGTGCGTAAAATTATTGGTCCAATCATAATAGGAAAGGTTAGAACGTTGAAAAAGAGATTGTAGATGGGATGAATAAGGTTGACAGCAAAGCTGAGGATAATAAGGATTAACCAAGGGCTCAATGCATGGAGAAGGCTCATAGATTCGAGAACTGGTTGATCGTCTTCTGTGAGAACAGATTTATCCACAAGTCGGAGCCCACGAACCTTGGAGTAAACCAGCATTACCCCAATAACACCTAATCCTGCAAAGATGTTCGTTAGGGGTGTGAATCCAATCCAAGGCAGATTACAAAGATAGCAGATAAACCCTGCAGTCACTCCAGTTAGGATGGCTAATGCCAAAGCTTCCTTATTGAAAAGTAATTTCCGCCCACCAGCGATCCATAGCATCGCTAAAGCTATACTGATTGCGACGAGAGGCATGAAGAGTGAGAACACGTGACCAGATATGTGAAGAGGATTTATACCAGGATAATTAGTCGTCCAATAAGTCTCTGGGACGGTGTCTGCAAAGACCAGAACGGGAATCCCTAAGAGGGCGTAGGTGGTTAAGGGGTCATATCCAATTGCAGGTAACATGACAGCTACAAGTGGGGAAAAGCCCATGGCTAACATCACTGGGGGAAGCATACTAACGGGGGTTGCACCCAACCCAACAAGGAATAATCCTAGTCCAACATTGATGAGCATGATTTGTATTGCTCTATTACCGGAACCAAGGGTTTTGAAAAAAATTGTAATCCGAGCTAGGGCTTTGGTTCTCACCATATAGGTTATCATCAAAATAGATGTTACAACCATCAGGGAAATGGGAAAGGATGCTATGATCCCTGCTATACTTGCTTGAACAGCAATGAAAGGATCAGTGCCAAAGAAAAGAATTGCAAAGAAAAACCCCAATGCAAAAGCAACAAGACCCACTTTATCAGCAGACCATCGACGGTATGCCAATAGATAAAGGGCTACAATAATGGGGAGTAAAATAAGTAGGGTACCTAACAATGGATTTAATGCAATAAATGATGCAAAAATCATGGCAATCAATCCAGAGAGTCATCTAGCGTAATCATTATCGGGTCATTTCTCCCTATATAATTGCCACACCACCTGACTGAATCAAATATGTTTAAGCAACCAAGATGGATATTTATAGAACGTTAATTGCGAACTTTTACCTTCCATAAAGAACAAAAGGAAAAGGTATCCAATTCCCCAATGTTTTCCGATTCTGGAAGGAGGCTCAATTTATATGCCCGAAAAGTTTGACATCATCGTCGTGGGTGCAGGAATATTAGGTGTTGCTAGCGCCTATTATCTCCAAAAAAATAATCCTAAAAAAACCATTTTACTGGTAGATAGGCAACCCGATGCAGGTCAAGCTAACACAGCAATGAGTGCCGCTGCAGTCCGGAACATGTTTTCCTCCACGACGAATCAGCTCCTCACAGATACTAGCATCGATTTCTTTCGCTATATTCAAGAGGAACTCAAGTTTGATCTAACACTTCATTTTTGTGGATATTTGTGGCTTCTCAGTAATCAGCAATTCAATGAGCCCACCATTCAAAACTGGATGCAACGCATGGATACCAACGATATCACCTATCGAACTCTTGAAAAACCCGAACTCAAAAAACTCCTCCCAGGACTCGTCACCGAGTTTCCCAATGATGAAGAAGCCGCAATTATGAACCTAAATCCAGTCGATTACGCACTTTTCGGAGCTGAATGCGGTGTCCTCGACCCCAGCCTCCTCGTTCAATTCTATAAGAATGAATTTCTTAAACAGGCGAAAGTGAAACCTCGATTTAATCTTGTGGTGGAACGGTTACTATTGGAAGCGCAACCTTCCCTCGGACTTCCAGGTGAACCCCTTGTATGGCAGAAAAAACAGGTGACCGGGATCCAAACATCGCAAGGCACCATTTTCGCCGACAAAGTCATCCTGGCTGTGGGACCTTGGACAAATGCCATGCTTGACCCTGTTGGCATTCCCAGCTATGTGAAAGCCAAGAAACGCCAGCTTTTCATTGTTGCCGCAGGCGATCATCAACCTCTTGAAGCGTTACTCTTCACAAAAGGCTTTAGCGACGCGGGCTTCATTCCATTCACGATTCTCCCCACGGGGAGTTGCTTTCTACGTGGCGTTCCTGAAGAGAAATCTTTCTGGGTAGGGTGCGCTGATAGAGTCGGTCGGGCTTATACTAACAACATGGACGATGACGACTACAAGGCTGAACGGACCTACTATGAACAAAATATCTATCCGGTTCTTAGCAAATACTTCCCTGTTTTTGCTAATCTACGTCCAACGAATATGTGGGCTGGAGCCTATAGCTACACAGTCGATGCAATTCCATTAGTATACGAGCATTCTGGGGTAATTGTAATAACCGGGGCGAGTGGATCAGGCATTATGAAAGCGGATGCTATTGCTCGAATAGCAGATGCTTTATATCGGGGTGAGTCAGAAGCTGAATTATTTGGAGGGCGAAAGATGCCTACAACCTCGCTTGGTCTCACCGATCGTAAGGTCGAAAGAGAAAATGTCCTTATCTAACCTAAAAGTGACGGGACGTCCTCTTTGCGGGTGAAAAGATGCAAGAACTTTTCCTTGTTCGTCATTGCCAATCGGAACACCATGTCAAAGGATTAACCGGCGGTAGCACAAATACTCCACTTACATAATTGGGTCGAAGGCAAGCTTATGTGACAGCACACCGATAGAAAGAAATGATTTCCAGTTCCTCACAAGCCTTTTTTTCTAGTGATTTGGATCGTGCTGTTGAAACTGCTCAAATAATCGATTCAGTTTTAGCAATTAAACCCCAAGGTGTGAAAACCCTACGGGACCTAAGTTGGGGGAAAGCCTTCGATATGCCTCTTGAAGAGGCTCATACACTTGAACTAGAAAAAACCAAACCACTCTTTGATTGATTCCGTTTCCTGAAGCAGAAAGCTGGCGAATGCTCCATGACCGAATAACACCTTTCATGAATAAAATCGATGCTAATGAAGTTGAGTCAGTGTTAATAGTGAGCCATGAAAATGTAATTGAAGAATGCATCTTTTTGTGGTTAGAGCTACCTATTGAAACGCGAAGGCAGATAACCTTTGAGATCGCTCCTAGTAGCATCATACATTTACGCGTTAACGACTGGAAACAAAAATCCATTGTGTTACTAAATAGTTCTGATCATCTTCTATCATTGATCTCTGAGATGTAACTCATTTTGAATTTCTTTTATAGAACCTTTGTTGTGCGTTACCGCAATCTTTTTAGGACTCACCTCAGCTTTGACCTTCTATCCTCCTTGAGGGTGACAGATTGTGCATCGCCAATTCCTAGGTATCTCGCTCCTCGTCATATTAGCTGCACTAACCCTAATCCCACCACTATTCGGCTATCCACTCACCCCAGTAATAGATGGTGCTGATCTTGTAACTCCAGGACCTAACGACCTGAATGCTACTGATCCTATTATCGACTACAGCCTTTATACTCCCGCAAATCCAACAGGAAATTCTTCCCTACTTGATGTGATTGTGGAACGTGTTGATGCCTCGGATATCGGTGAATGTAAAACAGGTGATCTGGTGAACCATACCTTTGGTGTGTATTATGATGCTAACGATTCGCTCGTGTTTGAAGCCGATCTTCAATATATCAGCGGAACTGGCTGGGCTGCTCTCAATTATAGTCTACTTTCCACAGGCTTAGCTGAAGGACTTATCTATAAAGTAAGAGCCTTCTTTGCACGCGACACCGGAATCGAGATTTGGAATACGACCACCGCATTTTCAACCACCTTTACATATACACACTCTATCACCATAGAATTCCCTAATTTCACCTACATTGGAGATACCTCAGATACCATTGATGTAATAATCGAGCATATCTCCAGCTCAATTTGGGGTCCCCTCACGCAAGCCAACACCACACTCATCTTTCAGGAAGCGGATAATGTCTCAAGTGTTGTACAATTCATTAACGTGTTGCAGTACAATGTGTCAACCACCTTCTGGGAAGTAGATGAGCTGAACATTTCAGTGCTTATCCCAGGAGTTTCTTATCAAATTCGAACTTCAGCAAATTACTCTCTTCGCCAGCCATACCATGATGGAATCGGACCAACATCCGAACGCTTCACATTCCAAGGACCCTACCTAAGGGTTGCACAACCTAATATTCTCTATATTGGACGTGATATTCAACTCCTTAATATCACAATCGAATGGGTCTGGCACTCAATCTTTGGCTACCTCAATGAAACAGATGTCACACTTTCAAACTTTAGTGTCTACCTCGCTTCAGGCAGTGGCGCACTTGTTAACGAAACCCTAATTTGGAACAGTTCTGATGCGAATTGGTATTTTCTGAATTTCAATATCAGTTATTATATTGAACAGGGAATCTTCACTATTGGGGAATCCTATAATGTCAGTGCCACCTTTCATTCTCCATCAAAAAGTGGAAGACCGGCAGTAAATTCTACAAGTCCCTTTTCCCTATCTTTTCTTATTGATCGAGATCCACCTAGCATTGATAAAACCATCCTTGACCCAAGTAATCCATCCGATAGTGAGTTTGTAGTAGTAACCAGCCAAATCTCCGATGATGCTCGAATCGCGTTGGTCATCCTAAGTTACCATAATGGAACAAATTGGTTGAATCTTACTATGCGGGGTCCACTCACTAAATTAGCAAACTTCACTGCCGCTATTCCTCCACTCCCTGAACAATCAATTATCCAATACCGCATTTACGCCAAAGATACTCAAAACGCTTGGGCTAACTCAACAATTCAATCTTATACTGTGGCCAACACCCCGCCCTTGATCGCTTATGTGTCTTACTTACCGCGTAATCCAACTGATATGGATACTGTTACTGTTAATGCAACTGTTACTGACGGCACTATGGTCGCACTTGTAGAATTATACTACTCCTATGATGGGGTCATCTGGTCAATTCCCCTTGAGATGGTTCAGTTAGAAAATAACATCTATCAAGTAGTTATTCCACGCTATCCTCAACCCTTACCAAGTTATCAATTCAAATCAGTTATTTTCAGGATCAGTGCAGAAGATTCTTTCGGAAATATACAAGATTCAGCAAATTATGCTTATATTGTAAAAGGAACGGTTCCTGCAATTGATCCTTCAACATCACTACTAATCCTTGCAGCAATTGGTCTTACTATTGTCGTCCTCATCTTTCTCTATAAGGTCTATGAACGCTACTAGTGGTATTTCAATCCTAACTATACCAGAGGCAGATTTCATCTAATACGAAATCAAAAAAAATGCAGGATTTACCTTTACGCAATAACAACTTCACACCAAATCAAAGGCACAAAAGCTTTTTAATAATCATCACGGAATTTTCTTTAAGGCAGAGACGGTGTGAAGCAGGGGAAATTGTACTCATTGCGCGGAGTGGATATCTTCTTTCAACTGGTGAACGAGTTGGACAAGGATTTGAACTCGTAATTGATGAAAAAGGAACGTCAATTCCAGACCGGCTCAAGCAGAGTCCACGAGTTAGTTATAGCTCAGTGACTGTTGGTGATGTTGTCGATAAGTAGTGAGAACCACTCTGTAAAAATGGTTATAACGCTAGAAGTTACCACCCAAATAATCAACCTGTTGAGGTGATCGATGTGGGCGAAAATGAAAGTAAGGGAGAGTCTCTTAACGAGGAGTTAAAGCGGGAAATCGTGAAAGGTGCTAAGCTTGCACATGCTCCGGAGATAAAGCGTCAAGAAATTGATTTGTCTGCAGAGAAAGCCCTCCTTGCGAAGCTTAGAGCTGAGGGAAAACTCGAGGAAGAGGACTAAGCTCAGTTTTTCACGAAACCGGTCCCGTTTTTCATAGATTGAATTAGCAGTTAATTTACACGATTCTTTCTTATTTTTTGGTTTTGGAATTGGATACTAATGGAATTGTCTGATACTTTGAGATGCGTTCTTGGATTGTACTTCTGAGTTTTTGATAATAGGGACCTGTGGGAAGGACCCATTCAGAGAAATGTTCAGCCATAGCTTCAGGACTCCAGCGGTTTTTCTTGGTCTTTTGACTCCAATTTATTTTGACCACGTCTTCTGCGAAAGATAATACCCCATCAGTTTGACATAATTGGCATTCAATTTGATTACCTGCTCGTAGTTGGAAGAATGGTGTGCCACATTGGGGACAGGCATTTTGAGGGGTTGAAATTCGGATTTTTGTTGATGGATTTTCAATCTGATTATATAAAGTGTAACCCACCGTTTTTACTCGGCTCATTGTTTCTTCATCAAGAAGCACTTCACCAGGGCCTGGACGATACGCAACAAAGCGATCGACTAGATTGAGATGTAGTATTCCAGCAAGCATTGTAAGCATCGGCAGAGTGAAGGGATCCCAGTCTTTAAGACCTGCTGTAGCAATAATTGCACCAGGTCGATATTTCGTTGAACCCAGTTGACGACTGTATTCAAAAAGCCGATCGATAAGGAGTTTTATTATCCCAGAGGGACCCAAGAAATAGGTAGGGG
>CAYFXY010000075.1:0-489 GCA_964347205.1 uncultured archaeon
CCCACAATAAGAACTTGGGGCGAAACTCTTGTTCTTTTTTTCTTCCATCCGAGATACACGTGCGATGCATCCAAGACAGCTAGATCTATTCCTCCAGCGGCTTCATACATATCAATTAACGCTATTGGTAATTGATCGTGAAATCGGTGCTTTTTGGTATCTAATACTAATCCTAACAAATTCTTGATGACAAACCCTAAATTCATCAAATCCTCGAGCCCTGCCTTCTCATACCGCCGCGGTACGTGTGTGCTAATGAATGTATTCGGTTCTAACAGAACATGGGAAAATGGTATATGTTCTCCTGCCACCTCTACAACTTGGGTTTCGTCGTCATCGGAGAGGCTAAACGGGACAACCCGATTTGTATAGCAATCACTCCAGATCTTAAGCCGCTCCAGCCCTGAGCCGGCTCCGCTGTCGGACTCGATGACCAGAACTTCTGGTGCTCTATCAAATGCACGCACGATCGCATTTAACGTATCCTTT
>CAYFXY010000075.1:499-11216 GCA_964347205.1 uncultured archaeon
TCAAATCTACTAATTGTTTTTATAATTTTTTCTAAATCTAAATCTTTATAATCTTTCTTAGATAACGCATCGTTTAGTTTTTTAACGTATCCTTTGTAGTGCAAATACCTGTCTTTGGATCGTAAATACCCACTTTAATAACGACTCTTTTCTTGGAGGTATTCAAGCTGTTTAGCCCACCAAGGAGCTCAACCGCTCTCGGAAACGAACCGCTATCTACTACTGCTACTGTGGGACTCATTGAAACCACGTCATCGCTTATTTCATCTTACCTATAAATATTCTCGTGTTTTGAGATGAAAATATTAGGTTATGAGAACGCTTCATGCAATCTAAATATCCAAAAACCATAATGACGTATTACCTACAGAATGAAATGTCCACTCAAAGAACAAGGGGTTGAACGTGGAGCCTGCCTTACTCGAACTCGTGACGGCAAAATGCAACCTGCTTGTCAGGTCACCCTCCGAAAAACCCAAAACGGAACATTTGAACGCCTCATACGATCAATGCATCTGAGTCGACCAGAGGATTACTTTTCAGTGTACCAGAGCGGGTGCAATCATACATGTTTGAAATGCCATTCCGCCGAGTTCAGCAAAACAATGAATGGCGAATGGATCTCCACAAACGAGTTAGCCCTCATTGCCAAAGACTATCGACAAGAAGTAACAGCGTGGGAACCACGAGAACGGGCAACCATGTGGCACGCAGGAACCCTTTGCAGGCATTGTGGATCCTGCCGGCTCACCGGAATCCAATCACTCCACTGTCCACAAAAGCTAGACCCCACTCAAGTAACCTTGTCTGTCCAAGGCTATGGTCCAGCTCGCAATATCATCGCCTTTACCGGCGGAGATTTAGGCTGTCGCCCTGAGTACTACGCCGAAGCAGCCCGCGCTATCAAAGAAGAAGCAGGCAATGACATGTGGGTGCTCTTCGAAACCAACGGCTATTCTCTCACAAAATCCAATTTACGCATCCTCAAAGACGGCGGAGTAGATGCCTTCTGGCTAGACATCAAAGCCTCCGATCCCAAAATCTACAAAACCCTCTGTGGCACCTCAAACCAAACTGTCTTAGAGTCCATACCATTAAGCCACGAAGCGGGATTTACGCTTGAAATCCTCACCCTCTACATCCCTAAATGGGTAGAGACGGATCAACACACCACCATCGCCCAGCTCATCGTAGAAACCGACCCCACCATTCCAACCACTCTTCTTGCCTTCTTTCCAACCTATCAGCTCTCCCATGCACGACCTCCCGTTCTTCAAGAAATGATTCAAAGTGCCCAAGCCATGCAAGACCAAGGCCTCACAAATCTCCGCTTAGGTAATATAGGTGTTTTTGTAAAAACCCAAGAGAACTACGAATATCTTGCCTCTCATTTGTCTGACGTATCCATCGGATAAGGAGTAAACCTATCTGGAATTAATGTCACTCTTTCTTTTTCAGGCCTTGAGTCATTTTCTATTAGCTGTTCTCATACCACAATAATTATAAGACATAAGATGATAATAACTTCGCAAATCATGAGATTAATTAAGCTGTCTCATGGAGGTTAAACCATTTTGAAAATCAAATATCAAAATTTCGAGCCCAACAAAGGCTTCAGAGAACTCCAAGCAAAAATTTACACCACCGCTTCTGGACTCCCAGCACGCGCGGAAGAAATCGAACAACGCAATATTACTCGTGGCGCTGAGATGACCAGATATGCCCTCACTGAAAAAGACGAACCTCTAGGTTATATCACTGCGTATGATTCTACATCGGAAATCGGTCGAAGCGGTATTGGTTACCCTTGGACCATGCCCAACGCCCCCAAAGTAGTTCAAACCCAACTTTTCAATGACATGCATACCTATCTTAAATCACGCGAAAAAACCCTCGAAATCCGCACAGCTGTAGTCCTGACCAGTAGGATCGCTGACAAACAAATCGCCTTCTTCAAAGGCCAAGGCTTTGTCGAACGAGAACGCGTTTACCGCTATAACCGCGAC
Source organism: uncultured archaeon (assembly GCA_964347205.1). GTDB lineage: Archaea > Asgardarchaeota > Hermodarchaeia > Hermodarchaeales > Hermodarchaeaceae > Hermodarchaeum. The sequence continues at coordinate 2,506 of CAYFXY010000075.1, forward strand.
TATGACATTATGGATGTCAGCACCTGGAAAAAATCTAAAGAACTCAACACCTTCACGACTCGAAAAGCCACCCCCAAAGATCTCAAACTCTTAATTGAACTTTCCCAAGCCGATCCGTATCTCACACCAGCGTTTCCAAACCACGCTGCCTGGGTAAACTATTTCAAAAATCGCGTCCTCAAAGATGATCACGCCGTTATCGTCTTCGAAAATGACCTAGCCGTTGCTGCGAGTGCCGCCCTCCGCCTCCAACCCGATCAACAATTTCTCCTTGGCGACGAAGAACGAATCATCATGCGTTTTACAGCCATTCGTCCAGGCTACCAACGCGCTTGGAAATTCCTTCTCATGGCAATCGCACGCGAAGCAAAAGCTGCGGGATGGGCTAAAATACCCTTACGCGTCTCCTTCCCCTTCACCACCGAAGTCCCCCTTGCTAAAACACTCGCAGCTTTACAACCTGAACTAGAAATGTTCGAAGTAATTCTGACTCTCCCTTCCAAGAAGTAAATTAAAGGATTCAGGATGAATGCATCAGTATAGCTACTCTCGTACCATTATCAAACCGACGGGAATCACAGTGACCTTCTGAGTTTTTTAAGAAAAATCACCGAAACCAGAGAAGCATCAATGTGATGAAAGTCAGAAACGATTGCTTGAATATATTACAAATGAAGATGAGGAGGCTGCATGCCAAAAAATTATCTAGGTGTTACGTTTAAACTAGTTTATACGTAAAATAAGTAAATATTTAAATCCTATTACTCCATACAAAATACTATGAGTAATATTCGATTTCTTGGCACTGTGGAATCCGTTCTCAAAAATCGAAATCAACTCTTTGCTAACATTCACGATGATCGGAGTACGAAAAGCTATTTCATCGACCTTCAGGTTGCCATTTTTCTCTTCGCCTTCATCTACGGCGCATCAATGGGACTTTATTCTGGAGGAATTCAGGTCCTCTTTACTGCCATAAAAATCCCCCTCCTCCTTTTTCTCACCTTATATATTTGTCTTCCAACATTCTATGTACTAGATAGCTTACTCGGAGGCGCTCTCTCCTTTCGTCAAATGCTCATTATACTTCTTGCAGGTTTCACCATCATGGCAACGATCCTGCTTGCCTTTCTACCGGTTTCGCTCTTCTTTCTCTTGACGACCGCTGATTATACATTCGTTGTGATTCTCAACGTTGCAGTCTTTGCACTAGGAGGTATCGGCGCCATTATCTACTTCCTTCAAGGATATTTCACAATGTATCGGCTAGAAGAGGAACCAGGACCAACAATCACTGAATCAGGAAAATGTCCACAATGCAAAAAAGACATCAAAGAAGGATCAGCGTTCTGTGCATCCTGTGGCACACGAATAATGCGGACTCCTGACAAAGGTTTTCGTGCTTCAGCTCTTCCGATACTCATTGGCGTTGCAGTCCTCATTTTCGTTGGCACTCAACTAGCATGGATTCTTCGACCCTATTTCCATTTCTATCCCCTTTTCATTCGTCCCCTTGGGGGAAACTTCTACCTTGCTTTACTCGAATTGCTATTTTCCTGGATATAATAGAAATTGATTCACTGGGTGAATCCACATTGAGCACTCATTATCCCTGCTTTCCTCTCACAGCAAAGCATCAAATAGATTCTGAAACGAGCAGTGTGTAAGTAAATTTAGTCTGATTCACCGGCCTATTGACTTTGTTCCTCAACGCGATCGAGCCACTCATGGACCAGTGCATTGAAGAGTGACTCTTGTTCCATTTGGAGACAATGACCTGCACGGTCTAAAACAGCAAAAGTAGCACGTGGATACGTCTCCACAATATTCCACGCGTCTTGATAGCCCACCCAATGGTCTTGTCGCCCAACCAGAAAGAGAGTGGGTTTATCGAACGGTTTTGAAGGCGCATCGACGTGGAAACTGAATTCATTACCATGCATAAAAAGCTGGTTCAAAAATGCTTGATCGGCTACTGTCATGCCTGGCATAATTTCGGCTTCAATCCGTTTCCAGAGCTCAGGTGTCTGAAGGACAGCAACTTCCGTAAACCCTTCCTGGACCTCTGGGGGTAATTTTGCCACAAATTCCTCATCGCGAACAAGCACCGTTTTTGGAGGGAGTGTCCGAGCCGTTTTGTCCGAAATCACGCGCGGCACAATCAATAGCAGCCCATCGACCTGGTCACTTCGCTGATAGATCACTCCCCGTGCCAGAAAACCGCCATATGATAACCCTACTAGTAAGAACTGTTGCTTCGGAATCACTGTATCAATGAAATCCAACACCACCTGCAACATGTGATCTTGATTTTTAATCCAATCCAAACCCCGTGTTTGCCCGTGCCCCGGCAAATCCAAGTAAAACCTCCGCCAGCCCGCACGCATCCTAAATATTGGCTCCATACACCCCACCATGGACCGATGGTCAAGCGTAGACCCATGCAGAATAATCACCGGCTTCCCTTTCCCCCGAACCATGTAATGCACCGTAATCTCCTTCAATTTACATTTCATTATCGCCACATCGTCCTGAGTGCTATTCTTTGCTCAACGAAAATTACAATTCCTACCTAAATTTATGCTGATTAGGACATGATTATGTAATAATTCAACAAAATCAGCGATGCTGAAATCTAAAAAGCCAAAAACTGAACAAACGTATGTGATTGGGGGTTCACTCAAGCCCCTGTTGAACCCAAAATCATTGAGAGCCTTCTTGAGGTAGGTGGTACTTTTCCAGAAAAGTCTTAGATTTTTTGCCATAACATTTAACAACTGACGTTAAACTGAATCATCATCATCAAAGATTATTAGGGTAAGTCCATGGTTCACCAAATCTACAGACGGAATCTCGATAAATGCTGGAATTGTGGGTTTTGTACTGAAACGGTGGGTTGTCCAAGTCCCCAAGCATGTATCGGATGCCAAGCATGCTACTTTGCATGTTATAGAGAAGCTATTAAACCAATTGAACAGACACCAGAAAAGGAAATTACAATTACGCTCGATGAAAAGCCTGTAACCGTGCCAAGCCAAGTCACCGTTAAAACTGCCTTGGAAAGCTTGGGTATCCGATTTTCCCGTTTTCCTAACCCCCCCGACCTATTTGCTCCTTGCCAGACTGGAGGGTGTTATTCATGTTTGGTTTCAGTTGATGGTGAAATTGTACCTAGCTGTCACACCCCAGTGAAAACAGGTCAACATATTCGAACGGAGTTTGCTAATAATTTCGTACCCCGCAGAATTGTTGGATGGTTCAGCCCCCACCCAGTGGGCGGTGTTGGAACTCCGTGGAGTGCAAAAAATCTTAGCAGAACGCAGCACTCATACATTGAAGTAGCCTGTTTCAGCGCAGGGTGCAACCTAAGATGCAAAACCTGTCAAAACTTTGATACGACTTATAATAGTCGCGCACCAGCGATCACTCCCAATGAAGCCGCAGAAATACTAACCAAACTTCGTCAAAAATTCAATGTCAACCGCCTTGCAATTTCGGGTGGTGAACCAACCCTTAACCGAAAGTGGCTGACCCAATTTTTCAAGGAATTAAATCATCTCAACCCAGGTCCCAAAACCCGGTTACATTTAGACACTAACGCGTCAATTCTTACTCCAGATTACATTGATGAACTGATACAAGCCGGCATAACTGATATCGGACCTGATCTGAAAGCCGATCAGGTTGCTACTTACCAAACAATAACAAATATTTCCGACCCAATTTTAGCCCAAAAATACCTGAATACATCCTGGACTGCTGTCAAATATCTGGCAGATCATTATTACCCAAATCAAATCTTCATGGGTGTTGGATTACCTTACAACGCGGCATTCTTTTCCTCTCCCGAACAGCAGGAAACTGAACTTCACCAATGGGGAACTCGACTTAGTGCCATTGATGATCGAATTCAAGTTTGCATTCTCGATTACCGCCCGACTTTCAGACGTCGAGATATCACTCGTCCTACAGTGGAAGAAATCCGATATGTCAAACAGTTACTAGAAGGAGTAGGACTCAAAACAGTCATCGCCCAAACACCATTCGGTCACCTACCTCCAAAACAACCCGCACCTGATTGCACAATGTCTCGATAGGTGCGCTCAAAATCACTGATAAATTCTGACTAGAAAATAGAAATCAAAGGCTCAGATTCAACTCTAAATTCGCAACCATACAATTAGTTTTCTTAGATAAAATCGAGAAAAGAATTACTCCTCCTTAACAAAATCGAGGGAGACGGAATTAATACAGTAGCGCAACCCCGTCTTATCTCTCGGTTCATCATCAAACACATGCCAAGATGCCCACTACAATACTTACACAAGACATCAATTCGCTGCATCCCATGCGAAAGATCCAGCTTCTCCTCAATTTTATCTTTATCTAGAGAATCATAAAAACTCGGCTACCACACCCCGCACACCGGTAGGTCCCCTTTTCTTTATGATTCTAATACTCGCTACTGAACGGGCGTCCGTTCACTTCTCCCGCAACAAAAAAACTCCTGTTTTGATAACTTTTTCTTCCATTCTTCTTCAGTTACTTCTCTTGCCTTTTTTCATTTCAATCAATTCGTTTAATCTTACAAACCACTAATTGCCTTTCGTAAATACTAGCACTTATCGCAAATAACAAGTGATTTGGAGTCCATACGCTCACTCTAAATATCAAGAGAAGATTACCGATGCCAACCTTTCACCTGCTGACACATAGCGCTTTTTAATTCTGTTTTGGATTCTTCTTTTTTGGAATTTCTTAATGCCTATGCATTGTCATCCTGGCTCGTTCCATATTCTTTCGTCGCTCTCTTTCAAGTTTTTCTTTCAACTTTAGTTTCTTTAGCTTTTCTTTGGACTTCTGTTGTTCATTGGAGCCAGTTTTCTTTTTCTCGCTCACTATTTCATCTCCTTGGAAGTCAGTCGAACGGTATAAACGGTAACAAACGAACGGGGTAAATTTTGGAATAGCCACTAACTCGATTCTTTAAATGACAACGATGCTTGAATCTCCAGAATGCGATTCTGTTTCAAGAAATTAACGATCTGGTCGACTCTTGAGGGAGCTGATTTCACAAGTTTTTCAGATGCTTCGGCGTGTAGTCCGAAATCATCACGACGACGGATTTCAGTTGAGACCTTCTCCTTTGCGACTGGTAATGACACATCCAAATCGTTTTGAGAGATATTCTCAGATTCCAGTTTGTTGGCTAGGGCATTATATTCATTGTTTATTTGCTGAATGAGTGAGAGTTTAATATTCAGATCTGAGACCAAATTATACGCGCTCAAAGATATTGCTGCACCTACTAAATTATCGACCACATGGTCTTTTGCTTCTTCAGGCATAATATCACAGGGCATAGTTAGGGGTAATATTTTTCGTTAACTAGAGTTAAGTTTAGGTCGAAACATGATAGGAATATTTTAATATATTCAAGTATAAATATATTTTGGCATACTAAAATATAATCAGGAGGGTTGACACATGTCAACATTTAGAAACAAATCATTTGAAGCCATTACCCAAGACGCCAATTCACTAAAACGTAGCCATGCATCATTAAGCGGTTGGATCAAAAGGAAAAATATCCGAATTTTTGATAATCCGCAACCAGGTGCCTATTTCGTAGTGTACCAAGGACGATTCATGCAAACCAAAGCCTGGTATACTTCACCAGGTGGGAGAGCTGATGCCGACCTAGTTCGAAGATATATGGAAACTAAGACAACACTAGAAAAATTAAACGAATTATAGGAATCTAAAATCCAGATTTCCAATCCATAACGCAAAAACAATGCCCAGACACGATATAATAAGAGTTAATATTGACACAAAATCACTAATAAATTTGATAAAAAAAAGGGACTGAATATGTCATCATCGAAGTATCTCTCATTAGGAGAATATCTCCTCACTTGCAAGAAAGATAGCATTAGTTTATCTTTTGTTGAACTTGAAGAGATTCTTGGGTTTCCATTGCCAAATTCTGCTCGAAAGTTTCGAACATGGTGGTCGAATAACAGAACTCATTTGCATGCAGAAACTGGGTGGCTGTCATTTGGCTGGCGTGTATCTAATATCAATCTGGAAACTAGATCTGTTCAATTTAACCGCATGGAAAAACTTCGATTATATCAACCGAGTACTGCAACAAAAGAAGCTAACTTAAAAATTGCATTACCTACAATAGGAAAAGTCCGAAGGTTCGAGCTAAAAGCGAGAGAGGTTTTATCAAAGCACTTTCAGATGAAACTACGCCCCAAAGTCGTTCAACCAGTAAATCGGCTCTTTGATTATGTTTCAATTGATAAAAAATTTGTCGGCGACAGTAAATATTTTTCCTTGAGTGGAAAACGAATCCAATCGACGAGATTGTCAGCGATTTCTGAGAATGTATGGTTCTTAGAAAAAACCAATGCCGAAAGAAGGTTTCTCGTATTTGGAAATACCCGGGCTGTGCCCGAAGTGTGGCTAACTCGGCACGGGAATCTGATTCAGGATGTTGAATTTTACTTCTTAGATGACAAGAATCAGTTAGAACGAATCCACTAAGTGCCTGAACAATACACAAAGAAAAATCATGAAAATGAATGAAGCGCTTTATATGAAAGAAGAAACCCAGTCTATTCCTTCACCAAAATCATCAGCAGTCAAGCATCATATAAAAGAAATAATATCTTGTCCTGAATGCGAATCTACAATTACTATTTATGATAAAATTCGAGGGGAGCTCGTCTGTAAAGAATGTGGGCTTGTTCTTGATTCAAATATCATAGATTTGGGACCTGAGTGGAGAGCTTTTACAAAGGAGCAACGTGATTTGCGGCGACGCGTTGGAAGTCCGATAAATTATATGCGTAGTGACAAAGGGCTTACTACAACTCTAGGTTGGGGATTCCGTGATGGACACGGTCATATGATAAGCGCTCATCGCCGAGCTGAAATTCACCGAATGCGGAAATGGCAACGGCGTTCTCGTCAGAATTCAAGCACCGAACGGAATCTCGCAATAGCTTTGAAGGAAACAGGGCGCCTTACAAGCCAAATGCGACTCCCTTTCTCTGTCAAGGATTCGGTTGCCATACTTTATCGAAAGATACTTTCTATAAATTTAATTCGGGGGCGTACAATTGAAGGAATCACCGCTGCAGTTCTGTATATCATCTGCCGAAAATTCCAAATACCTGTTACCATGAAAGAAATTTCTCGGCATAGTCGGATGAATGCAAAGACTATAGGTCGTTTATACCGTTTGATCATGAAAGAACTTGATATAGATATTCCAGTTGTATCACCCAAAGATTTTGTACCACGGTTTGCTGAAGATTTGAATCTACCTACCCGTGTAGAAAGGTATGCGATCAAAATCCTTGAGATGGCTAAGCAAAAAGTGATAGTATCAGGTAAAGCTCCAACAGGATTAGCTGCTGCTGCTCTCTATATCGCCTCAATCACTGAAGGTCATCGTACCACTCAACGTGAAATCGCAGATGTTTCTTACGTAACCGAGGTTACAATCAGAAATCGGTATAAAGAACTCGTCACTAAATTGAATCTTCAAAATCTATTGTAACCAATATCTTGATGTAAAATTGCAATTTTTCCCTACGGACCTAGATTTACCACGTGTTCGCTCCTTAATCCGATTGCAACACCACATTCGACGGACAGAACACCCCGCTCTTCCAACCCCCACTTCAGATTCATCACCTCACGAACAGTTCCAACCAATTGAGGAGCAAAAAACCCTCACTTAGCATACATCTAATGAACCACCTATGCCTCCAATCATCCCTTCAAAGACTGGACCACACTTCACCACACGTTTGCCTCCAATCCCGATGCCACATACTTCCTTGAGACTTACGGAAACACCGCTTTGGAGCGCTTCGAACAAGAAAAGAAACTCTCAAACGGGCGCAAATCGCCATGCCCTCAACAGGTTTTTACCGAAAAGCCGCAAAAGAATGGATCGCTCACATCAACTCAGATTACCAACCCGTAAAGAAAAGATTTGTCTCTGATTATTCACGCTTTGATGGTTATCGTTGCCAAGCTTTCAATCGGGCTCGTTCTTCACGACTTTTATACTGGAACCACGACCATGGCTTCACTTCTTGCCTCTCATCCGGATAATATAAGGTGACTGTGGGATGCCGTGTCTTAGGAGGCTGAAGATTGATTTTCTACCTGTGTCAGGCTTCTTTTTAGATTCTGCTTCTTGTACACTTATTGTAGGCGCCTCTAGTTGGGATATTTTTCTTTCAGTTTTGCCGTTGTATTTCAGAACAGACGAATTTAGAGGAAATCATAGTCTATGATGCGATTCAAGACCTGTTTCTCGCGGTAATCCGGAAGTAGAAGCGGAGCTTTCCGGTCAGTATCAATCCCAGCGGTTTGTAACTCTGCTTCATATTTGTCTAAGTGGACCAAACTCAGTTTTTTCGGGCGTTTTGTGGATTTAACATATTTTGCAGCCGAGATTCCGGCTCGACGTCCATAAACATTGTAATCTAATAATGAATTCCCCATCAGTCGGTTTTTCCCATGGACCCCGCCTTCGTTTTCACCACAGGAAAACAAGCCCGGAATCGGCGTGGTGGCGTTGGCATCAATCTTCATGCCCCCGTTTTGATAGTGGAGTGTAGGGAACACTAGAATGGGATCTTCAGTCATATCAATGCCAAATCGATCGAACATGCGATACA
>CAYFXY010000076.1:0-10101 GCA_964347205.1 uncultured archaeon
AATGGTAGTAAAAAGGAGGGACGCACATTGAGCTACTTAAGGCTTTCGCAGTCTTAGGTAGCTCTTCACGGCTCCAATCACGAATTGTGCCATTCACCTTAAATTAAGCTTTCGGTTTTGGTGCATAATTTTCGGTATTTATCAGGGTTCAGCGGGGATTCAGAGAACTAATTACTTATTCGGGACAACGGCATAGTGTCGCCGACAACGGGATGTAAGGCGTGAGGTTTTTGTTATGGCATTTCAGCAACGGAAACGGGTCCGAGAGCTTGGCTTGGTGATTGGGACATTGGCTCCAGGTCCCGCGAATGCGATTAGCGATGTTCCAGGTGTGTTAGTAGGACATACAACCCTCATTGAGGGAGAAGGCCCCCTCATACCCGGTCAAGGACCAGTCCGCACGGGCGTAACCGCAGTGTTGCCACATGATGGAAATCTTTTTGCTAATCCCGTGATTGGAACAGTGCATATCATCAATGGCTTTGGGAAAGCAGTAGGCTTACCCCAGGTAATCGAGTTGGGGCGGATTGCAACACCGATTTTGTTGACCAGTACCTTGAATGTCGGGATTGTCGAGGATGCCGTTACCGAGTATATGATTGAACACAATCCTCAAACAGGAATCACAGAATCGACGCCGAATCCTGTGGTTGCTGAGTGCCATGATGGCTATCTCAATGATGCACAAGGACGCCACATCCGAAAACCTCACGTGTTCGAAGCCATCCAGACGGCAAATGCACATGTAGAAGAAGGATGTGTCGGAGCGGGAACGGGTATGATGGCATTCGGATACAAAAGTGGAATTGGCACCGCTTCCCGGACCCTCGCGGAGAAACAAGGGGGATACATTCTCGGCAGTTTGGTGGTTCCTAATTGTGGCAGAAAAGGTGATCTTATCATCAACGGGCATCCGATTGATCAGGGACTTGGTGACCACACCCAATTTCCCGGCGATGCACCTTCTGCTGAAGGAGGGTCGATTGTGGTGGTTTTGGCGACGAATGCTCCGCTCTCTTCTCGCCAATTGCTTCGGATTGCAAAACGTGCGGTCATCGGGATTGGACGGACAGGGAGTATTGTGAGCCATGGGAGTGGAGATTTTGTAATCGCATTCAGCACAGCCCGTCCAACACACCACGAAAGGGCATCGTTAGTGGTTCAACGAACCCAGCTCTGGGAAAGCCAGTTGACGCCGCTTTTTGGTGCAGCAGTTGAAAGCACAGAAGAAGCGATTCTCAATGCCCTCTGCATGGCTACGACGATGACAGGGCGAGATAAGCACACGGCTGAAGCGTTACCCATGGATCGAATTATGCAGATTGTGGCCCGGTCCTAAAGAAGGAGTTACTTTTTTGGCTTCGTGGATGAAGTTTGGTTCAAATCGCGTTTTCCAGTTTTCATATAATGGACATAGTAGCCAATTGAGACAGCATGATCTTCCGCACGTTCTAGATAGCGGCCTGCTAGCAAATAATACATGGCGACTGTGAACCGAGAGGGATCTTCTGAAGTATAGGTGACCAATTCCCGAAAGAGTTCATCCATCATTGCATCGACGAGTTCATCGTCTTCGATGAGTTTTTGTAACGGTGATTCTGCTTTCGGGTCGAAAAGCCCGTTGAGCGCTTTTTCGGTCATGCGGATGGCCATCCGACCCATCTCAGGAAGTTTCACCAGCCTCTTGAAATGCTTCAAACCTTTCATGCGTTGGGTGAGAAGAGCTAAATCATATCCATATCGACCAATTCGCCGTAAATCGGTGATGACTTTGAAATATACGCTAAGTTTCCGAATATCGGCAGCGACGGGTTGAAATCGTGCAATCGCTCGAACACTTTCAGATTCAATTGTTTCCTCAAGAACATCTAGCTTTTCATCATCAGCAATAACTCGCGCAGCAAGGCCCTGATCGAGTTTTGCAAAACTTTCACACCCCATTTGTATGGCAGAGATGGCCCGATCTCCCATCTCCTTCAAATTTTTTTCAATTAGTTTGAAGCGTTCCTTTAATTTGATACTCATTTTTTTCACCACCGTTTTATCCAAATCGCCCCGTCATGAAAGCCTCGGTTCGAGGATCTTGGGGCGTTTCCGCAATTTGTGATGTTCGTCCAAATTCAACTAACTCTCCTAAATACAAAAATGCCGCCCAATCAGACACGCGTAAAGCCTGTTGGACATTATGAGTGACTAGACAGATTGTATACTGTTTCTTAAGAGTCATGATGAGATCTTCGATTTTTTGGGCACTAATCGGATCTAAGAATGCTACCGGTTCATCCATTAAAATTAGAACTGGGTCAATTGCAAGCACGCGAGCTAGGCATAACCGCTGTTGTTGACCACCCGAGAGTTTAAGTGCAGGTTCGTCAAGCCGATGGCCGACCTCGTCCAATAGGGCAGCCTGATTGAGACTCCGTTCAACAATCTTATCGAGTTGAGCGGTTTTGCGAATTCCATGCGTTCGAGGGCCATAAGCTACATTATCATAAATAGACATTGGGAAGGGATTTGGCTTCTGGAAGACAAAACCAATTCCAGCGCGAAGTTTGTATACATCCACACTGGGATCAAAAATGTCACGCCCATCAATAAACACCTGACCGGTGTGATGGAACTCCGGAACCAAATCCGAGAGCCGATTCAGTACTCGGATCAAAGTGGTTTTTCCACATCCTGATGGACCCATTATGGCAGTTACAGTATTTGGAGCTACATTCATTGTGATATTTTTCAGAACATGAAATTCGCCGTACCAGCCGTTTAATTCTTTGATTTCGACCTTGAAATCCACCATTGGTTTTCACTCCGTTCGAACTAGCATTCCAACTTTTCGGGAAACATAATTGGCCATGACATCGACGGTAAGAATCATAACGATGAGCACAAGAGAAGTGGAATATGCTTTTTGCACAATTGTAGGGTCATAGTGTTTTGCATACAGATAAATCGTGAAGGGAAGCGACGCCACAGCATCAAAGATGCTTCGGGGCACATCATCATTATATCCCGTTGTGAAAAGAAGAGGAGCGGTTTCACCTGCAATACGGGCAATGGCGAGTAATATACCTGTGATAATTGCGGGAAAACACGCTTGAATCGTTACTCTCCACGTGGTACTCCATCGTGTAGCCCCCAAAGCGAGTGAAGCTTCTCGAATGTCCATGGGCACCGCACGTAAAGCTTCTTGAGTTGTCCGCAAAATCGTGGGAATCATCATCAAAGAAAGGGTGAGGGCACCTGAAAGCAAACTCTTCCCTCCAGTGATCGCCCTCAGATGCCAGGAGAAAAAGACCCACCCAAAAGCCCCAAATACAATTGATGGAACACCCGCTAAGACATCCGCAGTAAATTCAACTGTTTGCTGAAGGATTCCCCGACTAGCATACTCTGAAATATACACCGCGGCCCCAACACTAAGGGGAATCGCAACTACACATGCAAACCCAACCAGATACACCGACCCCACAACCGCATTTCGAATCCCTCCCTCAAGCCACAAATTACGAGGAGTTGTCAAAATAAATTCGGGGCTCAACGCCCCCACACCCCGAATTGTGATATCAAAAATGATTACAAAAAAGGGAATAATAATCAGCAACACCGCAATTAAAAGAAGAATCGTTGTGGTGCGATCAAGCCATTCTCGCCATCCTTGTGGCATTCGAAGCCATTCATGTTGTCCCCGTCGCCACCGATTCTTTTTACCCATTAGATTAACCCCCTTTTCCGCATACTCCAGCGAATTGCTAATTTCGCTAAGGTCACAAAAAAGATTGACAGCAAAAGAAGCATCAGAGCCACAAAGAAAAGCGCTGACTCGAAAAGTGGTTGTCCGATAGCATAACCCAGTTGATTGGCAATTATGGAGGTCATCACATAAGCTTGATCAAAAATACTGATTGGAAAAATGAGGGCGTTACCTGTTACCATTAAGACCGCCATGGTCTCTCCAATGGCACGACCCAATGAAAGCAGAACCGCAGCGCCGATTCCCGGTAAGGCAGCGGTCAATACAACCCGTATTGAGGTTTCAGTTCGGCTCGCGCCCAAGGCAAAGGAGGCTTCTCTAAGTGATTTAGGGACCATTCGGAGAGCATGTACAGACACCGCGACGACTGTGGGCAACAACATGATCGCAAGAATAATCGCACCAGGAAAGACGCCATACCCGGAGTAGGTAGGTACAAGCCACTGAAAAGCATCGGACAGAAACGGAATAAGTGAGCTCATTGCCCAAAGTCCATACACGATCGATGGAATCGCAGCCATAAATTCGACAATAATCTGTAAAGGTCGACGAAACTGATTGGGACAATATTCAGCGATAAACAACGCACCTGCCACGCCCAAGGGAACAGCAAACAGAATCGCAAAGCCCGACACCCATAATGTTCCCCCAATAAACACCGCAATTCCATAGATATTGAGGTCAGGTCGCCAGATCGGTCCAAACAACCCCAATCCATAAACCTGCATTGAAAGCGTTGCTTCTGCAATAAGCAGTAGGAGAATTCCAACAATCACCATAGATGTGACAATCGAGAAAAGCAGGAGAACGGTGCGACCGAGAAGATCTCGTGCAGTGGCACCGAACAATCGTTCAAGCCAAGGACGAGCCATCGAATAACACCTCGAAGTTTCCCATTGACCAGACACATTACCCAGGCACTGGAGTTATACCACCAATGATATCCATCGAATAATCGTAAGCGCCAGTGCCAGTGATTTCAAGGTACCCCACGTTCACACGAATCCAATCAGGGTTTTGACCCGTATTAAGCGCCCAGAAGAGGAAGCCCACGGTGGATTGTCGCACCCCATGATATACAGGGTATACCGCAGGGTCAGTGTTCACCAAATAAAAGAGAAGTCGTGCCACGGGATACGCCCCGACCGTGGGAGAGTCAAACAGACTTGCACTCGCATTAGTCATCGGTGCAGGAATTGCTAACTTGGCACTTTCAAAGGATGGAGTCACCCAAGCATTATTTCCAGGATTCCAAAGATCACATTTGATAACCCCATCAGTAAAAGCAAGACCCACATATCCAATCGCATTACCGTTACTATCTACCCCAGCTTTAACCCCATCATTACCTTCTACCCCATGGAAATTCGCTTGCCCCGGCCAGCTGATGGTCTCTTGTGAGCCCAGAGTCCAATATCGCGTCCCATTAGGATATGTCTCAACTGAAAGCCAGGCTCCAAAAGTAGCCGTTGTCCCACTAGCTTCTGAACGCACAAACACTTCAATAAGTCCCGTTGCCTCAACCGAGACGCTGAATGTTGTTTCAAAATCTTCCCAAGTCGTGATACTGCCATTGAAGATGGCAATCACTTGCATTCGAGTTAGCTTCATACCGGTCGAATTCACCGCGTTATTACAAATAATCGCCAACGCATCAGCAGCCACAGGAATGATTCTCACACCGGGATTGGCGATCCGGTAATTATAACTCGGATAGGAACTTGATGCACCAAAATCAACGATTCCCAATGCAACCGAAGTTTGCCCCTGTCCAGAGCCACCTCCCGCTACATCAATTTGGACTGAGGGGAACTGAGCATGATATTCCTCCGCCCATTTTTGGGATAGCGGAAAAATGGTGTTCGAACCCGTAGTTTTCAGGATTGTCGAAGGGGGAGTACCATGCGGCGAAAAATACCAACCTAGGGGCGCACCGATTAGCAACCCAATAATCAAACCGATTATGACACTTTGTCGATGAAATTTCATTTACAAAATTGCACCTTAAGTTGGTTGCAATTCCTTGCCCTCTACCGCACATATATAATTTACTCAAGTAATCTATATATAAGGAGTAGATTCTATAACCAAACCTCACAAGTATAAGGTGTCTGATGTTGTCTACTGAAACACGCAAGGTGCAATTAACAGGAGGCGCAACCTATATTGTCTCTCTTCCCAAGCAGTGGGCCGAGAAAGCGGGATTAAAACCGGGAAGCGAATTACAGCTTGTTCCTCAAGACCGATACTCCCTGCTTCTATATACGGCTGCATCGATGGAGGCAGCAACGTTATCAGAAAGCAGCGTGGAAATCCCTCCGGATGTACCCACCGAAGATATTGTTCGGAATTTTATCACCCAATATTTGGCAGGCTTTGATATCATCCACCTCGATTTACAGCACGTCACCGCTGACCAACGTGTGACCGTAAAGGATACAATCCGTCGGTTGATGATAGGAGCCGAAATCGTCTCTGAAACCACCGATAAAATTATTGTCCAATGTTTTTTGGGCCAGGCAAATCTGCCTTTATTAAACGCTCTAGAACGAATGGAAACCTTGGTACGATCCATGCAACAGGATGCCGTCCTCGCCTTACTCGAAGGAGACAAGCGGCTAGCAGAAGAAGTCGTCCAACGTGATCCTGAAGTTGACCGCTTCTATTTCTATATCGTACGACAATTGACAGCTGCAGTTGGACGCACTGATCACATTCGAAAAATTGGATTAACGAGCCCACAAGCATGTCTAGGCTATCGCCTTGTCGTAAAAAGCATTGAACGAGCCGGAGACCACGCCACACGCCTCGCCGCAATTGCCACACAAACCACCCTCCCTGAAAAGTCACCACTAGCAAAAACAGTTACGAAAATGCATCAACTCGCAGACACCGTATTTCAAGATTCACTCAAGACGCTTCGAAGCTTGAATGTTCCACTTGCACACAAGACCATTCGACGCGTTGATGACGTCGTCCAACTTGAAGATAAAGGAATCCGGAATCTATTGGGTGGAAAGTATCCAACACAAGCCGTACTGAACCTTCGACTTGCGCTGGAAAGTTTACGGCGGATTGCAGAATATGGGGCAGATATTGCTGAAACGTCAATAAATCTATCTGTGGAACGCTAACAATTGAATCCTGTCTATAAATCGAATTGGGTTCCACAATAAGCACAAAACCGTGCATCCTCATCGTTTTCTGTATGACATCGTGGACAAATCAATGAGGTTCCTTCATCAGGCTCATCGAAAAGCTCTGGCAACGTTGACTCTTCAGCTAATTGGATTTCAGCGACGGCTTTGGCAGCAGTGTAGATGGGACTCCACAGAATCCGTTTATTATCCTTAACACCATGTGTTGGGCAATCTAGCAAGACAACAGTGAAATGTCCCTTTAGCCCAGACTTTTTCGGTTGTGCCAGAGCGCCACAAGTATTACATCGAAAAAGGCGATTGCCTGCCGCTCCAACCCATTCACTAAGGCGGCTATAGGGCAAGAAAAGCCGGCGCACCCGTCGATGGATTGGGCAACGTACATATGCTGCCAATGGTTGGAGTTCTTTATTTTTTGAAACCTGAACTTCATCAACCTTGAGAAGGATATAGGGTCGTCCACAAGGGCAAGTTAGGGCCCCTTCCCAAGCGACTTCGCTCTCAGAGTTCGAGGCTGTGATGATGAGTTCCTCCTTGCTAGTTCTCGAGTCTAGATACTTAAGGTTTAGTGACTGGCGAAGAAGGCTTTTGAAAAATGAGGATGTATTCATGGACTTTATTGACCCGGAATGTTGTGGGATAGCCCAGTGGCCGGAGGTTGTGGTAATCTTTACGACGATCCCAGACGATGATATCCTCTAGTTGGAAGCCCTGTGTGGTCCATTGATTGATACAATCGATATGGAACGGATAAAAGCGATTCTTCTTTCGAAGATCCATAACAATCAGAATACACCAATGCCCAGGTTTAATGACAGAAAAAAGTTGACCTGAAACCTTGCCAAGCTCGCTCAGAAATTCGGAGTAAGTAGAGATATTTCCCAGATCATGTGGTGAAGAAGTATAGGGACGTGGAGATTTTCCATTCGCTGTCCGGCGTTGACGGTGGATATCCCAATATGGAGGAGAAGTCACGACAAGATCGATGGAATTGGGTGCTATGAATTGAGTTAAACTTCGTGCATCTTCACCATAAAGCTGAACCCCCGAAGAACTAGCGGATAAGCGTTCTTGGGTAAGTTCAAGATAATTGCGGGAAATTTCAAACCCAATACCATAACACCCGAATTTTTCAGCAGCCAACAAAGTACTCCCAGTCCCCATAAAAGGGTCAAGAACTCTATCGCCGGGCTTTGTAAAAATCTCTAATAGCCGTTGAACCAGCTCTTGAGGAAAAAGAGCAGGATGGCCAGATTGCGCTTCTTCAGGAGTTTTTCTAATATCCCAGATGCTGATTGAATACCGGGTCCAAGTTTTTCCATCCAAGGCATTGAGTCGATTCTGTTCACGAGAATGTTGCTTTCTTCCCATTATAACAACACCCCCGTATAAGGGATAGAAGCTTATTTGCTATTAAACTGCGCATTCCCAGGATAATAGGAAATTTAGATGGTAAAGGTAGTTTCCTTTTTTGCGCTCGTAAGAACTTTACTTAATACAAGTCGAGCCAAGCTTGTGAAGGCTTTTTCAACGTTTTCTCCCGATAATGCGGAAGTTTCAAAAAAGTAGGTTTTAAGACGGCGAGCAAGGCGATCCCCGGAATTTTTACTAACAACACGTTGATCAACTAAATCAGATTTTGTAGCCCATAAAGCGGGAACATAATCTTCTAAGATGCCATTAACTTCGGGAATCCATCGTTTTTCAATATGGCGATAGGATTCCGGTCGTGTAATATCATAGACAAAAATAACGCCTTGTGCACCCTTATAATACCGTTTTCGCAAGGCACTAAAGCGTTCTTGGCCAGAGGTATCCCACATTGCTAAGTTTATATCAAACCCATCAACGACAAGTTCTTTATTTGTAACATCCATGGCAATCGTTGTAAGATAATCTTGAGTGAACGTATTGGTGGCAAATCGACGAACCAAGGATGTCTTTCCGACAGCCCAGTCACCACATATGATAATTTTGAAGACGTACTTACCTGCACTGTCGGAGGACAAGAGAACACCCCGCCTTGTTGCTAGATTCGGAATACTCGCTTTAAAGCTGTCGTCAGGAAAAGAAGACCAAATGGAAGGTTGAATTTACGTAATAGAGTCAATCGCAGCCGCATAGGGGCAAAGCGTATTCAAATGACAGATTTTGCATTTAGGATTCCGTGCGGTGCATAAACTGCGCCCATGGGCAATAAAAAGCCGATTAACACGGCTCCACTGCTCGTAAGGTAACAATTCCATTAGATTTTTTTCTACAGTGTTGGGATTCCTACCCTCACTGAAACCCAATCGGCGGGAAATCCTGAATACATGAGTATCGACGGCAATTCCCTCAGTAACGCCAAATGCGCGATTAAGCACAATATTTGCAGTTTTACGACCAACCCCAGGAAGCTGAATTAATTGTTCCATAGTCTGGGGAACCTTACCATCAAATTCTTCGATGAGCATTCGACAAGTAGCCTGCAGATGTTTAGTTTTTTGTCGATAATAACCCACGCGAAAAATATCTTGTTGAAGCTGTAATGGGTCAGCAGATGCATAATCTTTAGCAGTCCGATATTTTTTGAATAGATTCGCAGTTACTTGGTTTACTTGTACATCGGTTGATTGCGCAGATAACATGGTCGCGACAAGATACTGAAGAGGCGTCCGAGCTTTAGGCATTAGAGGTTCTTGCGGATACTGCACCTCAAGAATCTCAATAATATGCAACGCCCGCGCTTTATCTTTAAAAGTTACCAATAGCAATCCCAACAGCAATATTCACAGACCCTTTCCCAAATTGAATTTTGTCCTATTGCTATAATGTGATCTGCATTAAGAGGACAGACACATAACAGTCATATATGACGCTGATTATCAGTGTGACGTGGTTCAGCGATGAAGGACAGCTGCCGGTTGGTCCACTCGTGGAACAGCTGAGGAAGCTCCGTCCTCCCGTAGGCAACGGTACGGTGAAAACCGTAAGGCGAGAGCCTTGCTCTGGGAACAGAAACGACACGCCCAGCGCTGAATTGACGATGATACAGTAGAGGATCAAGGTTTGCCTTGGTCCAAGCGGCGTGCTGGTAACGGGACGCTGGTTAACCTGTCGAGGATGGCGTTGGAACCGATGAAACGGCCCATCACCGTGGGAGCAAGCCCAAATAGGCCATCAATGAGGAGCCTACTGAGGTGGCGG
>CAYFXY010000077.1:0-7842 GCA_964347205.1 uncultured archaeon
ACAGCTACAGTGCTCTTCGTCTGGGCTGGAGGAAACGGCTCTCTCTCTCATGTTGGTCTAGGCATATACAATGCCACCATCGATAGCCTTACCTTGGAATTGGGACAATACAGCCTATATGTCACCGCAAGCACACCCAACGCAGTCGAACGCTTCGATATTGTCAATGTATTCCTCGTCGTCATTCCAACAGATCTGCGACCTACTGACTCAGTCATTACCGAATATTGGGGTACGAATTTCACAATCGATGTCTACTTCAACGATACCTTCCACAATCTTCCCATAACCGGTGCCAATATCACCTACTTCTGGGGAACCTTCATTGGTTCACTTCAAGAAAATGGAACGGCAGGATGGTACACTGTCACCCTCCCGACAACCATTTTCAGCGCCGGATCCGTCTACGAAGTCGTATGTACAGCAGATTTTGCAACCTACGAATTTGCTATCTGTGTCATCACAGTCAATATCTTTCCACAACCCACATCTTTGGCATTAACCCGTGCCCGCATCTATTACGAACCCTTGGATCTTTTCACTGAATTGAATCTAACCGGATGGACAGTACCTCGCAGTGACATGCTTTTCCTCTATTTCAACTTCACCGACAATCAAGGAACCCCAATCACTGATGGAACCGGTTCATTCAATTGGCTCTATGGAAGTGGGATTCTTACTTACAATAGCGGATTATACTATGCCCAAATCAACATGAACGAAACCAGTCCCGGATTCTACTTCCTCGACATTACCCTCACCCGACAAAACTACGAGACCGCACAAATCATCCAACTCGCCGTGCACGTAACCTTAGTCCGAACCGAAATCCAAGATTTACCAACCAACCACCAAGTTTTCACAGGGACCACAGTGACTTTCACACTTACTTTATGGGATCTCGATCATAACCTCCCAATTGTTGATGCCACTGTCAGGGTGATAGTTCCGGATATTTCACCTGAGAATGGATGGGAACTAATTAATAACGGTGATGGCACTTACACAACACCCCCTCTCACTTTTCCAATTGAAAGGAATATAATCATTGAGTTCGTTGCGGAAACCGGTTTAGTCTATGCCATTGCCACTCATCAAATCAACATCCAAGTTACCATTCATCCATTTGTCGAGAATACCCTTCGAATAGGTCTCCTTGCAGCGATTATCGGGATTATTATTTTGATTGCTTGGCTCGCATATACGCGGGTCTTTGCGATTCCTTGGCTTGTCCGCAAGATGCGCAAGATGTCCACCACCCTGGGCAAAGGCAGGACACCTTCTCTGTCGAATCGGGATATCAACCGTATCGCAACTCGACCGGAATCCATGGAAACCATTGTTGAACCCGCCTATGGTGCCATCGGGGTCGCAGTCGCCACTAGCCTTTTACCGGCCGCTATTACCCTTGAAGAACGCGAAGCCGAAGACGAAATCATTTGGCAAGAACTCGAGAAACTGGTAGGCCTTGGCCATGATCAGAAACTCGAACTCTTCGAAGAGATGAAGCGCATTCCCGCAAAGGATCGTGTCTGGTTCTTAGAAGACCTGAAAGAACAAATGGCCGATGGCACTCGATTCGGTCGCCTCCCCCCTGAACCCACGCCGGTCCCTGAAGGGGTCGATCCGGGAGTTCATGCGCGCCTTCTAAGTCTTGAGGCATTAGGGGCTACTGAGAAGGAAGCGGTCGTCGAACAACTTCGGGGGCTCTCCAAGGAAGAACAAGAAGAAGTCATTCGCGCCCTCGAAGAAACCGAACGCCAAAGCGGCTAACACGGATCCTTAAAGGGACACAGCATGTGTCCCTCTATTCTTTCTTTTTTTGAACTTTTTTAGAAAAAATTCAGCGAGATTTTGTTAAGTAAACATTTCAGGAAACACTCATATAACCTCAATCAAGAGTTAATTATTGCGGGGATAGTAACCTCACATGTTATGCTAATTTGAGAACGAGGTGTAATTCGTTGGCAAAAAAATCAGGCTTTCTAACCTTATTTGCAATTTTGGCTGTCGTCATATTTTTCACTCCCACGGGAATGAACCTTGATAAAACGGTGATGGCGGCTTCACCACCTAATTCGCCTTATGAGGGATTAGGTGATACGCTTGATGTTTTTGAGTTTGCTAGAAATGATAGTAGCCTCTTTTCAAACGGTGTGAACGGAACTACCTTTTCTTATCTTGGTAGTTGGTATCCTTTGGGGTATCGCGGGTATCATTTACAGACCCTCGTCTCGAACCTCCGTCGAACCGAGGATCCTGTACCCAATGGTGATTTTGACCAATATGATGAACCCAACAATAATTGGACATTAACCGCATCTACTGGAGGAATAGTCAAGTCAATTGATAATGTCACTGGCGGTAAGCCGGGTGATTGTCTTGATGCTGAACTCAAGTATGGAAATGTCCCCAATATTGCTTACGCTTGGATTGACAACGACTTTTCCTATACCTCTTCGATAACACCAGATAGTTTGGAATTGTTTTTTGATATTCAATTTTCTGCAGATGTCACAACGGCGGGTTGGTTACACATCAAAGTCTCCGTAATATATCAGGCTGTGGAAGTTGGGAGTTGGACAAACACAACGAGTCAATATAGTCCAACATCTTGGGATTCCCTCAGTTTTCCAACTGCAGCTGTTAACGGAACCGTTACTATTCGTATAACCATTGAAAAACGGGGAGGAGGTAACGCGAATGTCAAAGGGCATGTTTTCTTTGATAATTTCAGATATGTTATTGGGACTGATAGTAAACCCAGTGAAATTGGATTGAACCTCAATGGAACACCGATCTCCGATACGATTGGTAATGCTGGAGAAGTTGATATTTATGCGGACCCAAGTTTGAAGGAACAAGCTCCACTGGCATCCTGCTGGAGCTCTGATGAATCATTTCAATTTACATCTCCCACCTATTCTGATATCAGCTTCGATTATGAGTACTCGATGCGCATAAAAAGTGAGAACCCCAATGCAGCATTAACCGATTTTTCTGCGGCTGCAGATGAGATTCCAACATGGAACATCAACTACACAATCCCCAGCGCACGGCCTCCTAGCGGACACACAGGTTATGGTTATGGGTTATACTTGCGTGTAGACTGGAGCCTAGTTGAAGTAAGAAACTCTACAGACGATCTTGTGCCACCAACCCAATATGATTATAACACGACGAGTCGGTTCTTCAAATTACAGGAAGACATTGCTGCTGTGGGTGATACATTTCGAGTTATTGCATCAAGTCTTAACTATGTTTTAGAGATATATCCGCAGAAAAGTAGCACAGGTTCTGGGCCTTGGACCAACGTTTCCACAAGTGGGTATTTTGTTAAAGGCGATTGGTTACGAGTTCTTACTGCTTTACGACCAATCGGACCAACAGACAACACGGCAGGCGTATCGATTTTCTATCCAAATGGGACCCAATGGAATAATGATTCCTCCCCTACCATTGATTCAACTAATAATACAATCACGAGCATGGCATGGCAGGTCAATCAAATTGATGCAAATGATGCAGGTAGTAAATGGCAGGTCTCTGTCTCTTTTGACAATGATACCCAATGTGGGATGCGCGCTCAGTACTTCACCATCGTCATCGAAACGAAGGCGACAAAAATTGAACCAATTCCAGGCATTCGGGTTCTTTGGGGCGACACGGTCTTTGTAAATGTAACATGGGAGAATAATGATACGGGTGCATATATTCCGGACGCCTCTGCCCGGGTTCGTTATGTTGATCGTAATCTTCAAACCCGCTATGAGAATATGACAGCAAATGGGCAAGGGGCATATGAGCTAGACTTTGGCACAAATCTGATGAGTCCTGATCGCGCCGCTGAATTCTATGTCGAATTATACCGGTATGGATATGTGAACGTTACAGGAACACAGCTCACCTACACAATCAATCTAGTAAATGATCTAAGCTATACAATGGTAAGACCGTCCCAACAAACAGGTCCCGATGAATATACTGCTGAAACTACCAGTGATGATGGCTATATCAGTCAAGTCAAATTCTACGATTTATACGAACAGGCGTATGTTCGTAATGATACCGGTGTATGGAACGGAAATGTTCGAGTAAACTATTCGCGCTATCATTGGATTGGAAGCGATTGGACCTATATTACAGAAGGTAGCTTCACACCCAATGCTTCAAACCCCACCCTATTCGAAAAGATTGATTCTCAATATTCTGGGGTAACGCAGGTAAAGTATAACGTAACAATGCGTGTCGTCGATTCCTCTTGGGATTTCGAACAACAAAACTTCACAATCATCATTCGAATCGTTCAAATTGCCACAGATTTAGATGCTGTTCGAACCGTAATTTCGTATCCGCCCTCAGGTGATGGATGGACACAATATAACAACAATACCGATACCTATGAGGTCCGTCTCTATTGGAATGAAGCCTTCAACATTACCGTTTTTTATCATTTCGCCGAAAATGACACAGGAATCGAAAGCGCCACAGCGCACCTCCTCTTTGGGACCTCAAAGCGGACCTTGGATGCTCTACCAAATGGGTTCTATAACTACTCCTTGGACACCAATGATGTAGGACTTGGAATCACTGATCTATCGGTGAATGCAAGCTATCCCAGCTATGCTTCTCAAACCATTCAAATACGACTTATTGTGGAAGCCCGGAAAACTGAACTCACAAAGGATTATTTGGGATCGCTTGTTGATCTACCCTATGATGATGATTTCACCGTAACTTTCACGTTTAACGACATGGTAACAGGAACTCCCATACCAATCAGTACCGCAACTGAATCCATTGTAGGTTACTCCGCAGGCAATTATACCGTGGTTAATAATTTTGATGGGACATATACCATTACATTTTGGGGAAACATTACTGAAACAACCTATTTTGTAACAGTTACCTTCAGTCAAGCCAACTATACCAGTCAATCCAAATACTTTGAAATCACTGTGCGTCCCATGCATACCACCGCGTTTGGCCTTGCAGAATCCGTGTCTCTTCCGTGGGGCCAAAACGTAACTATTACGCTATCTTACAACGACACCGATCACAGTGATATCGCAATTTATGGCGCCAGCATTTCGTTTGTATCAACGAATGGCTTCTTCAACTCATCAAACGATATTTTGGGAGTCGATTACTGGCTTATCTTGAACCCGGATGGATCCTATACTCTGATTCTTAATACGACTAGAGTGGCTACGGGAATGCAACCTTTCACGCTCATTATCACCTTAAGTAAGAGCCATTATGATACTTCTGAAGTATATGTTTCCTTCCAAGTCCGAGATAATCTCACCGTGCTGCAACGACAGTCCCTTGATCCAGGTACAACTGTGCCCTGGGGCGATAACTTAACCATCGTAGTTACGTACACTAATTTAGATGATGGTGGTTCACCAATTTTTGGTGCCATCATTGACTGTGATTGGGATGCCTTCTATTGGAGCTATTCCTACAATCTTACCTTGCAAGCTTACGTACTTGTTATCCGAACCATAAGTCGTTTAGAAGGAAGCTATACAATCACAATAAGTGCAAGGAAAAATCATTATCAAGAATTCTCCATAATAGAAAACTTTGTTGTTCGAAACATACAAACCACCCTTGAAGCTGACCCCGACTATATTCCTAATCACCCCCTAGGCTTCAATATTACAATTCGCGTTGACTATTATGATGTCGATCATGGGGGACAAGTACCCTTTGCAGAAGTGGCCACTGATTGGAATGCCAGCTATTACACCATTATCTACTATGGAAATGGAACCTACGATTTAATCCTCAACACTTCTTGTCGGGGAGTGGGAACACATTCGATCAACGTTACTCTTTGGCGCGATCATTATGCACAACGAACTGTATTCGTATCATTAACGCTAATTCCTATTCCCCTCTCTGTTGACATTCTTTCCTCTTCCCCGGTCACAACTGAATATAATTCAACTGAGTTAGTAGTGGTTACTGTGCGCGTAACCGATCTTTATGGACGTTTAATCAATGACTCTATTACGACGTATCATTGGTTTGGAGGAAATGGAACCATGGTATTTGTTGGAGCGGGTGTATACAACATTTCATTCTCTGCAGCCGCTAATACCGGTTCATACGTGGTAACAATTCAAGCAAATAAAACAGGTTATCAAATCGGCATAGGCTTCATTATGCTTAACATATTGCCTGTTGATACAATTCTGAATCCAATCACATCGAGTATTCAAGTCGTTGTCGGTGAAACATTTGAAATTTCCATTCAGTTCACAACAAAGTACGGCACGGGTGTTGCCGGTGCGAATGTCACATATCTTTGGGCATTTAACAGAACTGGGTTCTTAGTCTTTGTCGGTGGCTACATCTATAACGGCACACTTGATAGCTCTGGCTTACTAAAAGGATCCTATACAATCTATGTTACTGCTGGTGGCCAAAACGTCGTTGAACGTACTGCAACCATCAGCGTTGAATTAGTCCTAATTCCCACAGAGCTTCAAGCCTTTCCAACATTTCAACAAGTAAATTATGGCTTGAATTTCACTCTCCAAGTATATTTCAATGACACCCACAACAACTTACCTATAAACGGCGCAAATGTTACCTGCTTTTGGGGTACCATCACCGGATTCCTACAACCAATGGGAACACCCGGCTGGTACAACATTTCATTACCAACAACAATTTTTCCGACTGGGTTACACTCGGTCACCCTTACTGCGAATTTAGAAGGCTACGAATATACAATAGCTTATGTGGACGTACTCATACGCCCTCAACCAACAACATTAGACCTTGTGTTAATCCAGACATATTTCGCACCACAAAACCTGGTCACGAATCTGACAGGAATTACTTGGACTGTTCCTCGTGGTGAAGTCCTCAGATTGTACTTCAACTTTACCGATGACACAAACAACACCATAAATGGGGCAACAGGTTTCTATAGCTGGGATTATGGTACAGGCATTCTTTCCTTCGAAAACGGACTATACGTCGCTATATTAGATCTTACTTTGACAAGTCCCGGAGTCTATTCTCTCCAGGTTACAATAACCTTGGAGAATCACGAAGCCGGTCAAAGTCCATTCTACGAATTGCGGGTTATTCGAGTCCCCACTAGAATTCAGGTTGTCACAGACATTGTAACCGTAGATACCGGAACAACATGGAACCTTGTAGTGTACTACAATGATACCTATCACAATTTACCCATCATTGGCGGCAATCTTACTGTGACCATTCCTGAACTCAATATTGAAAATGCCTATATGACTGACAATGGAAATGGGTTCTATTCCTTTATTATTCCCCCACTTTTTACAGAAGGTACACTCCATATTGAAATAAACGCTCTGGGTGGGTTACAATACAGTTCTTCTACAGAAAGCATTGTGGTCTTGGTCTCATTAAGCCAAATGGTTCGGGATTCAATTCGACTAGGCCTTATTGCTGCGGTAATTGGAATAATCTTGATTGTTCTGTGGTTAGCATATACACGGGTTCTGGCCATTCCTTGGCTGGTCCGTAAAATGCGGAAAATGAGTCGAACTATTGGTAAAGGGAAAACTCCCAAACTCTCGAAAGGGGATGTTGGACGAATTGGCTCGCGACCTGATTTAATGGCTCACATTATACAACCCGCATATGAGACTATTCGTATTCCAGTTCCCAGCATAGTCATTCCAAGTGAACTGGAATACAAAGAACGCGATGCTGAGGATGAAGCCATTTGGGCGGAATTGAAGAAATTGCCGCACTTGGAATATGATCAAAAACTCGAATTGTTCCAAGAGATGAAAGGAATCCCCGCAACGGAACGGGTTTGGTTCGTTGAAGACT
>CAYFXY010000077.1:7852-9020 GCA_964347205.1 uncultured archaeon
AACAAGATTTGCTCGAAAAGTCAAAGAACCTACACTTTCACCAGAGTTAGAACAAAAACTTCAAGATCGACTGGAGCAATTTCCCCAGTTAAGTCATGGAGAGAAAGCACGCATTGCCAGACAACTTCGGCAAGTTCCCGAAGAGGAATGGGATGAAATTTTCCACACCTTAGCTGTTTCCGAAAAACCGCAGGTAATCAAGGATGAAGAGCTGCTGGGTCCCGATGAGTTCCCGTCGATCACGGAAGCTGAACGACATCGATTACTGGAAGAACTTAAAGATCTAAGCGAGGAGGAACGGCGAAAAGTGCTAAGCACGTTCCGCGAGAAACCGGATGAAAAGCCTCCTAAAGGAAAGGTTGTGAAGGACAAAAAGGAGTTTGTGGTTGACGAATCGGATGAAACGTAATGCCCCAATGCGTTCACAGAGGGTTTCCTAGGAAATCCGCTAGAGTTTAATGGTGATTTTAGAAAACGGCACGCTCCTGGAATACGGCTCTATAATCTAGACAGGTGTTTCAAAAAACACTCATAAAGCCGGCTGTCATCAGTATTACTACTAAATGGCAGGCCGGGCTGATCTGGGAACACCCTGTCTATGCGTGAAGGTGTGGGCAATATGGTCAGGAATAAGGGAGTAATCCTAAGTATATTTAGCTTCATTATGCTAGCTGTGTTGATTGGTGCCCCGCAACCGACAACTCAACTCGCTTCTGTTAAAGCCGCTCCAGACTCTCCCCACCAAGGAGCAGGTGAACCTCTTGATGTTCACGAATTTGCCCAAAACACCAGCACCGAAGTTTTTGGGGTGACTAATGGAAGCAGTTTTACCTATTTCAGTAGTCGCTATCCCACTGGCTATCGAGGGTATCATCTCCAAGCAAACGTCTCGAAAATTTATCGGTATACTGACCCCTTACCGAATGGAGATTTCGAGAATCTTACAGGATTCAGCGATACCTGGAATCTCACCAATTCCCCCATAATCGAACCTATTGTTAACTCCATTAGTAACGTTTCAGGCCAAGGTTCCACATATGTCATGGATATTGAACTTGCTAACCAAAAACTCAATGGTCAAAAATGGGCCTATATCGATAATGATTTCAATTATTCAACCACACTTACGCCCAATTATTTGGCTATTCGTTTTAAGATTAAATTATCC
>CAYFXY010000077.1:9101-9555 GCA_964347205.1 uncultured archaeon
GGTCCAGGCGAGTTTCTAACCACAGCAATTGATGGTGACGTTCGGCTGCGGATAACAATCTTCAAACAGGAAACTAAGAATGAGGATGTTAAAGGACACATCTATTTTGATAATGTTACATATGTTATTGGCTCAGAAGTAAAGCCAAGTGAAGCTGAACTTACACTTGATGGTTACCCTATTAATGACATTCCACTAACTTCGAATGGCACGGTTGACATCTATTCCGACTCAAGCCTTCGTGAAGCCATTCCTTTGGTAAATTGCTGGAGCACAGATCAAACCTTCCAGTTCAGCTCGCCATCATACAATGACATCACTTTTGATTACCAATATTCAATGCATGTGAAGAATGTAACCATTGATGCTGCAAGCACGTCGTTTTCGGCTCCTGTTGATGGCATACCAACTTGGCAAATTGAATATACAGTCCCTAGTGGGCGTCCTCCCTCAA
>CAYFXY010000078.1:0-973 GCA_964347205.1 uncultured archaeon
AACGAGTATATTGGTGTTAGTTAAAGGCTTTAAGAGGCTTACATCACCACTAGAGAAAGCCTGCCACCGAAGCAAAGCACCTGAGACTGATAAAAGTCCTCCAAACAACCATAATGGGGTGGTGAGTAACAAGAAGATAAGATGAATATGCCGTTGATAAAACACTCTTGGTGTAAGTTCAGGTAGGTTATCAAGCCCATAGCGTTGAATGGAGTGCCCGATGCCCGAAAGAACACCACTAATGAGGGTGAGTAATGCTGCGAAAGTGATCACGAAAATAACACCCGAATAGAGGAGTAGACTGACTTCGAGCAGAAGGAAGATAAGCCTTCCTAATTTCACTCTTTTCTGATAACTTAGCAGAGATTATTGAATTGACGTTGACGAAAGGCTTAAAGGAATAAAACTGTGACTGTGACGCTGAAACAAGACTTGGTGGTATTGTTTATGCTTTTTAGTCGTCGACAACGAGGATGGTTAATTGGACTTGTGTTTCTTGCGGTTATTATCACCTTCCTTGGGTTCCCGAATCTGATTTTCAATACCACGCTAGGTACTTTGTTTACTATGGAATTGGCTGTTGTGGTTGTCCTCTTTGCTGGGACGCTCTTTCTTTTGTGTTTACTATTATATCTTGGGAATTGAAGCGAGAGGACCTTGAAGGGGCATAAAGGCTAATAAGGCGATAAAGCTTAGGGAACTACCGTTAGCACCGTCTGTGATTAGGTTTGTGGATGCGACGCTGGATGAAATTGCTCAAGGTGCTCGCCGCATCATTGGTTCTAGGATGAAAATCATTGAGGGGAAAGAAGGAATTCGAATTTACTCAGATGAGTCCAATACCTGCCCACTTCAAGTAAAAGCTATTCCATTACAAAAGGGCGTTTATCGATTGGATGTGGGGAGCGTGTGTACTGTGAAGAATTGTGATTATTTTGGTCAATGTGCTAGACTTGATGCTCGGGCAGCGAAA
>CAYFXY010000078.1:1020-1578 GCA_964347205.1 uncultured archaeon
GCTTTAGCGGATGTAATGGCAGAAATCTTAGATGAGCCTGAACGCATTCATGCAGGGCGAACTTGGAGACCTGAACGTCTTCAGAAGGATGAAAAACTTCAACGAATTATTGATCGAATTATTGATGAGGGAATTTAACAGGATTTATTACATGTATTGCTGGAGCGAGAAGGGGTAATGGGAAATCCAGGAAACGAGGTGCCTCTCGGTGATCAAAAAGAAAAACCGTGGGGGTTTGAACGTCCTATTGCCCGATTCCGAGGTCTGAATATCAAAGAACTTTTTTTCAAGAAAGGAAAAGTTAGTTCGTTGCATTATCACAAAGAAAAAGACGAAATTTTCTATATTATTTCGGGTCGCATTCGTATTACTATTAATGATGAAGAAGTCCTGTTAAAAGCCAGTCAAACCATACACATTCCTCCAGGGAATAATCACCAGTTCCATCCATTGGAGGATACACTGATTCTTGAAGTAAGTACCCGAATGTTTGGTGACATCGTGCGGTTAGCTGATGAGTACGGTCGACCGCGTGTTGAATAATGGAATAACTTAACT
>CAYFXY010000078.1:1588-6258 GCA_964347205.1 uncultured archaeon
ATTAGGTTTCTAGCAACCCAAAAAGGCGTTCTCTTCGTTCGGTTGGTTTATAGAACTCAAAGGTGCCTTTTTCCCAGCTTGAACCTCCTCCCAGAGAAGCGACTAGCATTCCATTATTCAAGGCTACATATCTTACAGGAAATCGCTGACTAATATCACTAAAGAATGGGTTATGTATAATTGAGGTATAAGTTCCTAAGTTTGAAAAAACTCGCCTTATTGTTTGCTTTGAAAGGCGTTGGAGAGCTGATTCGTATTTTTGATAATTCTCAACGACGGGTCCCTCTTGTGGGTCGAACCGGTAAGAAAGGCGGAAGACATGCTCATATTCTACACCTAAATTGAGCTTGAGTTGAACTGTGTCATCTGGAACAACAATCCAGCCATTTTGAAGATTAAGAAAAGATACTGGGTTGTTGAGGTATCGATACTTAGATGGATCAGGATTGCCAAAGAGAGTTTCCCGAGTAATTTCTATAACTTCTTTGGAGAAATCGAGAAGTTCCATGACCTCGTTAAGGGTGCGGATCTGTCGACCTTGTTGATCTACAGGTAACCGATGAATTTGGTCTTGAACGAAACGATCAAATTCTTTTGCCTGGTTAAGAAAAAACCGTTTCTTCATTACACCGTAATCAGGCTTGAATGGAACGATCTCAATTGTTGCCTCTAGATCAGGTAGAGTCATAGAATAATTGAAGCCTTCAGGATCGTATGCGTGTTCGAATCGTAACAGCAGTCGATGTTTTCCTGAATTAATGGTGGCGTCTAAAGCCTTAGTGCGATTAATAAAATCGAACAGGCTAACGAAAAACGGATTTTGCGGAAAAGTGATGTGGGTTTGCCATTTGGGCTGCCATTGTTTTGCCCAGGCAAGAACATCTTTTGGTTCCTTCGATGGTTTTTCGTCCCGCAATGTTTGAACCCTGCCAATTTTTTACACTATGAGAAGAATTCAGCTCGTATTTTTCCTTTGGCGGATACCAAAAAAAGCTTTGGGCAGTTACCACCTGTCCCAAAAATCTTTAGGGTGCATTCTATTATTCAAGCGGGGATTGAACATCATGCGCTTTACTCAACCGCTTAAACGTACATTGGCTCTCACCCGAAAAGAGATTCAAACGATTATCAAGGATCGAACAGCAATGCTTCTTGTGTTTCTTTTACCAATCTTAACCATTGGCACTCTCGCATTAGCCATTCAGCAAAACGATATTCAGTCTGAAACCGTTCCATTAGCGTTTGGAGTTATTAACCTGGATACAACAGATACCTATCCTGATGTGAACCTAGCCGAAAATTTCACAAATACACTTGCAGGCCTTGAAGATGTCACAGTTCGGATTTTTGAGAATGAGTCAGAAGCCTATCTTGCCCTTTTTCGAGATGAGATCGATGCGTATGTTGTAATCCCCGATGGATTTGAGCATGCATTAGCAATGGATTTACCCACTTCAGTAAATGTTCATTCAAGCAACACTCAACTTCAAGGTCAGGGAGCAGCAATAATTGCTGTTACTGAGGCAGCCCTGCTGTTTAGGCAAAAGCTAGGATGGATTCGAAGTGAAATATTACCTTTACCGGTAATCGAATTCGTCCCTGAGGGAGATGTTCTCGCCGTTCAAGTCGGAGCTTTCCTGGTGGTATTCTGTATCTTCATGGCAATTGCCTTAATTTCTTGCCAGTCAATTGTTGGAGATATTCCACTTCGTCGAATGCTATTAACTCCCACAAGCAAAGTAGAAGTGATTTTTGGAAAAATCTCAGCTTATACAATTATTGGAATAATTCAGGGTGTGGTGCTAATCATTTTGTGGGTAGTTTGGTTTCAGCTTCAACTACATACGGATCTCTTAACCCTAATGATCATTGTCACGCTTATGGCTCTTGCAGGAGCTGTTAGCGGAGTTGTCATATCTTCTTTGTCAACTTCTAGACTTCAGGCAAATCAAGGATTTCTCTTTCTCCTTTTGGGAATGATGATCCTAAGTGGTATGTTCATTGATGTAGGTATAATTTCTGATTTCTTACCAATGAACCTAG
Organism: uncultured archaeon; assembly: GCA_964347205.1. GTDB lineage: Archaea > Asgardarchaeota > Hermodarchaeia > Hermodarchaeales > Hermodarchaeaceae > Hermodarchaeum. The sequence continues at coordinate 3,632 of CAYFXY010000078.1, forward strand.
GGATGAGTTTAATTCGTGAAACAGCTTTCAAAGGATTAGCCCTGATTGCCACTTTGCCAGAGATTTCTCGGATTCTAATTTATATTGTTGGAGCTATTGTGATTTCCATTTTAGTAATGTGGAAAAAACGCACGCTTGCCTAGCTAAGGGGTTGACTGAATGGAAGAAGTAGCTGATATTCCTGTTTTCGTTGAAAAAAATTATTTCGCAGGCTCACGCTTTGATGATGCCCTTGATTGGATTGAAGAGCGGATTGATCGGGAAATCCATGCTCAAATATCAGGTAATCTGCGAACCATTAACAAAGAAGTTTCAGTTGAAGGCCGTGTATTAGATATTCGTCGAAGAGGAAAACGAAGACGAATCGCCCTGCTTATCCGCTCCGTTCAAAAAGGTCCTGAACAACTCAAAGGAGTTGCGTTAACGATCGGATCGGATAAGACTGAACGCGAGGAACTCGCAGCGAAGCAACTAGTTCTAATGAACTGGGTTCGTCGGAATCTTCATGATGACTTCTACTATGATGGTGACCATATTGATCAAGCAGTAAAAAGGGTAGAAGAACTACTTTCTTCCACGGATGTGGACGCTCATATTTGGGGATTTGATAAAAACGGTAGAGAAGTTGACATAAAAGGAACTGTTACACATGCCCGAATGGAACGGCTGCGAGTTGGCCTTCTTGAATTACGAACAACACCCGCTCGTATGCCACCAGATTCCCAAGCAAAAGTTTTAACAATCGGTGGCAGAGAAACCGCACCAGAAATCATGCGTGAACTGATGAGCATCGTTCCTGATGTTATCGCACATAAAATGCTCTTCATACCAGCTTACGCCCGTTCTCGACGCAAAGTGGCAAATGTCATAATCGCTGAAAATCTAACAGTCACTGTGGAGGATAATTTCGATATAATTCGTGATGTCTCATTCAAACTACCAACAGGCCAAATTATGGGAATAATTGGTGAATCAGGATCGGGAAAATCGACAGCAATTCGAGCCCTTATTGGAGATATCACCCTAAGCCGTGGTCAGGTTATAATTGGTGGAGTTAATTCAACTCAGCGTGGTGCAGTGAAACCTATCTTTGGATTCGTCCCACAGGATCTTGGGTACATGTATCAGAATTTTACCCCATTGGTAAACATTATCGAATTCGGAAAACAATATGGCATACCGGAGGCAGAATTGGTTCGTCGAGGGAAAATTCTTCTTAGGGAACTAGGCATTTTTGAGAAAGGGAACCAAACCGTTAAAACGCTTTCCGGTGGAGAGAAGCGCCGAGCATCAATCTCTATCTCAATGGTTCATCGCCCACAACTTCTAATCCTCGATGAACCGACTTCTGGGCTAGACCCTGATATGCGCAGTGAATTATGGGACTATTTAGATTATTTGAATCGCGAATATGGTACAAGCATGATTGTTGTAACCCATTATCCGGGTGAAGCTGAATATTGTGACACTGTGGGTGTCTTCATGCGTGAAAGAAGCTTAGTTGCCTATGGAACCCCAGCAGAATTGAAAGCTTCACTTCCAGGAAAGGGGTATACTGTTGGCATTATTCTAAAGCAACCCCGCCCTGGTCTAGCAACACTGCTTCATGATGTTGAGGGCATCATACATGTTTTAGAGCGGGGCGAGCTCATTAAGGTGTTTAGTGAAGTACCTCTCATGGATATGGCTGAGCGTGTCGTTCGGAGACTACAGGAGCAAGGAATTGAAATCAAGAGTGTTAAACCAAAAATGAGCGTTGACATGACCGATTATTTCATCCTAATCACTAATCGTCAACTGGAGGTTAAAACTAAGTGACAAACGAAAAACTACCAAGTGCTGATAAAAAAACATTATTCCTTGGTATGATTTTCTGTATCCTCGTCTTATTCACTCCACTACTTTTTGCACACCAGCATTCTTTTGCTTTACAGGATCTAGAAGCCAATCCAGAGAACTATAACAGGAAACTCTCAGAACCCCTTCTACAGCTCATTGAACATAATCAAAATTCATCTCTCCCCGTTGATGTCATAGCAAGTTTATCAAAGACTATTGATAAACGAGCAGCTGAACGGGCAATCCTTCAGATTGCGGCTCAGACGAAAATAAAGACATATCATCGTCTAATTCATGCAATTTCTTTACAAACAACTGTAAGTGAACTTTATTCACTTGCGGGTCTTCCTGAAATACATAAGCTTTGGGCTGATTTTGGTTTCCAATTGAATTCAAGACAAGACAATTCACCAAAGCATGCCCTCCATTCTCCCAATGAATATCTTCAACCTCAGAATGTCATTGGCGTTCATCCCTTATACGAAATGGGACTCAATGGATCTCATACTGTTGTTTCAATTTTGGATACTGGGATTGATGTGACCCATCCAGATTTAGATGACATGGATGATAATGAAACCACCAACGACCCAAAAGTCATAGCCCAGGTGTCCTTCGCAGAGGGAGACCCATTCCCCTTTGATCTGAACGGTCATGGCACATACTGTGCTGGATTAGTAGCAGGGACGGGAACCGCGTCAAATGGAAACTATACCGGAATAGCACCGGGCGCACAACTAATCAGTGCAAAGGTGCTTTTAAGTGATGGCACAGGATTCTCTTCCTGG
>CAYFXY010000078.1:6268-9430 GCA_964347205.1 uncultured archaeon
CATTCGCAACATTAGGGATACCCGGAGACCTAATTTCTGAAGCCATCAGAACAGCAACTGATCAAGGAATTTTAGTCGTTGCAGCTGCAGGAGATCAAGGCCCCAATCATATGACTATCATGTCTCCAGGAGAATCAATCGCTGCCTTGACTGTTGGTGCCTTTGATACTCTAACAGGGAGAGTAGCTGATTTCAGCAGTCGAGGACCCACCTTCGATTTTCGTACAAAACCAGATATTGTAGCTCCTGGTGTGGATATAATCTCCGCCTCATTGTATAACGTCATCCCAACTGAAATCGGGAACATAACGATTCCAATATCACCAGAACAGGATTTGGACTTTATTAAGATTGGAGGCTTTGGAAGAGCCATTAATGAAAATTATACCCAAGCAAGTACAACTGCTGCATCTGCAGCCATTGCTGCAGGAACTGCTAGCCTACTCCTTGAAAGTAGCCGATTCGCTACTCATGAATGTCTTTCAATTTGTATTCGTCGTGGCGCTATTCCACAGGAATTTGCACCTAACATCGAAGGAGCTGGACTGCTGAATGCAGTCCAATCATATTCCGAACTTTCAATTCTTCATAATCCGTTTCCGGTTGATTTTCGACCACGAAGTGTCGGATTGGGACTTCCCTACTATGGCATTCTCATAAGCGAGTCCACCACTGAGAATGTAACTTTATTCATAAGCGCTTATGCCACTGCAATTGGTGCTTTAGCTAGCAGCCGTGTGACGAATATGACAATGTTTCATATGCTCATGGGTTTGTTCTATCTTGCTGTGGGAGAGAGTAGTCCCATCCCCTTTGCGTTGTTAAATGTGGAACAGGAGTTTCACTGGACTAGCTTACCTTATGGAGACTATATTCGGGCAACAGGAATACTATCCTATAACGAGTTATTGATCATTCCGCGCATTGAATCTTGGCAAATAACCGAGGGACCTGCCGCGAATGCTTTTCGAATCACCTTTTTCCTCGTGAATATCGGTGCTGAAAATATCACAGACATTCGCCTATACAGCCTTTGGAACCTGGACCTCTTTTCAGGCGCAAATGACACATCCCTCCAATTAGGATTTTTTAATAGTACATCAAACCTGTTTCATGTGCAAGCAGACGTTCTTCCTCCTAACGAAACAACGCGTGTTGACCAGTTTATTGGAATCAACGCCTCAACGCCTTTCTCCAGCTTTGAAGTTGGAGCCTATGATACCGTTAATGCCCATTTACAAAATGAGACGCTGAACAGTTCACCAAATTACTCGAGCGACGAAAGCGTCGGTTTTGGTACCCAATGGCACCTAGGCAATTTATCCACAAATACTGGCAGTAAAAATGTCTCCATGACCCTTGGATTTGGACGAAACTTTACTGCACTAGTGCACGGAATTAACCAATCTGAACATGAATCGATTCTCGTTCCTCAGACTGATCTCTGCATGATCCGAATTGACCTTCCACGAACAGGAACAACTAATACAACTTTTCAAAGCACCATAATTGCATTAAATATTGGTGATACAGGCGTTGATTCGCTTGCGGCATTCTTTACCAATCGCTCACAACCGATGGGTGGTGCAATCTTTGCCCGATACTTCCAATTGGGTATCTTTGCACCTTTTCAGTTTCAACGGCTTCAGGTTGAATGGAATCCTGAAATTACCGACATCTACTTTGTAGGATGGATAGTTACCCCTAGTATTGATTTTGATTTATTCATCCCAACTATTCCTCAGGATTTGTATGCCCTTGATAATCTAGTCTACCGGGATGTATTCATTAGTACTCCTCCCATGATGCGGATGTTAGTGCCATCCTCTTTGCCTTATCGCCCGATGACTCTTCAATTTCCAAATGATTACGCTATTTACAATTTCACCCTCATCTCGTCAACACCGATTGATGATTTAACAATTGCAATTACACCCTTTATTGACTCAAAGATTGGGTCGCCATTTGACCGAAACATTACCCGATGGGCATCAGCACCCACAATCACTCCCGCACACATAGCCGATGTTTCCGGAGCAACTCAATTCCAACTCAGCTTCTTCATTCCAACCTTTATCGAATCGGGACCCTATTATGGAAATCTAGTTATTACTGCCTCCGATGGCTGGCACCATACGGTACCATTTTCCATCAATGTCACATATCCTCAGGCAATCATTCTTTTTGATTCCCTTCATAATCAAGGTTTTGACTTCGCTAACCTTGAGACCCTCGATCTCTCCACCTTACAACTAGAAGAGTTGCTCACCCTCTTTGAAGAGATCGGTGATACCTTGATAACTGGATATTCTCGGTTACGTGAATTATTTGCAACTGCACAACTAAACCTAGCCGACAGTCCCTTGATTACTGAACTTAACTCCACGGTACTCCAATTATTTGATGGATTAATTATCTGTGACCCAGAGAAAGATTTCACATCCAATGAAAAGCACGCAATAACAGAATTCATTAACGAAGGATATAAGGTAATCATTTTAGCAGATAATCCAAATTCAACGAACCATACAGATTTGAATCAACTATTGACAAATCAAAACATCCAAATCGGGGGAACTGTCACCGCATCCAACACCACCGAGTTGGATCCGTCGCTCCCATTTACTGAGGGGCTAAATAGTATCACAGTTCATGATGGTACCTTGATAACAGAAGCTGGGACAGCTCAACCTTTTGTATGGGTGAATGGCACCACCTTTGGAATCTATCAGAACCAAAACAAAAAAGAACTCTTTGTCCTTGGAACCTCCACGATTTTCTCCAATACTTATCTTTACGCATTGGATAATCTAAAATTTGTTAACCAAACGATTCAGTACTTGTTCCGAAAAACAGTAAGCTTAACAGTACGTGCCACGGGTGGAAACGGCTCAACCTTCTTTATTGGAAATGATGCAGGATTTGTAATTGATGCATTTAACCAGACAGGCTATGGCGTTGAAGCACTGAATATGTTCGTCATCTACGTTTACCCCAATAGAACTCAATCCCTTTTCATTGCCTTTGAGGTAAAAGATGGTCGATACGGAACCTTTCTCTTTGCAAATTGGACTGGGTTAGATGATACTATTAATTTAACACAAACCTTCTCAATCATTGTCTTCACAACCCCTGGTGTATACGCAAGCACAGTAGCATACA
>CAYFXY010000079.1:0-4157 GCA_964347205.1 uncultured archaeon
TCATACAGTTGAAGGCATCAACCCTAAAAATGGGAAGGTGATTAGTGGAGGTGTTGACATTGGTTCAGTCAGCTCGAAGACTGTGATCATGGTTGATGGAGAAGTGTTTGCACAAAGCGTCATGCGAACAGGATCAAGTAGTCCAGATAGTGCTGACCGTACGATGAACTGGGCGCTTGAAGATACTGGGCTAACACTCAAAGATATTCATTTTGTTGTTGGGACCGGTCGAGTCAATATTCCGTTTGCACAAAAAGCGATAACCGAAATCGCATGTCATGGACGTGGAGCAAATTTCATGTGGGGACCTTCAGTACGAACTGTTCTGGATATGGGTGGTCAAGATTGTAAAGCCATTCGCATTGATGAAAAAGGAAAGGTCAAAAACTTCCTCATGAACGATAAATGCGCTGCGGGAACTGGGCGCGGCATGGAAGTTTTTGCCGATCTGCTATCAGTTCCTATTCAAGAAGTCGGAGATCGGTCTTTTGCAGTGAAAGAGGAACCTCAATCGGTGAGTAGTACTTGTGTAGTCTTTGCAAAATCAGAGGCTGTTGGACTTCTTCGGAGTGGCTGGTCAAAGGATGAGGTACTCGCTGCATATTGCCAAGCAATGGCACATCGTGTCGTTGACCTATTAAATCGAGTAGGTGTTGAGAAAGAATTTGTCATTACGGGTGGGATTGCCAAAAACATCGGAATAGTTAAACGCGTTGAAAAAGAGTTAGGAATTCAGGCTCTCAAACCAGACCAATGGCGTGAGGATCCACGATTTGACCCCATGTTAGCAGGTGCTGCGGGAGCTGCGCTATTTGCTAAGGTACTCTATGAGCGCTCTCAAGAATAATGCTAGTTCATCTAGGTGATAGTGTTGATTGCAAATTACGGTTACAAGGATGGTTCTGGGGAATACTTCATAACACTGGATACGGACAAATGTGATGGTTGCGAGAAATGCGTGGAAGTGTGTCCTGCATCAGTATTAGAAGTAATCCCGAACGAATTCGATATAGAAGATGGCAATATCATGGGTGTCCGTGAGGAACATCGCCATAAACTCAAATATAGTTGTGCTCCATGTAAATCAACAAGCGAGAACACTGAGCCTCCGTGTGTTAATGCTTGTCCAACCAATGCCATCACTCATTTCCTAAGTAACGCAAAAGGACAGGTCCTTTAGTAACGACAAAATCGTCTCTAATTTCATATCACCCACTCTCGAGAACTGCCAAGAAGGTGGAACCCAATGGTTAAACTGACCATAAATGGCATTGAAACTGAGATTGATGAAACATCAAATATCTTAGCTGCAGCTGAATCTGTGAATGTGTACATTCCTCGCTTGTGTTATCACCCAGATTTACCATCCGGAGTGGGAACAAAAACCACTGGTAGTGTCTTTAGGGGAACGCAAGAAATCCAGAACATTGACGAGAATATAGAATATGAGGGGTGTGGTCTATGTGCCGTTAAAATCGAAGGGCAGGACGGCATTCATCAAGCTTGTGATACCCAGGTTGAAGAAGGAATGGTTGTAATCATTGATTCACCAGAAATTATAGCCTACCGTCAAGAGAAGCTATCATTAATATTGGCCACTCACCCCCATGCATGTTTAACTTGTGCACAGCGTGAAGGCTGTGCCCGTGAACCCTGCCCACCCAATGTTCCAGTTAATGAACGGTGTTGTGAGAAATTTGGACGCTGTGAGCTCCAGAAAGTCGCAGAATATGTTGGTATTAAAGACACCACTCCTCGCTATCTTCCCCAGAAACTTACGAAAATCGAAAATGAACCATTGATCATCCGAGATTACAATTTATGCATTGGATGCACCCGCTGTATTAGAGCATGTAGTGACCTTCGGGGTATCGATGCACTAGGGATGGCTTTTGATGGGGAGAATAGAATTGTTGGATCAACAGCTCAAAGTTTAGGTGTATCTGGGTGCAAATTTTGTGGTGCTTGTATTGAAGTATGTCCCACTGGGGCTTTATTAGATCAGGAAGTTATTTGGGCTGACCGAGAAGCAGTCTTATTACCATGTGTAAGAAATTGTCCATTAGAGATTGATATTCCGCGCTACCTCCGATTAGTGGCTGCAGCTGATTACACACAAGCCACTGCTGTAATTCGGGAAAAGGCTGCTCTTCCATCCGTATTAGCCCATGTATGCCATCATCCCTGCGAAGAGAAATGTCGTCGAACTGATCTCAACGGCGCTTTGTGCATTCTGGGACTTAAACGTACTGCTGTCGAAAACGATACCAGTCAATGGCAAGACATGATATCGAATCTCTCCCCAACAGGAAAACGAGTAGCAATTGTCGGATCTGGACCTGCTGGATTAAGTGCTGCTTTTTACATTACTCGCTTGGGACACGATGTATCTCTCTTTGAGGAGCAACATGAACTGGGGGGAATGCTTCGTTATGGAATTCCAACCTATCGACTCCCTCGTGCTGTTCTAGATGCGGACATTCAAGTCCTAACCAAGATGGGTGTGAAGATTAGAACCCAAACTCCCATCGGTGATGAAATCTCTGTTGCTCACCTAAAAGATGACTTTGATGCCGTTTTACTTGCCATCGGAATGCAAGCGGCTAAAGATCTAAGAATTGATGGACATAAGCTCCATGGGGTACATAGAGGTTTAGATTTTCTGAAGAAAGTGAATAGTGGAGAAACACTAGATCTCGGTAAAGAGGTTATTGTTGTTGGTGGTGGTAGCGTTGCAATTGATGTTGCACGGACATCCATCCGGTTGGGTGCTGAGAAAGTAATGCTCACCTGTTTAGAAACGGATGCTGAAATGCCTGCTCATGCATGGGAAATCTCGGAGGCAGTGGAAGAAGGTGTAGTGCTTCACACAGCTTGGGGACCGCAAAGAATTCTAGGTAAAGATGGAAAGGTTGTTGGGGTGGAATTAGTCAGGTGTACCTGTGTGTTCGATGAGGAGGGATGTTTCAATCCCAGGTTTGATGAAGAAATCACACAAACTATAATGGCTGATACAGTCTTTTTAGCAGTTGGTCAGTCAGTTGACTTGTCGAAAATCAAGAGTGGAATCGATTTGAAACTTAAAGACGATGGAACTATTGCAACTAAAGAGAACACGTGGGAAACACAATTGAATGGGATATTCGTTGCTGGGGATGTGGCAACAGGACCCAGCTCTGTGGTTGAAGCGATGACAATCGGTCGTCAAGTCGCTTCGCAGATTGATGCTTTCTTAGGTGGAACGGGTTCACTCCTTGAGAAAATTGCCGATGATCCAAAAATCACTCACAACATGGGACGTGATGAGGATTTCTATAATTGGGAACGTGCAGAATTGCCATTACTTGCTCTAGAAAACCGCAAGGCATCCTTTGAAGAGGTTGAACTAGCCCTTCCACTAAAAACAGCACAAAAAGAAGCTCAGCGGTGTCTTCAATGTAACCTCCGACTATTAATAACTCCGCCAACCATGCCTCCTGAAGTTTGGCTTATCTTTGATGAGAGGCAAGTTGAACAAGTTCCATCGGGACCTGGCGTATATACACTAGCAGACTCGGAAAAAACAGTCCTTATTATCAAAGGTACTGATGGGCTTCAAGCTGCATTGAAAGAACAGTTAACCCACCACTCCACTGCTAAATTCTTCCAATTTGAAGAAGACCCTATGTACACAAAGCGAGAAACCGAACTTCTCCAACAATATGTTCAAGATCACGGAAAAATGCCGGGAGAGGATGAGCTTGATGACTTGTTCTGAACCAAAATGCCTATCCATTAGATGGAGTGATTTTAGTGGTTAATCCAACAGATAAAGAATTAAAACAACAAGGCTGGGAGAAACGGTTCAGTGTTGAAGAACAGCGTGCTGCAGAATACAAATCTAATTATGAAGAGTTAGGTTACGAAGTTTTGATATTACCGACAGCTGAAGTGGAGATGGATAGAACCTGTGAGGCATGCATTCAGTATGAAACATGTTCTCTAGTTACAATCTTCACGAGACCCAAATGACTTAGGTATCTTGTTATATCTAAGAGTCTAATTGGAGTAATTTGATAGCATTTTCTCCAAGAATTTGTGTCTTTGCTCTTTCGTCGATATCGAGGTTTCTAATCGCTTCAATATTTTCAGCAATACTAAGAACTCCTGGCCAGTCG
>CAYFXY010000079.1:4167-6565 GCA_964347205.1 uncultured archaeon
TTCCATAGTATTCTCTAAAATAGCACGAAAATACTTTTCTGCAATTACCTCAAGTTGGGGAAAGTAATGTAATAGATTCTTTGGAGGTAAACCAGATATCTCAAGATAAGCATTTGAATGGAGCCGTGTCACATAAAATGCCATTTCAAACCACGGACCTCTACCTCCGTGAACAATAATCACAGGCATTTTGGGAAAATCAGTGGCTACATCGTCTAAGAATATCGGGTTTCCATACTTCAAGCGAGCATTAGGAAAAATACTGGTTCCGGTATGAAACATAACAGGAATGCCAAGTGTTTCCGCCCTTTCGTATAACGTTCTCAATTTCTCCCACTCTTGAGAGGTTGTATAGGCGTTCGGATAGAAGTGTTGATATGTTGGATAGAGCTTCAATCCACGCATCTTAAGATTCCCAACAGCATCTTCAAGAGTTTTAGCGGGATTGGGGTCTTCAGTAGGATCAACGGAACAAAATGGGATGAGGCGATCTAAGTGATCTTTACAGAACTCAGCCACGAATTCGTTGGTTACTACGCCAGTTACTTCAGGTGAAAGCTCTGCGAGTACAACGGCCCAATCTACTCCACAATCATCAAGCATCCCTATGATGTTCTCTGGTATCATCACCTCATTTTGAATTTCATAAAGACCTGGGTTCAATTCCTTGAAAAGCGCATGAATTGCTGGATTCCATTGTTCGCGTTTTCCAACGTGTAAATGAAAATCAACCACTTTCATTTTTCCAGTTGACTCAGAGGTCATCTAGCATCATCCAACTTGAATCTCATGTATTAAGACAGTTAATTTGAAATTTATTTTGATATTGGTTGTGGCTAAAAGGTTTTATTTAAACAGGACTCTCACGTAGTGACTCCATTATATTTTTGCCCATTATGATGGTGTAATTAGCAATGAGTAATTCTCCAATGACCGGTAAAGCTGGTGACACAGTTATCGGCTTAGGTAATGATGCTATCGCCCGTGGAGCTCTCGAAGCAGGTGTCCAATTTGCTGCAGCATATCCTGGTACCCCCTCTTCAGAGATATTAGGAAATTTAGCTACAATTTCTAAAGATTCTGGTATCTACGTCGAATGGAGTGTTAATGAAAAGGTCGCCTTTGAAACCGCGACCGCTGCTGCATGGACTGGTCTACGTGCTATGGCATCCATGAAACTCAATGGGCTTTTTGTAATCCTCGATTCTCTCATTAATATCGCTTATACTGGTCATGGACCTGGTGGGTTGATTCTGGTAGTGGCTGATGATCCCTTTGCTCACAGCTCGACAACAGAAGGTGATGCTCGACCTTTAGGATTCTATTCAGATATTGTTGTTATCGAACCCTCTACTCATCAAGAAGCTAAAGATATAATTCCATACGCTTTTGATTTATCGGAAAGGCATGGGGTTATTGTCATGGTTCGAGAAACAACTCGATTGGCCCATAGCCGTGCCCCCTTCAAGCTTGGCAAAATTACTCAAACTCAGAGAACTGCCAAATTCGATTATGATCTTCCTTTACACAATCTTCCGCGACCTCATTTACGACATGGCGATTTACATACACGTTTGGACAATGTTCGTGTGGAGGAATTTGAAAAGTCTCCATGGAATCTATATGATGGACCCCCTAACCCATCATTATTGATTATAACTTCGGGTATTGCATGGAAATATGTACGAGAAGCTGTCGAAATTCTCGAATTGAAGGATATTGGTGTTCTTCGAATTGCCACTCTTTCTCCTTTACCCAAAGCAATGATTCTCGAACGGCTGAAGACAACAGCTGAAGTGCTCTTCTTTGAAGAAGTCGATCCCTTTCTTGAGGAACAAATCCGCAGCCTAGCAACAGAAATGCCACCACAGACAATTCCACAATTCTATGGAAAATTAACTGGACATGTTCCAAACTATGGGGAAGTTGATATTAATCAGGCCATAAAGTCAATTGCGACTTTGAAAAAGCTCAGCTACGCCCCAGCTCAGAAAGACTATCTTAAAGTGGCTACCGCTGCTCCTAGTATTGTTCCAAGGCGCTTACTAACCTTTTGTACTGGTTGTCCTCATCGCCCTGCTTACTATAGTATTTACAGGGCAATCAAGCGCAACAAAGGTAAAGGGATTGTCACTGGAGATATAGGATGCTATTCACTCGGTGTTTTCTACCATGGCGTGATGCGAAACCAACACTCAATGGGTGCTGGAGTTGGGATTGCCAGTGGTTTAGGCAAACTTGACCAATTTGGGCTCAAGGATCCAATTATTGCTGTGGTTGGTGATTCGACGTTTTATCATGCTTGTCTCCCCGCCCTAGTCAATATTATTTACAATCAATCAAAAGCCATTGTATGTGTACTAGATAATAATGCGACAGCAATGACCGGATTTCAGCC
>CAYFXY010000079.1:6575-9418 GCA_964347205.1 uncultured archaeon
CGGGGAGTTTTGTCGGTCACTAATTTTCTAATTTGGGGAAACAGGCTCGAAGACACACTTTCGGAAAGAGGGACTTCAAGGTATTGGTTTTCAATCAGTTACAGTTGTCGATCCATTTGATCTCAAGGAATCAATCGACACAGTTTATCAGGCCTTGACCTCTAATGAAAGTCGGGCTATTGTTTTTCGTCGAGAATGTGCATTGATTACCAATCGCGAACGAAGACAACGAAACGAACCTACTCCTGTCTATGTTGTTGATACTGACAAATGCTTCGGAGAAAAATGTAAGATTTGTTCCATGGAATTCAATTGTCCAGCTTGTGTCTGGGACAATGAATCCAATAAAGCCCGAATCGAGACTACTTTGTGCAATGGGTGTGGCGTATGTATGGACGTGTGTCCTCATCTAGCAATTCATCTTGTTGAGGGGTGAGAAGGATGGTTTATGATGATCCCTTCAACATTGTGATTGCTGGTGTGGGTGGTCAGGGCAATGTTCTTTCATCACGTCTAATTGCTGATGCAGCAATTGCTAAGGGCTTTTTCACAGCAATTGGAGAAACATATGGAGCGGCACAGCGTGGTGGCTCAGTGATGTCACATGTACGGATAAGTAAGCACGACGTTGGCCCACTCATTCCAGAATACTCTGCTCATTTACTCTTGGGTTTTGAACCTATCGAAGCACTACGAGTAGGTGCCCGCTTCTTGAATCCTTCAAGTGCTGCAATTGTGAACATGCACCCTGTGTATCCAGTTGAGGTGCTAGCAGGTCAACTCGAATATCCACCAATGACTGAAGTTGAAAGTCGGATTCGAGCGCTTTGCTCTAAATTATTTACACTAGATGCAGTAAATCTAGCCCAACAAGCTGGAGATCCCTTAGTGATGAATACGGTCATGGTAGGTGCATTCGCAGGATCTAATCTCACACCTATTAAAGTGGCGATGCTGAAGCAAGAAATCAAAAAAATGCGACGCCTAAAGGAAATCAATCTCAATGCATTCAATTTGGGTGTCAATGCCATTAAGAAAAAATTTTGACTTGCTTCCCTCAAAGTAGCAATATTCTATTAGCTTTTTAAAAGATGTTTGTCGATTCCTGTTTTCGCCAGAAATATCTCAAATTCTCCATCATTGACGGTGGATTCGGGAGTTCGACCAATTATCAGTTTTCCATCAAACAGAGCAACATTTCTAATTGGGGGACCTCCTTGCTCTAAGTATAAATCGAAGAAAAAGGGTAAAAATGCTAAATCGCTATACTCCTGAAGCAATTGGGCGATAGTCTTGTTTTCAAATTGAAGAAAACTTGTAATAATCGCTCGGGCTGTTACTGGACCTTTTTCACCCTCGAAACGGTATGGGACTTTTCCTAACTCTACAAATTCCTGGGCGTGAATATTACCAGGAGACTGTAGAATGACTCGTCCGTCTTCAAGTGTAAAGTAAGAGGGTTTCACTAGAGTTTCTCTTGCTTTTTCCTGATCTTTATCTTGAACTTTCAGACCCGGTTTACTTCTAAATAGTGTCTCTCTAATAGCAAGTCTAAGTTCCAACGGAATTTCGATTTCTGCTAAAAGCTCATTTATTGTCAGAATTTGCTTTCCCTTCACGGTTTGCCGATGCAAAACAAGTGGCTTGTCTCGAGTGGAAATTCGGATTACAATTGTACCAAATCGACGGCGAATAATATCATCCACTGCTTTAACATAAGGTGTCACCGATTTTATAAAGAGTCCAACGTTATCTTTCGGATCCTTCTTTACGGGCAGATCAAGTTGGTCGTGTGTGATAATCAAGAAACTATCAATGATTCTCAGTTCTTTAACATAATACAAACGTTTTCGATATGCAAAAGCTCCTTCTCGATCCAATAATCTTGGATGCACATGAACAGGTTCAGTGAACGTCACTTGGGCCCCTGATTTTGTGAAAATTGTCAAGGCACAATCTCGATGTTTCACAGCGTACTCAAATGTCTTGGAAAAAACATAGTTGATTGGGAAAGTTGTCCGTGAGAGAACTTCAAGCCGTTCGGATATCACTTGATCAATAGTCTCGGCCATAAGGATTCACTTGATTAAACATTATTAGAACTGTTTTAAATGATTATAAGTTCCATGCCCGAATTATTGACATTCATTTGATTGACTTATTTTCTACTTTTAGTCGTTTTTTCTCGCTTTTTACGATGTTTCTTTGCTGCAGACCGAGATTTAATTGATTTCCACGCCTCAGCACCCAACTTTAGTGATTCTGGTTCCCTATTTGAAGAAATGATGCAATCTGTTTCAGTAACATCGGTTGGAAGGGGTAAATCCAACTGTTCACAGATAAGGGTATGAGCTGCTATAAGACAATCACGTGGATGACATAAGGCTAATCGAAGTCCCAGGGTATCCTCTACATAATTTGGGACCCATGAACGACCTGCATGCGGGAGATCATAGAAAGGATATACAAACAGAATGGCTGGAAACTCCGCTCGTTGCGCTTTAACGGAATTATAAAGGACGCGAGCAAACAACCATTTTCGTGAACGCTCAAATTCCACAGCGAGAAGACGTTGCGATCCCTTGGTAATCGCATAATCGATTCGTGTCCGGTCAGGTGTCCGAAACTCATGCCATCCCTCAACCCCATGTTCTGCAACCAACTCCGTGAGGTCTGCAATAAGTGCTTTTACTCGCATCGAAATAACACCTAGAATCTATCATTAGATTCACCTGATTCCATTAATTATTTATTATCAACTCAGTCTCTCCTAGGTTAGAGGTAAAAAGATCATTTACCGAATGAAAGATCAAAATGGAAAAGCGTCTGAACAATACTGGACT
>CAYFXY010000080.1:0-5839 GCA_964347205.1 uncultured archaeon
GAATCATTGATTGGTCGAGTCCAAGGAAAATCGCACAATTACATCCCTATTTAGCTGACACGCTTGGATTTGAACGCTGTGTCGAACTCTCAAAGTTGATGCAAGAAGAAACGAATCTATTTCAGAGAGTAAGCGACCTAAAAAAGCAACTAGCACAGCTAATTCCCAAAGGGATACCTCGAGAAGAGTATCATACTAGTCGATTGGAACTACGTACGACAATAAACGAAACTATGCAAAATATCGGCATAAACCGCAATGTAATTGCTGCAGCTTGTCAGGATCCTGGAAGGGCCATGATTCCCCACGAATACAAGATGTTACAAAAAATGACCGCCCTGATGCCAGCGGACCGTCGTTGGATTATCATCAACTATGATGTACTTCACGAAAAGGATCGGATAATTGTAACAACAATCGATCATGTAGGTCGACATAACCTTCATACATTACCGATATCTTCTGATCTCCGTTCTGTCATCCATTCGTTTCAGAATATTAAAACGCAAAAAAACCTTCCACCGATAGTAGACCTCAAAGACATTGCATCCTTACTTTATCGAAGCCTTATTCCAGGCCGTCTTGAACGTGAACTCCAAAGTCAGAATTATGGATTTTTACAGCTGATTACTGACGATTTCCTCAATAACGTTCCCTTCGAACTTATATTTGATGGCAAGGATTATTGGGGTCTCAAATACCCAATGGCATGGGCGCCAGACTTCCAATTCTTTGAAAGCACCCTAAAAACAAAAGCGTTAGCACAATCGACAACTCCATCAGTTGTTCTCGGAATAAATTCCGACCCAACGGAAGATGCTTCACGAAGAGACCGCGCTGAGAATATAGCCAAAGCATTTCTTGATGCAGTTCCAACACGACAAGGAATCTCGGAGCCCATCGTCCTATTTGGCCGTGATTTTACCAGAACACTCCTAACAAGCAGCCTAGAACAGCCACGCGCTCTAGTCTACCTTTCAACCCCCACGACAATACATTATCGAAAAGGGGAAATCCCACTTCAACAACCCGATAGTCTCCGAGTAATCGAAATGGGCGTGACAACTTATTTCAATGGTGCACCCATCCTAATATTAGATGAAACTTATCGAATAGAACCGAAAGAGAATGGTTTTAGCCTCGCAGGATTTCTTCGACATTTAGTAACAGCTGGGGTGCCCTCAATCATCTTTACCCGATGGCGTCCAGAACCACAGCTTCAACCTGTATTTGCGCAGGCAATTGCGCGACAAATTTTTGAAGGAGATCCAATTGCTGTTGCGATGCTCCACACACGGCGGAAATTGGCTAGTAAAGGTCCTTCACCCATTAGTTGGGTGAGTTATAGCCTATGTGGAAACCCATTCCCTACCTTGCGATAAACTGTTTATTTGAATCAGATGAAAAATGCGTCGATTAGAATAATAAGACAATCATAGGTTGCGTGAGCCGCAATTGGACCAGCAAGACGGCGACCCCGCCATTGAAAAAGCACTCCTAAGATGATTCCACCAATTGTGTGCAAAACTCCAATTAATGGATTAAGATGAGCCAATCCAAAAATAATCGAAGCTACCAATAAGCCACCAATCCGACCATAGTGTGCATCCAACGAATTTTGGATGAATCCACGAAACAGAACTTCTTCAGCAGGTGCAATCACAAATATAACGGAAAGACAAAGCATTCCAAGCCAAAATAATTCATTGGGTCCTAGAGGAACAGGTGGAGGTCCGGCACCTGAACCTAAGATTTCATAGAGATCGAGGAGAAGAATTAAGGGGACCATGGTCACACCAACCAAAATTCCCAATAGTATATCCTTTGAGAACATTAGGATGCCACCGGAGTTGAGCCCCAATTTTCCCCGTCCGATGTTTAAGCTCTTAACAAAAGCCCAGGGAATTAAAAAGAAGACAATTTCACTAAGTGTCAAAAGAAAGAGAACCCCCGGATCTAATAGGATAATATTGATGAATTCGATGGAAATGCCAAAGAAGATGAGATAATAGAACAACAGGGCAACTGTTAGGAACAAAGATAATCCATAAGTCATGAGAGTGATGAGATAGGTTGATTTCGGGGACCATGGAAAGGGTGGAGCTTGTGTTTCGCTAAGCGACCAGCGGAGTTTAGCCCCACAATTTTCACAATAATTTGTCGGGGTTGTGATCTGAATCGCACAATACGGACAATACCGAGTTATGTAGCGTTGTTCAATCACTGGTTTCCTCCCCAACTTCCTGTGAAAACATGGATTGCAAACAATGTGGACATGTATACTCAATCTGTGGCATAAGTGATTCATTATCAAGTGACACGGCAACTTTTTGGAAGCGCCTTTTTCGACAAGAGCCCCAACGATGCATAGATACATTGCAATGCGGGCAATCAAGATACGCAGACCAACGGATTTGTTTTCCACAAATGAAACACCATCGACGTGATGGCATTACCAACAGAACCGTAGCGAAAGCAAAGATTCCAACGGGGAGAGAGATGAATCCAATAGCCATGAGACCGATTCGTACAATTAGTATTGATCTTTTCCTGTGTAATAAAACCCCGAAAATTCCGACAAGGCCTAAGGAAGCAAGATGAACTCCGGTTATCATCTGTGCTAAACCGAAAAAGTTTGGATTTGCAATGAAGAAAAAGTTCCAAGCTAGAATTGCGGAAAGAAGCCCCTGAATGACCAGTAACACAAAAGCAGTCTTTGGCACATTTTCGGGAATTGTTTTCCGAATCGGTGTTTGTTCAGGGGACATTAGGAGTGTAAGATCGAAATCACAAACTGGACAACTATGAACAGGTTTCAGAGAAGAATTCGGAAATTGGTGACCACAAAGAGGACAGCAGATGATATCCTGTTTTTGCTGACGAAATGTTGATTGATTAAGAACCCCCATAAACTCACCTCTTTCTGTGACTTCAGCAAAAGGCTTTCCGTTCGTGATATTACTTGTAAGTAAATAATCGTTAGAAACCAGTCATCTTAAAGGGTTCAAGCAATTCATCGTTGTATAAGGTGAATCTCAGAAATGGTAGTAGTTGATCGTCAGACACTTCTTGAATTGATTGCTCATCAAAAACTTGTGACATCCATGATTGACCCGGCAAAACAGATCTCACCTAACGGAGTGGAATTAACGCTTCACAAAATTTACCAATTTACCGAAGCGGGAACTGTTGATTTCTCGAATGAGGAACGCCATATACCCAAATGTAAAGTGCTATCAGCACGAGAAGGACAATATATCCTGCGACCTGATACTTATCTGGTAACTTATAACGAAACATTATGCATTCCCAAGAACATGATCGCAATTGGACGGCCACGCTCCTCGTTACTAAGATCTGGTGTCACGATCGAATCAGCTGTTTGGGATGCGGGTTATGAGGGGCGTTCACGAGGGCTTCTAACCATTTATAATCCCCATGGATTCATATTGAAGACCAACGCACGGCTCCTTCACCTAGTATTTTTTCAATTATTGCAGGAAACTCAGTCCTATTCTGGAACCTATCAAGGAGAGCGCTAATTCTTGCTACCAAAGACCAATATCCTGATTACAGGCCTTCCTGGTTGTGGTAAAAGTACGCTGATTAATAGACTTGTTGATCATGCCCGAAATAAGGGTATAAAAGTTGGGGGAATTAGTACACCTGAATTTCGGTTACCTAATGGAAGACGGGGTGGATTTCTAATTCGCGATATAGAATCTGGTGTGGAAGACACCATGGCTTCAATCAAGTATCCAAGCCCAGTTAGGGTAGCCCGTTATGGAGTGAACCTCACCGCGATTAGCACTATTGGAGTCCGAGCTATTAATCAGGCCATAATACATTCGGATTTAGTCATTATTGATGAAATTGGGAAAATGGAGCTCTACGTATCTGAATTCAAACGAATTATTATCGAGGCATTAAAGTCGCCTAAACCGGTTGTGGGAACAATAGGTAAAAATCTCAAAGAGCCGTTTATCTTACGATTGAAGAATCGGAATGACATCATAATTTTAACTCTAACGACGAAAAATCGGAGCGTCATCTATCAAGAACTAACAAGTCGATTGAACCTTTAGCGAGTTGAAGGAGTCAAAGCTAACGAGCTTTGGTTGGATGATATACAATATAGAATGAGGTTAGGCTCAATGTAAAGCCAATTCCCAAACCCAGGATAGCATTAAAGAGAAGAAATGTCATTTGTGGTAATGCTGGATTGAAGTAAATCGTTAGATATATGGCAGTATTTGGTAGAATCATAAGAACCAAAAGGAAGCTTAAGAGTAAAGGGAATCGGCGCATTCGAAAGTGAGGTTGACGCTTCTGTGTTTCGACGTATATAACGAGTAAAGAACCCATGAGAAGAAACCCAATTGCAGAGAGTAGTAGAGGAAGCAAAGTGAAGATATTGACATTACGGAGAAAAGGTACAATAACCCAGGACATTTGATAACCGCCCCATGCAATACCGAAAACAGCGGCGAATTTGAGAATAATTGGTCCGATGGTATCGGAATTCAACCCGTGAGAGCCCGGAATGACTTCTCGTCGAACAAGCAGCGATTCAATAACGATGATAAGCCCCATTACCATGAAGAATAGGGCACGACTCCAAATTGGCCCAAACCATGCACTTAGGGGCGCGGGATAGTATGGGAAGAAAACGAAAATAATCCCGATTAACAAAGAGAGGAAGCCGACGCCAAAGAGAAATGCCCAACCAACAAAGTCGCGACCAGGTTTAAAGACATCATCGAAGGTGAGAATTCCGACGCTAATTACAATGGCAGCGAAGACAGCGAGAATCATGTAATCAGGCTCAGGAAGCCAATTGGTGAAGTATCTGTAAAGTCGATACATCGCATAAATGAAGAAGATTAAGGCTGTTACTTGGAGAAGCCGTGAGAGAAGGTTAGAATGCTTTGCCAATGCGTTACACCACATTATATGAAAGTTTTAATTATGAGCCTTTTAGGAAGGTGCTCAAGGTTGGTTCAAACCCTTCGACTACTTTAGATATCTAACAATTTAATCTTACTGGCAGAGTCATCGAGAATTCATTTTTGGAACCCAATCCGCAAGAATTTCAAATTCGAAAGCGACACAGGGGGCTTCAATGCCGAAATTAAGTAAGACACTCGGATGAATTTCACCGATTATCCCCAAACGGTGACCATCAATATGAAGAGACGCTAGACGCCCTTTAATGAATGAAGGATTAGTGGCTTTTTTGACCTTGAGAGACAAACCAAGGTTACTCAATAGTGTTGTAAGTTCAGCTTTCATGGTCGTGATGTCAACGCGGGAATGCACGATGGCAGCAGCTAAATGAGGTACCGTATTGGTACAGGTTTCAGCCTTCAGATTTATCGTGATAACATCGCCTAATTCAAAGATACGATGGGGGAGTTCTTGAGCGCTGTTCTCACTGAGGAACGCGAGTAACCCAGGGAGTAGACTATTCCGCGCCACATGATATTCCATGGATTTTGGATTAGCGAGCTCTACAACTGTTTTAGGGGAACGATTCATTCTTTCGAAAAGCACACGAGTATTAGTTAAGACATAGGTGACAATCTCTTGATAACCCAACCCAATCATCAGATCTCGTATCGTTCGCATCATTGTTGTCATTGGCAATTCTTCCCCAATAGTCATCGTGTCTGGAAGTTCGGGTTCAATTCGATTGTACCCATATCCGATAGCAACATCTTCTACAACATCAACGTCATGGAGGATATCAACTCGATAAGCAGGAATTCCAACGTGTAATGAATCGCCATTTACTGTTGCATCCATTCGCATACAATTCAGTGCACGTTTTATGGTGGCT
>CAYFXY010000080.1:5849-8985 GCA_964347205.1 uncultured archaeon
CATCAAAATTGTATCCAATAATTTTGTTGATATAATCTACGGAGATATCTCGGGTTTGAAGGGTAAAATCGGGAAGAGATTCTCGGTGTTGCGAGTACACTACTTCAACTTCTTCTAAGGCTCCACCTCGATCTGCTAGGGCGGCAATCATAATATTAAGAGTTTGAATCGTTGTTAGTTTATGAGTACCCGTTACCTCAACAAAGACATCCTTTGTGGTCACCAATAATTTTCCTAAATCATCGCTGTTAATAACTGGGGGTAAACTGAGCACTTTATCCTCGGCATCAACCAATACTGGAAATTGAGGAAAATCTTTGATGATTGCTCCAAATTCCTTCCCCTTTGGATGGTCTCGGAGAATTTGTCTTGCAGATAAAATTTTGTGAAATTCTAGGGGTACAAATCTGATTGTGTCAGGAGAGGCGGTGCAGTAATACACTGGAGGTGTGATTAAATCCAATACGTATAATCCCACACTGGTGCGTTTTCGATTTCTACCAAATGTACTAGTTAACCGTTCTTGGAGCTGCATAAACTCTGCGATGAGATCATTATCTAAGGTTAAGCCACGGACAATCCCACATGCTAGATAGGGTCGTATCTTGGCAACTGATGAATCAACAATAGCTTGCCAGCTGGCTTTTTTGATTTTATAGCGGGGGGCACCAACTTCAATTTCTAAAAATCCACGCAACGAGCGGGCTATGCCCTCGGTGGAGAGCATGTCAACTCGATCAGGATTAACTTCAATCGTAGCGATCCCATCGGTTACTTGGTCAATTTCGCTTTTAAGTAAGAATAGAGTCTCTTCAAGTTCTTTAATCGACATTTCTCGACCTATGAGTTGCAGAAGATCTGAAATACGAACATCTACGTTCATTTGATTCACCTCATCAGAATCTTAGAGAGACTCTTCGTAGCCACCCTAAGTCACGACTTGCTAGTTCTCGAATATCATTGATTCCTAGTGCCACCATGGCAAGTCGATCAATTCCGATCCCCCAAGCGAGAATCGGAAAGTCAATCCCGAGAGGTAATGTGACTTCGGGTCGAAAGATTCCTCCAGGTAATGCTTCTTTCCATCCAAGTCCCTTAATGTAGATGAAACCTTCAATTGAGGGTTCTGTGAAAGGAAAGAAGCCTGGTTTGAATTTTAGTTTCTTAACTCCAACACTTTCCGCGATGGCTCGAAGATAGCCCATTAAATCACGTAAGGTAAGACCTTCACCTCCAATAATGCCTTCACATTGGAGGAATTCAGCTGAGTGAGTAGCATCGAACTTTTCAGGTCGAAAGTTACGATCAATGCTAAACATGCGAAGGGGTGCTTTTTGGTGTTGGAGCAGATATCGGACAGAAACAGGTGTTGTTTGACTTCGCATTACCAGTCTTCGAGCAATATCAAAGCTATAGGGATATTGCCAACCAGTTGACCCTGTCATCCAGCCGTTTTCGTGAGTCTTCGCTACCTGTTTTAGAACCTTTTCATTCGAAATTAAACCGGGTCCCTTGGGTGTTTTGAGATGGTAAAGATCATGGACTTCGCGGGCGACATGATCCTGAGGCATGAAGAGAGCATCATTGTTCCAGAATTCGAGCTCTACTAATGGACCTTTTGCCTCTTGAAAACCTAAACCAACTAGAATGCGTTTAACACGATCAATGAATTCTGCATAGGGATGTTTTTTCCCCGAAGAGATGAACGACGTTGGGGCTCGCAGATTATAGGGAAGAAACTCTTGGTTCTTCCACAACCCAGATTTTAACAAATCAGGAGAAAGATCAAGAATCATATCCTTTTGAGTGAGGGATAAAGTAAGGGCTCGTTCGCCCTCTGGCGTGATGATAATGGTCTTCGTCTTTTGAGAGACTAATTCTGCAAGGTTTCGTTTAGCTAAATCACGTTGTATGCTTTTCCACACCTTTGTATCAAAGGTTATTTGCTCTCGGTATAATTTTCCAGTTTTACGGGCAGAATCTAAGGCGATTTGAAGTGGGTGGTGAGATATTGCTTTTTCTGCATTTGTCGACAACTTCATCCAGGTTTGTTCTCCGCGTTTTGAAACAGAGATCCACCCGTTTTTTCGTGCCCACCCCAGAGCAATTTTCTGCTCGGTCAGATTCAGTGATTTTTCTTTAGTTAGAGAAGCCATGGAGGCTTTTCCACTCTTTTTAGCCAGAATTTTAACTAGGCGTATTTCGGGAAGTCCTTTAGAGGCAAAATGTTGACCTTCTGCGGTGAGTCGATGAAATTCGATTTTTTTGGTTTCAACGTCTTTAATGAACTTTCGTTGGCGGAGGCTCTCCAAGAGGCTTCGAACAGTTTCTTCCCGTAAAGCTAATGATTGGGCAATTAGGGTTGGAGGGAGAGGACTTGCAGTTGTCTTCAAATAGTCAAGAATCTGGCGAGCCTTAGCTGAAATTCTGTACTTCATATAATCTCGGTCCTTTTGATTGCATAGATACTTTAGAAGGCTGGTTGGATAAATAATGTGGGATGGTGAAAAAGCAGTGATTGGTTATGGTACGCGAAATTCCAATGCATCAGCCCATCGACATTCTGGATAAGGCAACCAGTACTTGATACAGTATTTAAACCATCCGTCTTACAGTTCACGATTGAGGAAGTTCCTTCAGAATTTTGCCATAGGGAATTTCATACCGTTTTCCTCGCGTTCGATAATATATTATCGGATAAGTAGTCTGGGTGAAATATCTTCGATGTTTGATATCCACAAGCAATATCATGTGTTTTAATCCGTGACTTTTCAAGAGTTCAAGTTGGGCGCGTTTCTTTTGGGTATATTCCTCTCGCCAATAGCCAATGATTTCTACCAAAACACGGTAATCACCTTTAACCAAAGCAAAATCCGGTATGATTAAATTTGGACCTAAAATTACAGCTTCTGGTTCGCGAATAATATCCCATCCTCGAAATTTATTGTTGTGCCAGCTCCAGTAGAACTGTTTCTCTACCTTCGAGTCTAAGAACGCATCCGGCGTCCGAGACACCTTTGGCGGAATAACCAAAGGAAATGAATCCGAATCCAATTCAACCTTGAATTGGCGATCGCGCAAGATTACTTCTATTGAAAGGTAATTAATTACAAGATCAAGGTTTGGAGCTTCTTGT
>CAYFXY010000081.1:0-3136 GCA_964347205.1 uncultured archaeon
GCGCGTTTAAGTAGGATGTTTGTCGGATATATTCATCTGCATATCCACGCCGGTAGGGGAGATTGAGAAACGAAAGTTGAATATAGGTTCCATGATTGAAGGACATAGGGGTGGCTGTCTCCTTTAGGATGTAATCCTTTCTGTTTTTACTCGTCGTGAAGAAGATCGAAGCATAGCCTTGACGTTCAGCGGGGTGTCGGGTTGCTACGACAACAGGTCGTCCTGTCGTGTTTTGGGCATCACTAAAGGCACTGGAAGCCCCAAAGCCTTGGCTGCCACGAGTTTGCCGTAATTTCAAACTTTTACTACTCGCTAAATAGAGGCCATATTGCTGTAGATCTCGTTTGGTCATTCCGATTCCCGTATCGATGGATTCAAAACTATACATCATAAGGTTTCTACCGGCAACTTCGGAGGGAAGAATTTCGGGTTTTTCAATTTCTTGGAGAACCATTAGAAGCATAGGCTCATGGTTTATGACACTTCGAATTGGGGAAGCTAATCGCTTAATCCGATCAGAAATAGCGTGGGCAGTTATGGGGCGGCGTGATATTTTCAGAGATGGTGGAACTACTGTAAATGTAATTGCTTCAGGTGGTGGGGGAAGTATTAGAGAAGCTGGATTACGTTTTTGTGATTTTGTACCGCGATGCCAGTAGTACGTCTCAATTGCATCTAAAGCATTGTCGCTGAATTCTGCACAATATTGAGTGAATTTGTGCATTTCCATTGAAAAACCGACAAGTTGTGTGCGTTTCCGGAAGAATTCCGCGACTTCTCCACGTCGGATCACACTATTTTTTTCTGAACGGGTCTTTTCAGCTGGATTGGTTTTTCGTCTAGGATTTTTCATTGATTAATACCCCGCATAAAAGTTGGTGCCGACTAAAACCGATAACCGTTCTGACAAGGGAGAAGTAACCTTAAATCTTTGTGTTAAGGTTAGATAGCCTCCTGTTTGCCTTGAGGTTTGTGTGGAGTCGGGTCTGATTTCGGTTGGTAGATCTAGGACCAGTTATGTTGGGCGCGGATCTTCACTGCGTGTGTTGCTGTGAGTGATTGCTTTTCCATTTAAACGTCATGGGGAGTCTAGGAGCTAACTGAACTTACTTGCAGTACTCTTCCCCAATTCGATTAAAACATCTCGAACGATTTGGATGTCCTTTAGATACACAAATTCATTATGAGCATGATAATTCGTATCATGTCGGATTGTCCCAAAGCAAACTACTGGAATCTTTGCTTTTGCAAGATTAGCACCGTCATTTCCACCGAGATCAGCTGCCATGGGTAGTCCATCGCCCACTACTTTCTTTGCAATGGAGGAAAAATGTCGAACAAATGGGTGCTTGGCATTTGTAAAGTAACCATCAACTGAGTTTAGGATTTCGAACTCCTCGATTAAGGTGTCTCGATCTTGTGCTAATTTGGTCAAGTATGTTTCTAGGTCGATTTTTGCTTTTTGAGAATCTTCTTCAGGTGTTAGTCGTCGATCAAACCGCACTTCGCATTCACCTGGAATGACATTTTCTTTTTCGCCTGCATGAATCATTGTGACTGTAAATCGCCCATGCACCTTTGGGTATGGGGCGTTATCAGCTTGTTCAGGGTAACCACTATGCCCACCTATCCCTTTTACAACAAAACGTCCCCATAATGCTCCACTAGCCCCAATGCTGATGTAGTTGGGTGCACTATCAACAACAACTCCAGCATTACCTCGAATGCCAATATCTTCGAATAAGTAACCAATTCCAGCTCGACCACCAATTTCCTCATCGACTGTAACTAGTAACTTGATGTTAATTTCAGGTTCCCCTTTAGCTAATTCACCCATTGCACTCATTGCTGCAACAATATTGGATTTATTATCTGCGGCCCCACGCCCGTATGCGCGATTACCACTGACACGAAGTTGGAAGGGGGGAGTCTTCCATTTGGAAGGGTCCGCGGGAACCACATCTAAATGGGTGATAAAGAGAACATCCACATCAGAGTTCCCTTCCAGAGACACTACGACGTTTGGTCTCGATTCACCATCAATGGTCACATTGCGACCATCCAGCACTTCAGTTCCCAATCCTAATTGTTGGGCTTCGAGTCGAATCATTTCTGAACATTCAGCATACCCATTGCGAGTTTCATTGGTCACAGTTGTGTTAATATCAACAAGTTTTCGTAGCAATTTAAGTTCATATTCAAGATCTTGCTCTGCCATGGCCGGTGTGCCTCCAAATGTATGTGCAGGTTTGTAATCGGTAAAAGCCTACCGATTTACTTGAATTTTGTTGTTAATGTGCAATATTTATCGTTGATCATGTTAAGGAATTACTCAAGTGTGAATCAAATCATGCCAGAGAACTTGAAATCACGACGCGGGTTGTACACTTTCATCCTCCTTAGCGTCTTAGAAGAGGTTATTATCGGCTTCATTGCATTCATTCTTCTTTTGATTTTTCTCCCGGTATTGCTGATTCCAGGGATGATGGTTGTCGGAATTGGGCTAGTTATCTTCACGTTGATAAAGATCTACACATATTGGACCAGCTCGTCAATTCCTGTTTATGATCCGATGATTGGGCAAGAGGGAACAGCGCTATCAGATTTTCAACAATCAAACTCAGATCACTGGATAGGCAAAGTTCTTGTTCGGGGCGAACATTGGAATGCTCAATCTCAACAGGCCATTAAAAAGAATTCTCAAATCTGGGTTTATGCCATAACAGGGTTAACACTGATTGTGAAACCCACGCCATTTTCTCCTTTCCAAGAAACTGGGAAGTTAAATTGAGAGTATGAATTAGAGGGGTTAATCTTTCTTTC
This sequence comes from uncultured archaeon, assembly GCA_964347205.1. Classification (GTDB taxonomy): domain Archaea; phylum Asgardarchaeota; class Hermodarchaeia; order Hermodarchaeales; family Hermodarchaeaceae; genus Hermodarchaeum. The sequence continues at coordinate 2,824 of CAYFXY010000081.1, forward strand.
CAGATGCTTGTTGAAGGGCTTGATTTAAGGCACTTTTGGCAAGCAATTGAAAAGAATCTTGCACACCAGTAGCCGTTGCTGCTGAAGTTTCAATGTAGGGAATATTCCACCATTTTTGAAGCATAAAAGCGGATTCAGGTGGAACCATCCGTTTCTCCTCCAGATCTACCTTATTCCCAATGAGAACGACTGATCCCTGTGGAACGACCCGACGAAAATCATTATACCAGTTGTGTAATGTCATAAAGGTTCGGGGCTCTGACACATCAAAAACTAAGAGGGCTCCATGAGCACCACTATAGTAGTGTCGGCG
>CAYFXY010000081.1:3164-4341 GCA_964347205.1 uncultured archaeon
AGGACTAGTGAGGTTTTGCCTACGGCTCCATCGCCCATCATGACTATCTTGATGCCAAAGTCTGTTGGTCTGTCTTTGAAGCGTTGGTGTACATCTGTAGGAGCCAGTTTATCTGACAAGGTCACCCTTCCCAGGAGTTTCCCTAAGGCGTAGATAGAAAGAACGGGCATAAAGGTTTCGTTTAGATTTTTTCATTTTTTTAGATTTTTAGGAAAATAATACCGTTTCTAAAGTAGAGGGAGAAGAGCTCCAAACCCCAAGGAGATTAAGGTCAACCCGATTGAAATTGGAATCAGAGCACAAATGAGAGGTACGGGTAACCCAGGAATAGCTTGATTGGGTCGTTTTACCACAATTTGTGTATTTATGATGCACCCAATGATGACAGCAATTAAGGTTAGAATCGCAAATGCCCAGCTAATATAACGAAGTGCGTAAGAAACCAAAGCAGCATATACGATGAGGTCTCCAACTCCGATTATGAGGGGACCAACAACGAAGGTAAATGCGGTACGTGCGTGTCGTTTTGGGTCCGCAACCACAATTGCTGGTCCAAGCCTTATTGCAAAAATTAAGTCTTGGATTGCTAGGATGATTAGAAGTGCTAAGGAGATGAGCCAAGTGAAATTTACTGCAATGAACACACCAAGAATAATGCCATAAATCGTAAACAAAACGTTTCGAGCTGTTACACCAAGGGCATCAGAGAAAATAAAAATAATGGCAAACGCAGAAAACATGATCGAGGCCATGGCAAGAAGGGACAGATGGAGATTGGTCAGACCCTGAAAGACTAAGACGAGAAAAATCGCCTGTCCCATGAAGACGGTGAGAATAAAAAAAAGTGGCGAAACAAAAGCTGCAATAATAACGCGATGCAACTTTTCACTTCCTCGCTGAAAGATGAGAAAGGTGGCAAAAGTAGCCAGACCGCCCGTTACCGCAATTATAAGAAGCACAATAAGACTTTCAAATAGATTTATTGTGGGTGGGAAAATCCCGACTTCGAGATAGGGATTGGAAATAATCACAATTGCTGTGATAAACAAGGAGAATAACATAGACAGAAAAGGTGAATACAAATAGCGTAATCGATTTCCCCACGAAAACATTGATTCCAACGGTCCTTCATATGGACCATCTTTTCCAAAATTTGTAGTTTTAGCTTCAGCCATGG
>CAYFXY010000081.1:4351-5249 GCA_964347205.1 uncultured archaeon
ATAGAAGCATCCTCAACTAAACGAGTTATAATCTTGCCGAAAGTGGCAAGTTCCTGAATGCAGCCAGAAATTCAGGAGAATCATCAACCATTGAACAGATCCAAAAAAAAGAGATGGATAGGTGCCATTGTGGCACCTATTATGAAGTCGAGATGTCTACTTCTTCCGGAGATACCAGAAACTGCCTAGAAGGACTACAACAATGACTAACGCGCCCACAGCAATGTAGATTGGGAGATAGCTTGGAGGAGCTTCGACTCCAGCAGCATGACCAGGAACACCTAGATGGAACCTTTCCCAGAATTCCATCTCAACGTATTCACCTTCAACACGCCGGTACCACTTGTATGGCCCGAAGCCAATAGGTGCTGGGTTGGAGAAGGTTGTGGGAGTCACAATACCAGCCCAAATGTGCTCTGGAAGAATCGTCCATCCACGGAGGATATCAAAAGCCCAATAGCTCTTTCCGTTCGAGACAATTCGCACATGAAAGTCATCAATGGCTGTACAGGAGTTCAGGTAGGATATGGAAGTGGCATAGCCGGGGATACCAAAGTCCCTGATATAGTTGTACGTGAATTCTACATCGTGGGCAGTGACAACACCGTCGAATTCGCCGCCCATATCATGCCAATAAGCAGCGGGATGATCTGGATCATCTAAGCCATCGGCCCCATAAAGGGTGAAGTCCATTTGTAGGCCATCTGCGAGCTCAGTAATGGTCCAATCATAGGCGAGACCACCACCTTCGGGGAAGGGGGTGTGGTCATAGGGATGGTTAAGGCTCGTAAGCGATGGATAAATTTGGGCTAAGGGGTATGCCCCATAGACACTTGTTGAGGTCAATGGATTCTGTGAATCCATAGCTGCAGCAATGAGTGTATTGAATGTACCTCCA
>CAYFXY010000081.1:5259-6108 GCA_964347205.1 uncultured archaeon
GGATCACGTTCGGGCTGTCCTTCTTTAAGTTTGACAATACGGGGAGTCCAGCGGTTCATGCCTGCTGTACCCCAACCAGGGATAATAACCTGGCCTTCCCATTTGTCAGTTCGGTGAGCGTTGACTTCCCAGTTGCTGTACAACACGATCATTGGGGCATTCTCCACAAAGGTTTGTTGTGCAGCAAGGGCTGCATCAAGAACCTCATCATAGTCTGGCGAGGTCATCATAATGTCGACAAAGTTGTCAAAGGTATCGTTAGCCCAGTTCAGGTGGTTTCCTTCAGGGTTACCGATTTGATCAGTTACCCAGTTCTGAAGAATCAGTGGATTAGGACTCACACCATAGGCGTAAAGTGCCGCATCATAGTTGCGAGGAAGGGTGTAGACGATGTCAAGCAAGGTGTTGAAGGAGATTGGTAACGCTTCAACGGGAATACCTGCCTCATCCCAATAGACTGCCTGAGATGTCATTGCCGCGCCCCATTGGGGAGCTTCAATTGAGAACATCGGTCGCATCAGAAAGGATTCACCATTCGGGGCTTCGACGTACCCGTCACCGTTCAAATCTACGAATCCGGCATCAGCAAGAACTTGCTTAGCGGTTTCTACTTGGGGTTCCTTATAGCTCGGAGTTGTAGCATTGTTATGCCAAACCCCTGCGAGTTCAGGAATCGGTGAGTCAAGGGCGAAGCCAAGTCCACCCCACATGATCGTGGCGACTTCATACTTATCAATACTTAAAGCGATCGCACGCCGTAACGCGGGGATGGTATAAGGATACCGTTGGCAGTTGATAGACATGTGACCAAAACCGAGACGCCCACTTTGGGTCACCTCGACGTTCGGA
>CAYFXY010000081.1:6118-8239 GCA_964347205.1 uncultured archaeon
TCGATGTAGGCAGCATCAACGTTGTCAGCAAGATGGTCAATGTCGCCTTGGATCAAGGCAGCCACCTGTACATCTTGCCCTGTGATAACGTGAAAGATTACCCGGTCAGCCCAAGGGCCTCTAGGATCAAAGTCATCTTGAACCGGAGCCGCTTCGACAACAGGTAGTTCACCAGAGGGGTAAAAGAAGATTGGCAGCAGACCAACGAAGAGGAGTACTGCAAGTAACTGAAATATGCGTTTTCGCTCCAATTTGGTTTCAAACCTCTTGGCGTTTTTCCGAATCGTAGCTTCTGCTACGATACGCAAGAAAAAAGATGCTTATTCCTTAAATCCCTTGCCATTGGGGAATCCACCTAGCTGAAAACATCCTCACCAGCATAGAAAATAATCTCAGAGCGAGAACTCAATACAAAACAGAGAATTTCGAAACATTGAATTCATTATTTTATTTTCAAATAACTTAAATTTACAAAGCAATGAGTTCGTGAAACTATTTTGATAGGTCAAGATTTAATTCTATCTTATCTTATGACAATGGAAAAAGGGTGTGATGTTAGTGTTTGGATGGACAGCTAAAATTGTTCGCATTGACATTAATTATTGCCAGATAAGTGAAGAACGGATACCTGTAAAGATACTTCACCGATTCCTCGGCGGTAAGGGGTTAGGAACCTATTTTCTATTTAAGGAAGTTCGACCCCGAGCCGATCCCCTTGGATCAGAAAATAAGTTCTATTTAGCTGCTGGACCCCTTCAAGGAACACGCATTCCCATAACCGGACGATGTACGGCGGTTTCTAAAAGCCCCCTCACAGGGCTCTACATTGATAGTGGGATTGGTGGTTATCTTGGTCCCGAGTTAAAACGAGCTGGATATGATTTACTTGTCATCCAAGGAGAGGCTGAGAATCCTGTTTGGGTTCAGATTAGCGAAAATGATCTAGATATTCACAATGCGTCAGATCTTTGGGGCAAAACAACCCATGAAACTGAACTGGAACTCAGAAAAAAGGATCCCAAAATAAGGGTTCTTTCTACAGGACCTGCGGGTGAAAAACGTGTTCGCTTTGCCTGTTTGACTCATAATTACTTTCGAAATTTGGGACGCGGAGGTTTAGGGGCTGTGTTTGGTGCAAAGAACCTGAAAGCGATTGCCATACGTGGACCTCGCGTGGGAATTCCGATACCTGACTCTGACAAAGAACGAGAGCTGGTTATACAATTAGGACAGCGAGCTAAGAAAGCAAAGAAGCGAGGCCACTCACTCCACTTTTATGGGACCTCATGGTTAGTTGATTATGCAAATAAAATTGGAATGTTTCCTACAAGGAACTTTCAAAGCGCATACTTTGAGCCGCATTCAAAAATCTCCGATGAAGCCCTCGAATCATTGTTTGCGAAACAAAAACGCCGCACGCCCTGCGAGGGATGTGTCATTAGTTGTGCGTGGACACTTAGAGATCAGAAATATTCTTGGGCTCCAATTGAGCGAACTGGTAAAATTGCACTTCCTGAATATGAAACCTTAGGTTTAATGGGAGGCGATTTGGGTATCGATGACCTCATGGCTGTTGTTCAAGCCAACCATATCTGTAATGAAATGGGCTTAGATACAATTAGTACCGGGAACGTAATCGGGTTTTTTATGGAGCTTACCCAAAGAAATCTTCTTCCGGAGGATATGAAGAAGGCTGGAATCTCCTTTGGTGATGCTCAAGGGCTATTGAAACTGATACCCAGCATTGCCAATCGTAAAGGAATTGGTGACCAGCTTGCGAAGGGGGTTCGACAGTTGGCTCAAGAAGTAGGCAGGGATGCAGAACTCTTCGCAATTCAGACAAAGGGGCTGGAATATCCTGCGTGGGATCCAAGGGGAAAACTTGCTTTAGGACTTAGTTACGTAACCGCTGCGGCCGGTGCGAGCCATTTGCGGGGTTGGGCCTCAACGACAAAACCCCCTGAGAGTAGTGCACTCCCCCTCTTGGACTCGCTCATTGAACAACAGAATTTAAAGATCCTCAAAGACTCCCTCGTAATCTGCCATTTCACCCACTCAATTTCCCCACGACTCACCCTCGAAGACTGTGTCACACTCTTTGGCACCACAACAGGTATTTCA
>CAYFXY010000081.1:8249-8903 GCA_964347205.1 uncultured archaeon
AATCTACTTAATTTGAATAAACGTACCCCCAGTAAAGGGAACCACAACAGGTATTTCAGCCACACTCGATTCCGTTCAAGAAATTGCGCACCGTATCTGGATGCTTGCCCGCATGTTCAATATTCGGGAATATGACCACCCACCCCGTCACTACGATGTGTTACCACACCGATTGATGAATGAGCCCATTCCCGATGGACCGACCAAAGGCTATACGGCCTTCATCAGCCAAAAAGACTTTGAAGCGTCGCTCACCGAATTCTATGCAAAACGAGGCTGTGACAGCAAAGGCCACCCCACCACCTCCGCCCTCCAAGACCTAGGGCTAGCCACACTCAGGAACTCCTGAACCCCAAAGCGAGCGTTTTTTCACTTTGCCTGAGGGGGGTCAAAGGATTATAAAGCCCCACTAAAGAACCGGTGAAGAGAACCACGTGGGTTGGATACGACCCGTTATAACACCAGTAGCTATAATAGGGGACACCGTACACACAACCAAGCAGGACCTCGCCATCCCCCAATCCCCGAATACTTTCAGCGAGGTCTCCCCACGCAAACAATCCAACCCCAAGCATGACCCTTCGGAAGGAAGAACCATGCCCTCAGAACTTGAAAAAATCGATGGCGTCGGACCCACCGTCGCCCAAAAACTCG
>CAYFXY010000082.1:0-4560 GCA_964347205.1 uncultured archaeon
CGGATTTCAACTGCATCCAAATTATACCATGGGAAAGATCGAGAGAAACTGGGTGTGGTGTTGGAAACTTGGCTTTCTGCGCGTTCAACGTAATACATTCGAGTAGCTGCATATGGCAAATGAAGGTGTCGGTAGTAGGAAAAAGGAAAGGCTATGGCCATTCCGATAAGGAGGCAGCCCAAGGCACATAAGATGAAAGCTTGAAGGTAGAGACTTTCTGAACTAGCTCGCGGCGTCTTTTGCACGTCCATTCCCACATTAAATGGAATCATTCGTCTTAAAGAAATTATTGTTGTGGTTCTGTGAAATTTAGATGCTACGTCTAACCTTTTGTGAGTTCATGGTGTGTTCTGTTTGGTTTTTGATAGATCCTTGTGTAACGTTATCATGCATTTCCTGATTGAATTGGCACTTTCGAAGATCTCATTTCCAGAAGTAGTGAACAGTTCTGATGCAAGAACTGGAAATGGGATTGGGGAAGGTTGTACGTGCCCGTATCGAGGTTTGCCTGGATTATCAATGGGTTACAGTTAGTCTGTGTGAATGCGGGTTCCAAGCTGGTAATAGTGAAAGTCACCCCCAGTGGCCCAAATGATGGGGTGGACTTTCCGCATATCGAGTTTCCCATCAGTAAGGTATTCGGGGGTGACATAGGATTTGACGACGCGTCCAATGATGCCATCGTTTTGTTCATAATCTAAGATTTCGGCGACTTCACATTCTATATTGATGGGGCATTGCTGAATCATTGGTGCGGTCTGCAATTCACCGTAAAATGTCTCAAAAAGGGTGCTCTTGTCGTAGTCACGTCCGGACTTGCTTCCACAAATATCGACCTGTTCGATAAGGTCTTCAGAGGGAACGTTTACACTGAATGTTTGATGTTCGTGGATCCCAATTCGGGTATAGCGGTTCTTATACAAACTGAAGAACAGATATCGACCGAAGTCAAAGGGACACATATACCCGATGACAAGAAAGTTGGGCTTATTATTGACCAAGGCTCCCACTAATGCGATGGGAAGTGGGCTGAACATGTTTTTTTCAAAGACTTCTTTCCTTAGGGTCTGCAGGGTCACAGATATTTACCCCCTGATAATGACTCTTGAAGGCTGGCTTGACTCAGTAGGAACTCTGGGCTTTGTGGGGTTACGTTTTGGGTTTGAAGGCTTCAATTTTTGCGCTCGTGGCTACGTTGAATGAGGCTTCACTGACAATTCTGACATTAGTAAATCCGGCATCTTGGATGTGTTGAAGGTATGCCTTTTTGAGGATCGCTCCGCCTAGGCAGCCAGTGTACGATGCCACTTGATCCCGAACTTCTTGAGGGAGAGAACTTTCCAAGACAATATCTGAAATTAGCATACGTCCACCAGGGCGAAGTACTCGAAAGGCTTCACGAAACACTTTGGCTTTATCGGGGGACAGGTTGATGACGCAATTACTAATGATTACGTCGACTGACTCGTTGTCCACTGGAAGGGCTTCAATGTCGCCATACCGGAATTCTACGTTGGTCGCTTCCAGTTTCTCAGCGTTTTCCTTTGCTTTGTTGATCATGGCTTCGGTCATGTCAACGCCAATGACGTGGCCGGTTGGTCCAACTTGTCGGGCAGCCATGAACACGTCTAATCCAGCACCGCTACCGAGATCCAAAACAACTTCGCCTTCTTTCAGTCCTGCAAGTGCTGTGGGGTTGCCACAGCCGGCAAACGAATCGGTTACTGATTCAGGAAGGTCTTCCACGGTGTAGCCTAGGGATTTTGCGTAATCACCTCGAGTGCTGGATCCACAGCAGGATCCGGAGGGTTGAGCCATTTTTGTATAGGCTTTCCGGACTTCTTCTTTGATTTCTTCGTCATTCATTTCGGTTATTCGTTTCGTTTCTGTCATTTCTAATCACTTTATATTGGTTACCCAATATGTTTGTCTTGATAAGAAAACGGACACATTTAAATGTATCGGGTACCCAATAAATATTATGACTGAGCAAAAAGAACTCGAAGAATGCTGCCCACCCGACTGTTGTGACATGCGTGGCATGCTTTCGTTTCAAATTCTGTGGGAACTTAGTAAACGACCTATGAATGGTCAAGAGCTTGCTGAGCAAATTGGGCTCCGACGCGGAAGTAAACCAACGCCAGGTACAATTTACCCTGCCCTCAAAGAACTCACCCAAAAGAACCTGATTAACGGGGAGCGAGATGGGCGCCAAGTGATCTATACGCTAACTGAGGAAGGGCGATCCGGGCTCGATGTCGCGACCCGCTATTTCTATCGAGTATTCCATGAAATCATCCAAGCCAGCCAAACCCCAGAATAGTGGATGTAGTCGGCGCTCCTCGCCGCATCTTAGGATGCGTGGCTCATATTTTTCAGTGGTTGATCACAAATAAAATATCGGGTACCCAATACATTTAAATATAGGACACCCGATAGTAGGTATCGGACATCCAATAAATAGGAGGTCGATACCAATGACTACGAAAAAAAGATGGATAAAACTTTGTTGTCCTAAATCTCGAATTTCCAACTCTGAAGAAAATTTTGCCAATTCAGTAATGTATAGCCGGCGATAGCCGTCGAGCACATGTAATGTTTTGAAGAAAAAACTCAAGTGATGTGAGAATATGCAAAAAATCGAATCTGATATTCAGGAGTCGAAACCAGCAGTTTCTCTTGAACCTACCACGGGATTCTTCCAAGTTCTTCAAAAACGGAGAAGCATCCGTCGATATAAGCCCTATGATATACCAGAAACCGATTTAGCCAAAATCCTTGATGCGGCCCGTTTAGCCCCATCCACAAATAATAGTCAGTCATGGCGATTCATCGTAGTTAAAGATCCTCAAACCATAGCGTTCCTTGCCCAGCCTCCGCAACAACGATTCATTGCCAACGCAAATGCGATTATTGTCGTATTAGGAGAACAACAGACCTCGTGTTGCCCTGGGAATCGTGCTCGCTGGCATGTCCAAGATCCGATGATCGCGACAGAACATTTAGTCCTCGCAGCAACTGCCCTGGGGTATGGAACTTGTTGGATTGCAGCGTATGAATCCCGTCCTCCCGAATTCATCCAAGAGGTCAAATCCAAACTGGCAATACCTGAGAATGCTGACATAGTGGTATTCGTTGCCCTTGGTGTTCCCGATGAAGATCCTGGCTCTCGACCACGGCGACCCTTAGAAGAAATCGCATTTGCTGGAAAATATGGATCCCCCTTCACACCGAAATAAGCTAGAAAAACCAGTTTAATTGCTGGGTACTTCTATTGAATCGGTGAACGCCGATGGGCTTTTCATTTACAGAATTTTCTAGTTGTTCAAAACTGTAGAATAATATACCCACCTCCCCTAAGAGACTGTGAACCGTTCAATAATGGTGGGTGTAATGAACCGGAAATGGTTCGCTTTGTTAGTAATTCCTATAATAGCGGGAGTACTTCTTGCTTCTCCCTTTCTCTTCAGTTTATTTGCTCCAAGTCCCTCATCAAATGGGGGGATTTCTGGTGCGACGCTTTCAACTTTCATGAATGACAAGGAAACTGATATCTTAGCCGTTCAGATCATGGGAAATAGCACAGATATTGTGTATCCCGAATTAATGTCAGCCCTCTTTGTGGCCAATTCGACTGGCGCATGGATTGTTTCAGCAACCTTCCTTAATGACACCATACCTTCTAACATTACATTCTATGAGGAATATTTCTTAACAACTATCGCTGAAGTCGAATCCATCAACAACGCAATCTATACGGGGCTCGAATTAACTGTCTTATCTCAAGATTCACTCTCTGACTTATTCTATTCAGTTGGGTTTGGTCTTGATATTCTCTATACCGATGGTACATGGATTCAACTGTTCACCCTTCAAAGCCCGAAAGGTCACATTATCTTCCTTAATGGCACATACACCGGGACTCCAGATACTGTCAATCCATTTGATCCAAACTATATTCAACGTGATGAAAACTGGATGAATGGCATTCTATTAGAGCCAGGAACCGCCCTCGATGACCTAGTAATGGTAATGAATGGTGTGTTTGTAACTCATCTTGGTTAAGACCTCGACAAGTCGTAATCCCATTAGAGTTTCTTCCGGAAAATAGGATGAAATCCTGCTGGTAGAATATTGACCAAAAGACTCCTGCAACAAACGAGTACCAACTAGGAAAAAATCACTGAGGAATGAATCCGTTATTTGAAGAGAATCTTTTCACGAAATTTGTTGGCTCAAAATGATATCTAGCTGATGGTTTTACGGAGTCGGAGTTCATCACGAATCGGAATATTAGCAATACCTAATTGTATTCCACCAAGTTTACGGGCAATCACATCCGGAATTACTTCATACAATTGAAATCCGAGTTGTTGATAGAATGCGAGGGCGGGTAGATTATCATTCGAGGTAACCACGTACAATTGGTGTTTTCCATGGGCTTTTACATACTCTGTAACCTGTGCAATTAACTTGCTCCCGATTCCACACCCTTGGTATTGGGGGAGAATACCTAGTGCAACAATTAATACGGCATCCTCGCGAAAATTCGTATAGGAA
>CAYFXY010000082.1:4601-8719 GCA_964347205.1 uncultured archaeon
CCCCAAAATCGTAACACCATCTCTGCAATTGCATCGACGTTCTCACCGAATGCTTGATGAATTGTATACTTATGGTGGCGTGATGTTTGGCACTTGGTACACACAGCTCGGATTCTCACATCGTTTCCACAAGTCGCGTGTCCACAACTCATACACTGGAACTCGCTGGGGTTATCACATAAATGGCATGACTGATAATGTTCCGACATGGGGTTTACACCTGTCCTCATATCAATATATCACCATGAGAGGCTTTATTATACTGTATCTTGGAATATAATCCTGGGATGGTATATGGGCAGGAAAAACCCGAAAAAAGAAAAACCCCGGGTTGAACCGTCTTGGAGTCAATGGCTTCTCAAGCAGAAAAAGGCACTTTCTCTGCAAAATGACCAGAATCAGGATTCCAATTTCATAGCTCATGACCGTACATCGCAAGGCTTTGCAGGAAGCCCATCTGCCTTTAACCCCGGGGTCTTACCGAAACCCGCAAAACAACGGAAAAAATCGCGAAAATAATTTAACGAAATCCCCAAAGCTTGATCCCTCATTCATGCATCCTTTTCTGATGGCCATAACATAATAAGACGCTATTAAATTCCTTTATCCATCGTGTAGTTTGCCCATTGCCCTTTTTCGTGCTTTCAAGGTTAGTGTGATTGTACATTTTTTTGACACCGAAGAAAGCACTAGTCTGGGCGATATATAAGGCGGACTCACCTTTGAGGCTCACTTTCAGAGGTCACAAGATGTGACTGCACTCAGCTTCCAAATCTGATTAGAGAAAAAGTGAACTCGCTGGTTCGGCTTTGACCCGATTTTTGCATTTCTGGGGCTAATTTGGCAACTTGTTGGCTCCCGTGAATATATGTGTCAGACGCCCTATCCCTTTCTTGTAGCGCCAAACCAAAGATTGGTGAAAAAAAGTGGCACTCTTTAAGAAAAAAGGTGAGAAAGTACACTTCGACAGGGTCACTGTCGGAGAACGGGCAGCTCTTGGCTGTCGTAATCCACACCCCTCAGTTGGTTATCGCCGAGCATACAAGATCATGACGTCCCGGCGTGGCTCGAAATGGTAGAAACGAAGGGATGCCATAAATTACTCTATGATTACTCTGGGGATGTGTGATTCCCCCAGTATCGTTCACTCGTTGTGGACGCGCAACGGGTGAATGATATTCTTTTTTGGTCCATTAATCAAATTATTAGTAACTGATCAGTGCCTAGTCCATAACAGAAAATCCGCTCTTCGCGGTTGGGGTCTTCATGTCCGATGTGTTACCAGTTATTACACATCCGCGTCGAAATTACAGTTTTTTAATTCTCGGGGAATTACTTTGGTATTTTGCCCTCAACCTCTACCTAAATTTTGCTGGTCTCTACATTCGTGTTCTTGGGGCTAACCCTGTTGAAGTCGGTTTATTTTATACTGTCTTTTCGATTTGCGGGCTGTTTGCTGTTATCATTGGAGGGCCGTTAACTGCGCGCTTTGGGGAAAAAGCCGTGTTCCTCTTATCTTGGGGGATCATGGTCGTTAGTCCTCTTTTCTATTTGTGGGCTCCGAGCTGGCATTGGACTCTTCCTGCGGCTGCAATCGAGGGGATATCAATGATTGCGTCGGCTCCATTAGGGAGTTATATCAGCTATCTTACGGGTGGCAAACGAAGCGGTTTAGCCTACAATGCGTTTGGTGCCATAGGAGGAATTGGTGGTATTTTCGGACCGGTATTCGGGGGCTGGTTAATTACACAGTTTGGCTATCCTTTAATGTTTCAACTTGCGGCTCTAATCTTTGGAATCAGTACTTTGTTCATTGTCCCTTTATCTTCGGTTCAACGTCATGTAGAGGACAAAAAGCACGTTTGGAGCCGTGACTTCTTTTCTAACAAGGTTTTCCAATTCTCAACGGTGCTCATCGGTGTGGTGATAGGGGTGTATACCATCGCTGGGTATTTCTTGCCTCTTTACCTCTATGATAGATTTGGCTTAATTGAAAGCCAAATTGGTGCTTTAACTGCTGTCCTTCACCTTACTGTTCTTCTCAGCGGTCCACTAATTGGAGCAGCTGCTGATCGTTGGGGATTCAGCGGGTTCATTGCTTTGACGGTTGCCTGTGATTTCACATTTTTTGGAATCATATTGTTCTCTCCAACGATTTTCTTTCTTCCTGTTGCTTATGCTGTGCTGGGTGTTGGATCTCGGTTAAGCTTATTACTCATGGCTCTGTTTTCCCAATACCTTATTCCCGATCAATTGCCCAATGCTTTTGCTGTCTTTTCATTTTCAAGCCGCCTTCTAACTCCGATTTCACCTTTATTGGGAGGATTTGGTTATGCAATCAATCCCTCTTTTCCGTTAGTTTTCGTCATCTTCACTGCACCTCTCCCAATGTCTTTGGTATTTCTTCTATACCGCGCGCAAAAGCAGGAAAAGAAAATGCATATCACTGAGTAATCTAAAAATATTCGATGAGTGAATGACAATGAATCCAGTCAATGTGCTTTTCATTTTAGAGATGACAGAAAGTCTGCAAACCCATCTTCAAGAACGCTTAGCTAAACTAGACGAAATCAATCTAATCTTTCCTGAAAAAGCCGAAGAATCTGAGTTCCGTAAATTCGCCCCAACCGCTCAAATTATTGTTGGCTGGCGACCCAGTCCAGAACTACTTGATAATGCTCAACAACTGAAACTTTTTATTTTTCCAGGAGCCGGGGTTCAACACCTTCTTGAGTGGTTCAGAACAAAAGGTCGTGAACGAAACGTCGTGTTAGTGAATGATCATGAGAACTCCTACTTCGTCGCACAACACACTGTCAGTCTCCTCCTCGCGCTCCTCAACAAAATTATTCCACATCATAACTGGATGGCAAACGGAGAGTGGCGGAAGGGTGAAGCAGATGCAAAAACAATGCCATTACGCGGAAGAACCATCGGACTCTTAGGGTACGGTGCAATTAATCAAAAAGTTCACCGGTTCCTCTCAGGTTTTGACGTTGACTTCGCGATAAGACAGCAAATAAACTTCCTACCCCCGCTAAGAGATTTTTGCCTGCCCAATTGGCCAAGTTCCTCGATATCGTTGACACGCTCCTTGTTGCGATCCCGTTAACTTCTGAAAGTGAAGGTCTACTTGGGGTCACCGAATTGAAACGATTAGGGCCGGATGGTGTCGTCGTAAATGTCAGTCGTGGTGCCGTAATTGACCAAGCAGCGTTGTATCAGGTGCTTCACCAAAACCTCATTGCTGGTGCTGCGATAGATGTTTGGTATACTTATCAACCCGAACAAGATAAGAAGGGCCGTAAATTCCCTTATGAGCAGCCGTTTCATACACTCGATAATATCGTGTTATCTCCACATCGAGCAGCCTCTCCCTTCGACGATCTTGATCGCTGGAATGTAGTCATTGAGAACATTAGGCGCTTTGCCCGTGGTCGAACTGATTTTCTAAATGTCGTTGATGTAACGCGGGGTTATTAACAATTCTTCAAATCCAGATTAAGTCTCTGAACAAGCTCAGAATATCCCTTCCGCCGCCAGAAGAAGCGTGCTTGAGGATTTTTCTCAGCCACCGTGGTTTGAATGCGATTGATATTTTGAGCTTTGAACCATTCAATTGCAGCATCATAGAGCTGTGAACCAATTCCTTGACGGCGAAATGTAGAGGATACGGCAATCCCATCAATAAATCCAATCGCGGGTCGCGGATGAAAAGGCGGTGTCTGAATAACTCGGGCAAGTATATATCCCACAATCTGTTTCTTTACGACAGCAACCAGGAAGAGGGTATTGTCTGCAATCAGTTGTTTTTCATGAAATTCTACTATAGGTTGACGGGCATCCACATTCATTTCTAATCTGGGATCTAAATCACCATGGTAGCGAGCAGATTCTATCCAAATCTCGACGATACCTTGAACATCCTCTGACTTGGCGTTCCGAATATCCACATCATCAATCGTTATTCGTAGTACCTCCTGCAATGGTTGAGTGATTGGTGATTAATAACTCGATGGATTGGCGGAGTTTGTCCAAAAGTATTCGCCTAAAGTTTCAACAAGTATTACTTGAAAAACAAAACAACGCGGTTATTAATGCTTGCAAAAATCAAGCAT
>CAYFXY010000083.1:0-3038 GCA_964347205.1 uncultured archaeon
TTCTATTGTATTGTGCAGGGTCATTGGTTCACTCAGCAGGAACCAAATATATCGACAAATTAGGTGGAGTCGCCATAAAGATGCCTGTAACAGCAACAATCAGTCTTGTTGGTGCATTAGCTATAGCTGGAACACCTCCAATGGGAACCTTCGCTAGTGAAGTTCTCATTTTCTTAGGAGTCTTTCAGGCGAGCAGCCTTAATCCATGGTTCATCATTATAGGAGTAATAGGAATTGGTTCAACTGCTTTAACAGCAGCTTATTATCTATGGACAATCCGACGCATGTTCTTCGGACCGCCCTCAAAAGCACTGGATGAACTTTTTGAACGATACAACAAGGGGCTTGAAATTCCACCTGAAGGTATTCCCCGCCTTTTCGAGGATGTTCAAGAATCACCAACCATAATGACAGGACCTATGCTTCTGGTAGCGTTTCTAGTCGTTTTTCTTGGAATCTTCCCCTGGCTTATTTTACAAATCATTTACCCTTTTGCACAGCAACTAATGCTTACGCTCTTAGGAGGTCCATGAATGTTCCCTTTTGCTCTTTGGTTAGTATGGATCACACCTATCATAGGAGCTGTAATAATTGCCATTACTGGGAATCTAAATCAGAAGTTACCAAAAACATTAGCTGTTGTTTTTGGCATAATCACAGCACTGTTTTCTTTATCAATAATTCCTGATATTTTCTATCTTACAACTCCAATTCGCGAACAATATCTTTGGATACCAATTTCCCTTATCCAACCGATTTCTCCACCATCACCACCCGGTTTATTCATCGGAGTGTTAGCAGATCCCTTGAGCGTATTTATGGCCAATATAGCAGTAATGATAGGCTTGCTAATTATCTTCTACTCGATTGGATATATGCATCAAGACAAAGCCCAAACCCGCTATTATGCCTTGATTTTACTTTTTATTGGAGCCATGGTTGGGCTTGTTCTTGCTGACAACTTTCTTCAACTCTTTATTTTTTGGGAAGTAGTTGGCGTATGTTCCTATGCCCTCATAGGCTTCTGGTATCAGAAGACCTCCGCGGCACGCGCAGGAATGAAGGCATTCGTTGTCACCCGAATAGGCGACATTTCATTATTAATTAGTATCATTTTCCTGTTCACCCTGACCGGCTCCTTCGATTTCTTATATTTGCAGGACGCAGTGCAGCTTGGGCAAATTGGATTACAATCATTGAGCCTAGTTTCTCTTCTTACATTAGGAGGCGCAATGGGCAAATCAGCTCAAGTTCCATTTCACGTCTGGCTACCAGATGCGATGGAAGGTCCCAGTACGGTTAGCGCACTAATTCACGCTGCAAC
Organism: uncultured archaeon; assembly: GCA_964347205.1. GTDB lineage: Archaea > Asgardarchaeota > Hermodarchaeia > Hermodarchaeales > Hermodarchaeaceae > Hermodarchaeum. The sequence continues at coordinate 1,325 of CAYFXY010000083.1, forward strand.
AATGGTGAAAGCAGGCATCTACCTAGTTAGTCGCACCTTTGTTATCTTCCAAAACATCGAAATCTGGCTTACAACAGCCATTTATGTAGGTGCAATTACTGCACTTCTTACTGCGACTATGGCTTTGGTCTCAACCGACTTAAAACGCGTTTTTGCCTATTCAACAATAAGTCAATTAGGCCTGATTTTAACTGGGCTAGGCATTGGATCTTCATTTGGCTGGTTTGCTGGTCAGGCTCATGTACTGAGTCATGCACTATTTAAAGCGCTTCTCTTTCTCTGTGCTGGTTCTGTTTTACACGCCATAGGAACTTCTGACATCACTCAAATGGGTGGCCTTCGGCAAAAAATGCCAATCACTTTCGCCGCAAGTATAATTGGAATACTGGCTTTGTCAGGAGTTCCTCCCTTTAACGGCTTTTGGAGTAAAGATCTCATCTTTGCGGCAGTATGGCATATAGAAGCCTACATTCCATTAATGCTTGTGTGGCTCGCCTCAGTCTTTACTGTAGCCTACAGTTTTCGCTGGCTGATATTAGTATTTTTAGGTGTTCCAAGATCGGATAGACTAGTTCAGAAAGTTCATGAAAGCCCCAAGTCGATGACTATTCCGCTTGTTATTCTAGCAGGTGCTGTTTGTATCTCTGGATTCCTCATACCATCTGGTTTATTAGGAGTATTTCTTCAAACCGAGCACCTATTTGAATTCGAATTAGTTCCCATTCTTCTATCATCGTCAGCTCTATTAATTGGCGCATTTCCTGTGTTACTTGTATATGTAGCTCGTAGACCCTCACCCGAAGCAATCAGTAGGAATCGATTTACAAATGGTGTTCAAAAGATTTGGAGTAACGGTTATTATTTTGACGCTCTCTATTACAAAATTTTTGTCAAAGGTTCCCTTTGGCTTTTTAATGCTCTCTTCACCAAGATTGAGATTGGTGCAATTGACCGTTCACATTATGTCTTCTCTCCCAGAGCCATCGAAGGAAGCAGAGGCGCCAATCAATACCTTGAAAATCGCGGGTTTGAACGAATAAATACGCTTCTTGCTAGATTAGCAATTCTTTCCTCAAAAGCAAGCCAATTCTTCGACGAAAGGGTAGTTGATGGAGCAATCAATTCCATTGCTTTATTGGGTAAAAAAGCTTCCAACATATTTCGAAAACTACAAACGGGAATTGTCGAAAATTATGTTGTTGCTTTTATTATTGGAATTATTGCCTTCATCATTTTCATAATAGCTCAATTTTTGATATGAGGTCGAAACATTGCTGATACTATCACCTTTAACATGGCTTTTACTTGGAGCATTAGCCGGTTCGCTGCTAGCTTACACTATTGGAAGATATAATCCAAAGATTGCTAAGATTCTCGGAATAGGATTTACTACGACGTTATTTGTATTCACAGGATTTCTTTGGTTATGGTTTAATCCCTCCCAAATTGGTTTTTCATTTATAGAAAATATATCGTGGGCAGAGACCATTGGAATTACTTTTCAACTTGGAATTGATGGAATCAGCTTTCCACTTCTTCTAGCAACAACTCTATTAACCATGGTTGCAGCCATCGGATCTGTTACAGTAATAAAATCATATATCTCGGAATATTATGGCACTTTATTACTTCTCGAAGTAGGTTTGATTGGCGTTTTTATTTCACTCAATTTGGCTGTCTTTTTCATATTTTGGGAGCTAGTCCTTATTCCAAT
>CAYFXY010000083.1:3146-8475 GCA_964347205.1 uncultured archaeon
AATTCACTGCAATGATCATGACTTTTCTAGGCTTTGCCATAAAACTTCCAGTTGTTCCCTTACATACCTGGCTCCCAGATGCGCATGTGGAAGCACCAGCCCCAATCAGTGTGCTCCTTGCGGGAGTCCTGTTAAAGATGGGAGGTTATGGATTTCTCCGAATCAATTTAACCTTGTTCGGAGAAGTTTCAGCAGCTTTCTCATTAATTTTCATGGTATTAGCCCTCGTAACAATATTCTATGGCGCTTTTGTGGCTTTCATTCAACGTGACATGAAACGAATGATTGCCCTAACAAGTATCAATCACATGGGATTCGTCCTGCTGGGTACTTTTTCAGGCAATCTAGTGGGCATCTCTGGTGTTGTGTTTCAGATGTTTAACCACGCTTGTGCAATTGGACTCCTATTTTTGCTTTCCGGGATTATTAAGGAAAACGCTGGCACCAGAGCTATTGACAAACTTGCAGGGATGGGAATCCAAATGCCAGGGACATCTGGATTATTTGTCTTTGGTTCTTTTGCGGCCATGGGAATGCCTTTTCTTTCAAATTTTGTTAGTGAATTTATGATTATTACCGGGACAATCACCGTCTATCCATTAATGGCGATAGTTGTTTTATCACCAGGTATTGTTTCAGCATATTTCATTTGGACAATTGATCGGACAATTTTGAGTGCCCCCCTAGCGGGCAACTCTATGAAACGTGCAAAGGGCGTAGAAATTATAGGAGCATTCCTTCTAATTTTGCCCATTATTCTTTTGGGTTTGTATCCAGCGATGATGGTAGATAGAATAACTCCATCATGTTTACAATTGCTTCCAACGGGAGGGTCCTAAATGCAAATACTCGAAATTGCCAATTGGTTTCTCTCTCTTCTAAGCGAACCTTTGATCCCATTCGCCATTTTCGCTTTCTTGGGTATGATCAGCCCAGCAGTTAATAGACTTGGTAAACGCTTATTGAAGCGTGAAATTACTTCATACTGGCTCCTGACGAATTTAACCACTTTATTACTAATCCTCCCGTTCAGATGGCCACCCCCGAGTGGAACTTACCTTTTTTCAAATGTTCTATCTTGGGATCCTTTTGCTCTGTTTTTCGTCATACTCTTTATTGCAATTGGGTATTGGGTAACAATTTCATCTATAAAATATCTTAAAGACAATCCCAATCAGGAAGCTTACTATTCACTACTTCCACTAGCATTGCTTGGGATGATGTTGGTATCTTTAGCTGCTGATCTCATCATTCTATTCGCAGCGTGGGAGTTAATAGGTATTAGTACCTACACGCTCGTTTCCATACGAAAAGATAGCCCAATGGGCACAGAAGCTGCTTTGAAATACCTTGTCGTTGGAGTGGCATCCTCTGCAGTGATTATATTTGGCATATCTTTGATCTTTGGAATAACAGGTTCAACACAGCTTTCAGCAATTGTTAATGCACTGCCCACCATTAGCCCTATTTTTCATTTGAGTTTAATCATTGGAGTTATTCTATTAACCGCTGGTTTTGGATTCAAAATTGGTATTGTACCCTTTCATATGTGGATGCCAGATACCTATGAAGGCGCTCCTCAAACTGTAACAGCGTTATTATCTGGTGGATCAAACAAAGCTGGTTTCGCAGCAGCAGTTCGAGTACTAATTCCTTTAATGCTATTCTTTCAATTCATTCCGCGACTTAATCTATCACTAAGCATAGCCTTTTTGTCTTTAATCACGATGACCCTTGGTAATGTTGCAGCACTTATGCAAAAGAGTGTGTCCCGAATGCTTGTATACTCTGGCATAGCTCAAGCAGGATATACTTTAATCGGGTTAGCGGTCCTATCGCCTTTGGGACTACAAGGCCTGCTATTCCATGTGCTAAATGATGGCATTGCAAAAACAGGTGCATTTGTCGCTACAGCATCAGTGGGGTTTGCATTATCGAACACAGACGTCGAATCCTTTTGCGGTCTTAGTAGACGTCTACCTGTTACTGCATTCACCTTGTCAGTAATCCTTCTAGCCCTGGCGGGAGTTCCTCCACTCAATGGATTTTTTAGTAAATTAGTTCTTTTCACTGCAGCCGTTGACGGAAATTTGTTGTGGCTTGCAATTGCAGGAATTTTGAACAGCGCATTCTCTCTCTCCTATTACGGATGGGTAATCAAACGTATGTATTTTGATGAACCAATAATTCAGATAAATTCACAAAATACTTCAGAGTCATTCCACTTCGTTTTTGTGTTAGTGACAGTAGCAGTAGCAATCATCGCTATTGGAATCTTTAGCGGACCTATATTGAACTTTTTCGAAAGTATCGTATTGCAGCTTTAAAATGAGAAAAGGAAACTAGAACGGTATCGAGTTTACCCGTCACTCCACACTGTTTTGTGTATACTGGATAAACTACCATGAAAATGCTAGAGCCCAATAATTAGCATAGTTATTGAGTTAATTAATATATTTTTAGTATTTTTTATCCCAAAGTATCATATACCCATCCCTTTCACTAACCAGCCCACCAACCGCACACTGATCAGGATTGTAAAAACAAAAGCCATTTAACAAGAACGTAATTCAATAAATTTATCGGTGATTCAGTGCAATTTCTTCCTTTACCAGAACTGATTGTTATTGGAATCTTTATCAGTACAATTCTTTTTTCTGCAGTCTTAATCCTTGTGCTGTCCTACTTTGTTAGCCCTCGCAACCCGAGTCCACGTAAAGCTATGCCATTTGAAAGTGGCCAAATTCCTACGGGAAAAGGACGTACCCGTCTTTTCATGCAATATTATCCTTATCTCCTCATGTTTCTGCTTTTTGACCTAACGTCCATTTTTCTTTATGCCTGGGCTTTGACCTTGGGAATTCTTCCTCCAGGGTCTATTGTGTTCGTTGTATTTTTTATTGGCATCCTAGCATTCCCTCTGGTAATGGCCTTATATTTGTCTGGGAGACGAGATCTTTGGTAAATAATCATCCTCCAACTAAACAAAAAGCTCCTTGTCAAGTCGCAGGTGATGTAAGAGGTTTGGATCCTCCAACTGCCACAATTCGAGTAGGAAGATTGCGTCGCCTTGCATCAGCTCTATCCAATCTAGGACCTATCCGATACCTCGTAAATTGGGGGCGTAAATACGCTTTATGGCCAGTTCATCTAACTGTTGCTTGTTGCAGCGTTGAGTTCGGAGCAGGAATGGGACCACGTTATGACTTGGAACGATTTGGTATGATGCCATTGGGTTCCCTTCGCCAATGTGATTTATTGCTTATAGAAGGTTCCGTTACGAGGAAGATGGCTACCCGAGTTAAGATGATTTACGATCAAATGCCTGACCCGAAATACTTCGTCGCCATGGTTGCCTGCGCAATTAGCGGTGGCTTATTTTGGGATTCATACAGCGTCGTTCAAGGCGTTGATAAAATCATTCCAGTTGACGTATATGTTCCCGGTTGTCCTCCCCGACCAGAAACTCTCGCTGATGGCATCCTTGAACTCCAACAAAAAATTCAAAATTCGCGAGTGTAAATTAAATGAAAAAGACAACCAAAACCGACTATGAGTTCGCACTAGCGTTAGGTTCAGACCTCGCGCAGAATATTCATGAGGTCGTTGTTGTTAGACAAGGACTTATTGCTATCTCTGTACCCGCGTTAACAATTCTTGAAGTAGCAATTCAATTACGTGATAATTTCGCATTTGACCAAGTGATATCGGTGTCAGGAGTCGATGATCTTGAACAAGGGATTTTCTCTGTAATTTACCACATCGTATCCCGAAAAGAAAAGACCTACCGTCAACTTGTTGTCGAACTAAAAACAGAAGTTCCTCGAGATGAGCCTCGCCTTCACACCTTGGCTTATGTATGGCCTAGTGCCGAGTTTCAGGAGCGGGAGGCTCATGAACTACTAGGTATCGAATTCAGTAACCACCCAAATCCAGGACCCTTTCTGTTACCAGAAGACTGGGAAGGTGGTTGGCCACTTCGCAAGGATTTCCCAATACCTAAAATTGAGGAGGTAAAAGATTGACAGAAGTTAACGATGAACCCTTCGAAATAAGCGTAGGACCTCAACATCCAGGTTCAGGTCATTTCCGCCTTTTGATTCAGCTCGATGGAGATACAATAGTTCAAGCAAAGCCAGATCCGGGCTACGTTCATAGGGGTGTTGAAAAGAGCGCAGAAAACAGAACTTTTCTTAACATTATCCCAATGCTGGAACGCGTCTGTCTCCCTGACGTGAATCACCATGCTTTAGGTTATGTATTGGCTGTGGAAAAAATACTAGATGTGACTCCCCCTGAGCGAGCACAATATCTGCGAGTGATTATGTGTGAACTTGGTCGAATCATGTCTCATCTCTATTGGCTCTCGATTTTTGGGATTTTTGTTGGGCACTCAACGGCTTTTATGTGGGCTTTTGCTGATCGTGAAGCAGTCATCGATTTAATGGAGTGGATATCAGGTTCCCGAATCTCCTATTTCGCAATAGTGCCTGGTGGAGTAAGATTTGATGTACCCGTAGGATTCGAAGATCGCACAAGAGAAGTTCTCAACTTTCTTGAAAAGCGCTTTGATGAGCATTCGCGAATGTTCTTTCACAATTCAATCCTTCGAAATCGCGCCATAGGTACAGGGATGTTACCCCCTGATGAAGCAATACGACTTGGAGTCGTCGGACCTACTCTTCGTGGTTCAGGAATTGACTCCGATATTCGTATAGATGAACCATATGATGTATACAAAAAACTCGATGTTCCTATCGCGACTAATGATGAATGCGATTCGTATGCAAGGTGTCTAGTACGGCTCGATGAAATGCGTAATAGTGTTTCAATCATTCGTCAAGCACTTGAAGATTTACCGACAGGAGAATTCCGAGTCAAAATTCCGACACGCGTTAAAGAAGGATCGGCCTTTACACGCGTTGAGGCGGCTCGTGGTGAACTTTGTCATTATCTGGTTACGGATGGCTCCAACAAGCCTTATCGTCTTAAAATTGCTACACCAAGTTTTCGAAATTTGCTTGCTATCCCATATGTTTTGAATGGCGGGCACCTTGCGGATATGCCAACCAATTACATGAGCCTTGATTATTGGCCCGTAGATGCAGACAGATAGGTGAAACAGATGCAAGCGATGCCAAATATCTTTGAAATTATTGCTAGCTTAATCGCATTTACAATAATCCACCTTCCAGATCTAATTCGCGCATTAATATTCCCTGGTTTCATTACACTTACACTAGCTGCTTACCTGATGGTATGGTTTGAACGAAAATTCTTAGCTAAGATCCAAATGCGGGTGGGACCACAATACGCAGGACGATTTGGT
>CAYFXY010000084.1:0-501 GCA_964347205.1 uncultured archaeon
TCTTACATCTCTGTGGGGTCGGATGAAGCGGAAGTTGAAGAAGCTCTTTTGTCGTTGAAAGTCCAACCTATTGATACCAAGTCAAGTGGCTCCAAAAAAGGAGCTTATGTGTATTTGAATGGACGGTTTGTTGGCAATCATTCGCAACCTGAGCTTTTAGTGACTCGGCTTCGTGATCGCCGGCAACGAAATGAGTTCAGTGATCAGGTGAATATCGCGTTCTATCCTGACACAAATGAGGTCCAAATCAATTCGGATGCTGGACGGGTGCGTCGTCCCTTAATTATCATAAAAGATGGTGTTCCACTCCTCGAAAAACAGCATGTTGAACGTGTGCGTAATCGAGAACTCACTTGGGATGATTTAGTAAAAGCGGGAATCATTGAGTATCTTGATGCAGAAGAAGAGGAAAACACCTACATTGCATTGAGACCTGAGAATCTTACTAATGAACATACACATTTAGAAGTAGATCCTTCTATCATACTTGGTCTTTCTGCT
>CAYFXY010000084.1:511-768 GCA_964347205.1 uncultured archaeon
ATACGGTCGTGGGCTTAAATCTTGGGGATATTACACCCGAACACACCCATTTGGAACTAGTTCCAGAAACAATCCTTGGAATATGTGCAAGTCTTGTACCCTTCGCAGAACACAACCAATCACCACGAAATACCTATGAGGCTGGGATGGCCAAACAAGCCCTTGGACTCTATTCTGCAAACTTCGGGCTTCGCGTTGATACGCGCAGTCATCTCCTTCACTATGTACAAAGTCCAATTGTTACTACCCGTCCGATG